>CAYNJG010000049.1:0-34971 GCA_964397295.1 uncultured Pirellulaceae bacterium
TGGATAGACGGGTCTATCGAACTTGATGTCGTTGTATCAGGAGATGTTGAGCTTGACGCAAGAGTGAGCAACGAATTCGCGAGCAGCGTGACCGAAGCACGAAGGCTAGAACCAAGATTTTCGCCTTCGCTCGTCGCACAATTCGATTTCGACGGTGGACCAATTACGCTGACTTCGGTTGATGGCCCCGTTTCGATCCAAGCACTACAGCTGACGGCAGCAAGCGGTGGACTAACCGGCGGCGAAGTAGCAACGCCATTTGAGAACGTTGTTAGCAGCACACGCGATAAGTGGATCGTAGAATCGCCAGACGCGAACGTAATAATCGACGGCACCGTAGAACTGAGCCTGGAAGCTGAGCCAGCTTCTCTGCTCACTGGCTGGTACTATGACGGCGAGGAGACACGTTCGTTTGCTCTTGACCGACAGGGAGCTCCTGACCATGAGTTCGAGCTTGCAGGGTTTTATCCGCCAGAGGGCGGAAACATTACGATCGTCCCAATGCAAGGTCCCATTCAGGCGGGTGGACTTGAGTTCGTTGCGGAACGTGGAACCCTCACGCAGGGCAGCAGCCCAAGTCCTTTCGCGTTCTTTATTCCGAACGGAGCCGCTCCTGGTAATGTGACGTTTGGTGTCCTTGGTACGCCAGTGACCATTGATGGTTCCGTTGAGTTAGACGTTGCTGTTTCGCCATCAACCGTTACCGGTGACATCACAGCTAGGTGGGGCATGGGCGTAACACCTATAGCATTTCCTGTCGTCAGCCAAGCAACCGACGCTTAAGAAGACGTAAGGCCGCAAGCCCTCCGGCGAATCGCCAAAAGATTCGGTTTTTCAAGCTACGCTGGAAAAGGGCTTGCAGAATGGGGAGTTTGTGCGCGCCGCGCCGGGCTCCCGATCATGGTTTATGGTTTCGCTTTTCGTTCTCATATAGGATACAAAGACTAGAAATCTCCACGCCAACAGCCCTGCAATGCCAGCCAACAAACGCCGCGGATTACGATTTTCAATTCGCGGCTTGCTCGTACTCACGCTGGTCGTGGCCCTTTGCTTGGTCTTTCATCTTCGACGAAGTCGCGTCCATGCCGTGGTCCAGGAGTTAAAGAGCTTCGGTGCCAAGGTGGAGTACCATCCAAGCTGGTTTCCAAAACCTGTTTTCGGCAACCTCTATAGCGACGCACAGTCCATCAACCTGCGGCGAAGTCTGATCAAAGACGAAAATCTCGAAGCGATCAAGAGCCTACAGCGACTTGAATTCATCGACTTGGCTGGCACCCAGATCAGCCACAAGGGCCTACGTCATCTGTCTAAACTTCCGACATTGAAACGACTGGCTTTCTGGGACTGTGGGCGATTGGACTTCCGACAGGTTAACGCCTTACAGAAGCTGCCAAACCTAGAAGTCTTAGATGTACACGGCACGGAGGTCTCCTTGGATCACCTGTGTTTGCTCGCGTCGATCCCTTCGCTAAAACGCCTCGTTTTTTCGGCACCGCAGTACAACGAAACCTATCGATTGACGAGCGAAACAATCACTGCGCTTTCACAAGTTAATGCGAAACCGATCGGTGGCTTACTACTTTCGAAGATCAACGATGCCGACTTCGATCGGATTACCACAATGGATCTAAGCCAGACGTCGAGCCTAGCCTTATTCGAAAGCAACGTAACAGCACGCAGCCTCAAAGGGCTTCGAAAATACCCAAACATTTCGTTAGAGTTCCAACACTGCCCACTCACCCTTACGGAACTCCAAGCACTCGAATGCCAAACGCGTCGAGCCAAATTCTACGCGACGAACTTCACTCTCTCTGAACTAGCCAAGGAACTCTCTGGATTTAAAACGATAATCGCCCAGACACACGCCATTGATTTCCATTCTGCGTTGCAAAGAACGAGAAGCGTTTTCATTCTCGGCGACAACCATGTGCGGGTGTGGAACGCGTCGGGAGAAGACCCAACCTACGGAAACCAATTCACGGCGCAAGTATTCGCAACCAGCACGGCCTGGAGACAGTGATCTGCAATCCGGACATGGACGGGGTTGTGCTGAAAGCAATTGCCGAAGTACAGCCTTCCATCCAGTTGACCTTCACGTCTCGTTACGATCCACAGCTTGTCTGGCATACGATCGAGCAATGCCCATCACTCACGGGTCTAGAATTGCGATGGCAAGCGGAAGGCAAGCCTCGATTCACGGACTCGCATCGACTCAAGCAACTAACGATCAATGACAACCCAAAGAATCCGTTCGAGCCGTCCGCCAACTTCTTCCGCGAAACCGCCAAGCTTGCTGACTTAGAGAAACTGTACTTGAAGAACGACAACCCACTGTCGATCGATGTCGTCGAACCGCTTCGAAAACTAACGAAGTTGAACTACGTGCAGATGGCGAATCTAGACGACAGTGCGCGGCAATTGCTAACAGAAATGGGACTTTCCCTAATGCATTGCCGCCCAAGCGGAAACAACGATGTTTGGACGTTCAAACGCAAATGAATCGAGTTTGCTCGCGTCAGTCTTCCATTCACAGCCCAACGAGAATTGCAAGACTTAGACTGCCGAACCAGCTTGCTCAGCGATCAGTACGTCGAGTTCTTCCTTCAAACGACCTAAGATCTCGTCGTAGGGATAAGCGCCCAACTCTTTCGGCCCGCGTTTTAGGTTCACGAAATTTGGACCGCACCACAAACCGAGATCTGCGTCGTCCGTTTCGCCAGGGCCGTTAACTCGACATCCCATGACGGCAATCGTTAACGCATGCTCTTCGGCGTACTTTGTCATTTCCTTCACTTGTGCCGCGAGTTCGATGAACGCTTCGTTCTCGACACGCGAGCAGCTGGGACAAGCGATGATGTTTAGTGAATTCAAACCAAAATCGACAACGGACCGGACTCGGCCTGCTGCGATGTCGGCCAGGATTTGGCGACCGGCTTCAATCTCTTGCGGCTTTTCCGAATTGGGCACGGTCAGCGACACGCGAATCGTATCCCCAATGCCACGACCAATCAGTTGCTCGAACGCGATCCGTGTCTTGATTACCCCATCCGGTGGAAGACCAGCCTCGGTCACGCCCAAGTGCAGCGGAATATCCGGACGTTTTTCAGCAAAGCGTTGATTGATCTCAATGACTTTTTTCGGATCAGAATCTTTCAGCGAAACGCAGTAACGCGTAAAGTCCAGCGAATCGAGGTACTCACAGTGCTCCCATGCGCTGGCCAACATCGGCGAGATCGAATCGTTCTCGTCATACGACTCCGCCTTCGCGGGATCGACGCTGCCACAGTTCACACCCACGCGCATTGCGCAGTCGTGCTGACTGGCCGTGTCGGCAAGGAATTTCACTTTTTCCTGCCACGGCTTTTCTCGTTCGTGATGATAGAGGTGCCCTGGGTTGTAGCGAATCTTGTCGACGTGCGGCGCGACCACTGCGGCTAAGCGATAGTTCTCCTGAAGGTCCACGGAGAGATTCGCCTCCGTCTGCTTGCGGATCTCAATCAGTGCTTCGGCGTCTTTGTTGCTATCGACGGCAATCCGAACAACATCGGCGCCTGCGTTGTGAAGCAAATTCACGAGCTCAACAGTGGCGTCCACGTCTTGCGTGTGCGTAGCGGTCATACTCTGTACGGCGATTGGATTCCCACCGCCGATGGTGATCGATCCGATTTTGACGGCTCGCGTTGCGTTTCTTTCAATTCCCGGCACGCTTATGGCTCCTGTTTCGTGTTAGCCCAAGTTTTAACCGCAATATGGGGCGAAGCGTCACCCCAAATTTCGACCGTCGAGCCATCAGCCGCCAGTAGCGTGGCTCTTAAACCGATACTTCGCCCTAGGCCGAGTAATATTGCTGCTGGCCGAGCATTCCTGACTGATCCATGCAATCCACGTTATACTCGGTCGCCTATTTCGGTTCGAGCTTGTTAACGTGAAGCTTAACCTCGTCTTCTCCTTCGATTCACATACCGGCAATGCACGTACTTCTTCTCGGCGCCGATCAACGCACGCTTTCGATCCTGGATACGCTGGCAGAACTTCCGTCAGATCAGCCGCCGAGCATCACAGGCTGGCTGGATTCCGACGCCGTGGGCGACGAATTGGCGAAGCGATTTCCACAAGCAAATCGTATCCAAACGCCGGACGATTTCGCAAAGGAGGTGCATGAGAAGTCCGTGATCGTGGTCGGGCAGGGCGGTGACACGGCAGAAAAAGAAAAGCTTCTCCGCGACCTCGCTCGCGACAGCATCCCCATGATTCTGGATCAGCCAGCCTGTTCGGGCATCTTTGCAGTCGAGCTCGACATGATCCAACGCGACACCGGCGCGCCGATGGTGCCTTTTCATCCGCCGTCGCATCATCCCGTTTTCGCACGCTTGGCTCAATGGACGCGAGCCAGCGATTCTCCCGTCGGGCCCATCGAACAAGTCGAGATGGAACGAGCATTGCCAGACCGCTCGGACCAAGCGGTTCGGGCAGCACTTAGTCGCGATGCTTTGTTGTTGCGGCGTCTGCTTGGCAACTTCCAACGTGTTGGCGCTATGCCCGCGAAAGAGATTCAATCGCTTGCTAACTTAAATGCGAATCTGACCGGCGAAACCAATGCACTTGGTCGGTGGTCCGTGAATCCGGTTGACGGCGAACCTGGTGCAACGGTCGCGCTGGTCGGACAGCGCGGGCGCATTACTCTCAACATGCCCGACCAAGGGGAATGGCAGCTCACTTCAACGGTTGAAGAATTGCCAAATGAAACGCTACAGCCCGTCGAACGACCGGTGCTCGCAAAAGCTCTTGCAGATAGTCTCGATGGGCAGGCCGTTCATCCGGATTGGGAAGATGCGTTTCGCGCAAACGACATGGCTGACATTGCTTGCGAAAGCGTGCGGCGAGGGAAGACGCTACCGATTAGCAACGAACGTGTTACGGAAGAAGACACCTTCAAGAGTATGATGGCCGCCGGCGGCTGCTTGATCATCCTGGTCATTCCGCTGCTGCTTTTATTCGTATCGCTTTTCGATGGCTTGGATTTCACACGCCAACGAACGCAGCAACTGGAACTATTTGAAGGACAACGCACTGTAAGATTGCCTGGTGACTTTAAAGCAATAGAAACGCTGACGTTGATAGATAAAACGTCCAATAGCAAAACCGAACTGCCAGCACTTTCACAGCGGCAGCTCTATGCCAAACACGGACGCAATACGATCGGCTCGCCAGCTGCGTACTATCTGAGCCGCAACGACATCTCGGTCGCCCCAATGGCCGACCAACCCTATGAACTTGAAATCATCTACGACGGTAGCTTCCGCATCTGGGGTGGCTGGCCGTTTTTGTTGCTAACGCCCATCGCGGCATTCTTGGCTCTGCAGCTATTGAAGCTGGCGTTTCCTAAGAAACAGAACGCGGCGAACTGAACCTACACAGGCACTAACCGCTTCCGTTTATTCCGCTTCTAGACAACCAAAACGCCACCACGCTAGCGCCTTCAGCAAGCACGCTTGCAGCCCTTCAAACCGAAAACCAAACGCCATCGACAAGGCGAGCGTCAACCTAGGTCGGCTGTGACGGTGCACTGCATCTGTATCAAGCGGAAAAGCGATGCTACCGATCTCTTGGGTACCGCCAGAAGTTGAGTTTGCAATCCCGCTAGCGAGCTCTTCTTGACCCAGCCAGCTTCCGCCCTTCGCCAGCGCATCCATGAATCGAAATCGACCAGGCCGTCACCGGTCTCTTCGCGTCACTGCGATCCTTCTCCTCACCACCACGCTTGGATTCCAACTTGGTAGCTCGTCGGCTGCTGCTCAAAGCAATCGACGCTCGGCCGTCGTCCAAGCTGTGGAAAGTGCACGACCTTCTGTCGTGAATATTCATGGACATAAAACGGTTCCGGCAACGGACCAGTATGCAACCGACGCGAAGAAACGTGTCAACGGGATGGGCACAGGCGTGGTCGTCGATCCACGCGGCTATGTGCTGACGAATTACCATGTTGTTGAAGGCGTGCGACGCATTCAAGTCACGCTCGGCAACGGAGCCCGTTTTGTCGCTCGGTTAATTGCACATGACCCTGCCACGGACCTGGCGATCATCAAGATCCCCGTGCAGCAACGCATGCCCGTGGTTCGCGTCGGCTCGTCCCGCGACATCATGACTGGCGAGACTGTGATTGCCGTTGGTAATGCTTACGGTTACGAACACACCGTAACCGTCGGCATCGTGAGTGCCCAGCATCGCAACGTTCAAGTCAACGACACGCAGTCGTACAACGACTTGATCCAAACGGACGCGAGCATCAACCCGGGCAACTCTGGGGGTCCACTTCTGAACATTGATGGCAACATGATTGGCATCAATGTAGCGGTTCGAGTCGGTGCCCAAGGAATCGGTTTCGCGATTCCCGTGAACCAAGCCATGCAGGTAGCGGCACGACTCATGAGCGCTGAACGCCTTTCCGGCGTGTGGCATGGCGTCATCCACGAGGACACATTCCTCAATGACAAGCCAGCCATCGTTGTCCGAAACGTTCAGCAAGGAAGCCCTGCCTATCGAGCAGGACTGCGACGTGGCGACGTCATCCGTCAAGTCGCCGGTAAAACCGTTGGTAGAGGCCTCGATTTCGAGTGTGCCTTCATCGGTTCGCAGGTGGGTGATTCGATCGACTGCTCAGTCGATCGCAAGGATGAGCCGGTCAAATTAAAACTCGCGATCTCTGAAGCTCCCAACCCAAAAACGAAGAAAGCGTTGGCGTCAACGCAGATCAAGGACCCCGTTTGGAAAGCGTTGGGCGTACGACTTACAAAACTTTCCATCGAAGAAACGAAAGAACGCACCGATAAATTCCGGGGCGGTCTACTTGTCACCTCACTGGATGAAAAAGGCCTGGCGGCAGGCGAAGGCATCCAGGTTAACGACGTCCTTGTAGGAATGCATGTCTGGGAAACGACCGCTCTGGACAACGTCGACTACGTCTTAGAAGACGCCGATCTTTCAGGCATCGACAAGATTCCGTTCTACATCTTGCGGGGCAAGAAAACGTTCGCGGGCGAGTTCTCTGTTTCGAAGTTGCGTTAGTGTGTAAAGGCTGCGAAACGCAATCACGTTCGCAACCAAAGCACTTTCAACCGTCGATTGCTTTAGCGACAATAGGGCTCTGACATCCGTGTGCCCAAGTGTTTAGGCACGCACTGGATGACTGCGGGACGCCCTCTTGGATCGTGGCTTTGGAATCGATAGCACTTAGAAACAGCCAGCAACAAGCTGGACCGATGACGACGATGGCTCTCGCTGCGTGCGCGGGCGGCCTGGCCTGGGGCATCAGAGGCCAATATGGCCACGAAACCGGTGCGATGATCGCTGGCGTGCTAGTAGGCTTTGTCTTAGTCCTGCTTCACGGTCGACACCTTACAGCAATCCAGTCGGCTCGTTCTGTCGCCATGTTTGCGCTTGGCGTCTCCATTGGCGGAAGCATGACTTACGGCCAAACTCTCGGCCTTACCCAAGACGGACCGTTGATCGGTAACAACGATGCATATCGCTGGGGCATGCTTGGCCTCGCGATAAAAGGTGGAGTCTGGATCTCAATCGGCGCTACCATGTTTGGCATGGGACTTAGTCGCAAGCGATACGGCGTGATCGAAGTCACGGTACTGATCGTTGCCATGACGTGTGCGCTGCTGGTCGGTACTGAACTACTCAATCGGCCGTTTGATCCGGAACAACGTTCGCTGCCACAACTCTACTTTTCCGACCATTGGCACTGGGAACCGGATCTATCTGACAAGCCACGGCGTGAATGCTGGGGTGGATTATGCGCAGCGATGGCGGTTTTCCTGGCGTACGTGGGGCTCATCAAACGCGATGGGTTGGCGTGGTCGCTGGGTTGCTGGGGTTTATTGGCTGGAGCGATTGGTTTTCCTGCCGGACAGACCATTCAGTCATACACGCGGTGGCATCCTGAATGGAAGAACCTAATACCCGTCGAATCGATCGCGAGCCAAATCAACTGGCACAATATGATGGAGACTGCGTTTGGCTTCGTCTTTGGAGCCATCGTAGGACTGGCTTGTTGGCTCTCACGAAAAGACATCGCACAGGAAGAAGCAACGATAGAGCGACCTACCGTCTCGCTGACTGTGTTGGTTGAAATGCTGCTGCTGGCAATTCACGTGCGACTGCTAATCGCGTGGAACTTCCAATCGATTCCGTGGCTTGATGCAGTGGCCGACTTGGCGATTCCAATGACGCTACTCCCACTGATCGTTGTCGTGGGCGGTCGCTTCGGGCCATTCCTTGTGTCGCTACCGGTTGTTGTCCTACCCATCGCAGGGCTCACACTGAAACAATTGTGCTTCACAGAAGACACTTGGCCACTGCTGATCGGCATTGACCTTTACGTAGCAGCGCCCATTTTGGTCGCAACCAGCGTTGCAGTGTTTCTCGCCACGCAGACACGATACCAGGAGAAAGCAGCATGGTTCGCACCGATTGGACTCGTGACATCGACTTGGATTTTCTTTTTCCTCAACGACGCATTCTTCCACTCGCCTTGGATCTGGGAACCGTGGACTGGGCGAACTGCCAACGGCTTTATCTTCTCAATCTTCGCCATCTGTCTGACCATCGCCGCAACATGGTATGCTCCAGATCTATCAACCGAGCAGCCCGGCAAGACAACCGGCAACTAGAGCCGTGCAAGAAAACGTTCTCGTTCAACTACTGCAATCGCTAACCAACGGCGACACCGAAGAAGTGCTTCACGGTGTCGGTGACGACGCTGCTGTGATCCGCGGCGGCGACCAAGACTGGGTTGTCACCACGGACCTGATCGCCGACGGAAGTCACTTCTTGTCGCACGATGCCACGCCCGAACAAATCGGCCGTAAAGCCATGGCCGTCAACCTGAGCGACATCGCGGCGATGGCCGCCAAGCCGGTTGCGGCATTTGTTTCGTTGTTGCTGCCCACTTCGACGACAGATGAATACGCCGCGTCGCTGATGAAATCGATAATCGCCA
Organism: uncultured Pirellulaceae bacterium; assembly: GCA_964397295.1. GTDB lineage: Bacteria > Planctomycetota > Planctomycetia > Pirellulales > Pirellulaceae > CAYNJG01. Next base: position 9,008 of record CAYNJG010000049.1, read on the forward strand.
TCGGGCGAGAATTCGACTGTCCAGTCGCGGGCGGCGACACGAACACATGGGATGGAAAGCTGGCGATCAACGTCCTCATTCTCGGCAAAACGACTTCACGCGGGCCCATTCTTCGCAGCAATGCAAAGCCTGGCGACTGGCTGTTAGTAACCGGCGAACTTGGGGGAAGCTTGGCGGGCCATCACCTGAACTTTCGCCCTCGGGTCGACGAAGCCCTGATGCTCAACGAGCGCTACGAACTCAGCGCCGGCATGGACCTCAGTGACGGTTTGGCGATGGACGTGCGACGACTCAGCGCGATGTCGAATTGTGGTGCAGAGATTTTTCTAGACGAACTGCCGATCTCCTCAGTACTGAAGCAGCAAACGAACTCTCGCGAAGAGCAAATCGCCAGCGCTATCGGCGACGGTGAAGACTTCGAATTACTGCTGGCTGTGGCTCCACCGGAAGCTCAGCGAATCCTCAAAGACCAACCGCTCGACACGCCGATCACAAGAGTCGGAACTTGCATTGCAGAATCCAGCATTTGGCAAATCGAAAATGGAAAACGAACACCTTTGCCAGCCGCTGGCTACGAACACGGCTCGAAATAACAGTCATGAAAATCGAATTACAACTCAACAGCGAATCTGACACTGAAACACTGGGCAAACTCTTGGCCGAATCGCTTCCGACTCGCAGCGTGGTTGCTCTAGACGGCACGCTCGGCGCGGGAAAAACCCGACTGACCCAAGCGTTTGCTAAAGCGTGCAACATTCCCATCAGCGAAGTCACCAGCCCGACGTTCACGCTTTGGCAGACTTACCATGGCGATCGCACGATCCATCATCTAGACGCCTACCGCATCAAGGACGAGGACGAATTCGATGCGTTGGGTGTTCAAGAGAGCTTCGATGAGGACGCGGTAACACTCATTGAATGGGCGAACCGTGTGGAGCCGTGCCTACCGAAGGAAAGTCGCCTAAGTATTCAGCTTGAAGTGATCGGTGAGCACCAACGACTTGCCATCATTTCGTCCGACGTGACAGAAATGCAACCGCTGCTCGAAGCTATCCGAAGCTCGCGTCTGGTCGTCTAAAGATCACGACTTGCAGAACGTTGTGCCGCGCGTTTCTTCCGTGAATCCCAACGAACTAAAGAACGCCAACGCAACTTCATCAGTTTCAGGCACTTGAGCGGTTGCGTAGAACGCACCACTGGACTTCAACTGCTTCATGGCCTCGTTCATCAGTAGCGTTCCGATTCCGGACCGCCGAAGCGTTTCCGAGACTTCCACGTTATTGAAGGACACACTCGACTGTAACGACGCACCCGTAAACGCTTGGTCCCACCAGTATACGCGGGCAACCTTGGTGCGAGACTCTCGTTCAACCGCATCAAAGCCGCATCGCGGTAGCGGTCCATAGCGACAAAGTTCCCACCAGTCGCTTAGGTCAGTTTCAAGATCGACGCACACATCTATTTCTCGCTGCAATGCACGCTGCTTTCGATCGAACCCGGGTCGAAACGCTGTCAGATCCCGACGCAACACGACGTTTCGGTGACGCTCGACATAGCCAGCACTGCGAAATAGCTCTTGCGTCGACTGATCTTCGTCTAAAACACCCGCTGCCTCTCCGATCGATGAGAGCCCGTGATAGAACGAATTCATTGGCGAAACAGCGCCGCCAAATATCTGCGTAACACCTCGCGAATAAAGATATTGTTCGACTTCAGACAACATCTTGCCACGCAATTCAACCGAATCGTGGTCCGGCAAAATATTGAAGGCACAAATGACACCAACATTTCTATCGACCGAATGACTATCGCTAGGCCCAAACCCGGCGTGCACAAAACCAATCGCTCGACCGTTATCCACCGCCAGCAACAGCCCCTCACGATCGAAATACGGTTTCGCCAATACGAAGTGCTCGAACGTTGGCACCCTTAACTGACGAGCCAGTCTTTTCGCTTCAGGCTGAGCGTTCCAGATTGCCACGAGAGCTGGAGGATCGCAATTGAGAAATGGACGGAGCTGTGTCACGGAGAACGATCGGCTAGAGGCGCTAAACAATGAATATGGCGAATTCACCCGGACTTGTCGACCATCCTGAACGTCCGCCGATCTAAGGTTTCGGCTGTTCGTCCGATGTAAGTCCCTCGACCATGAACGCAATGAGATCCGCTTTCTCTTGCTTCGTCAGATTCAGCTTGCCTCGCATCTCTTTCGACAAATACGGGTTCGCAATACCGCCTTTGTCGTAGAGCTCGATGACTTCTTCTAACGTAGCGATGCTACCATCGTGCATGTACGGAGCCGTAAATTGCACGTCGCGGACAGTGGGTACCTTGAATCTCCCCTTATTGTTTTCGATCTTCGTAACTTCGAAGCGTCCCAAGTCCGGGTCTTCTTGCTCCATGCCCACGCCCAGGTTGTGATAGAACAATGCCGTAAACGTTGGTGCCTCATGGCAAATCGAACACTTGCTCTTTCTTTCGTTAAAGAACAGCTTCATCCCACGTTCGGCAGACTCGGACAGCGCAGTCTTGTCACCCGCGACGTAGCGATCGTACGGTGAGTTCCCCGCGACGATCGTGCGTTCGTAGCAAGCGATCGCACGAGCTACGTTCTTCGCATTTAACCCGTCGGAAAACGCTTTCGCGAAAAGTGTGGGGTAATCTTCATCTTCGCTAAGCCGTTCAACCAGCGCTTGTTTCGAAGGCATGCCCATTTCGTCTTTGTTTAAAATCGGTCCGAGCGCCTGTCCTTCCAAACTATAAGCACGACCGTCCCAAAACATGGCGCGAAAAAACGCTGCGTTTACGATGGTGGGTACATTCCGCGTGCCATTCTCGCCGCTTACGCCTTCTGCCACCGGAAGCCCGTTCGACCAACCCTTTTCTGGATCGTGGCAAGTCGCGCACGACATGGTGTAGTCTACGGAAAGGCTCATGTCGAAGAACAGTTTTTTTCCGAGCGCCACTTTCTCAACCGTCATTGGGTTGTCGGCGTCCGAAATGTGATACTCGGGCAAACCCAAGGGCAGCTTATGTTCAAATTCCGTCGCGGTACTTTTTATCACGACGGGCTTGGCGACGCTGGGCTGAGGGATTTCGGCTTCGCTAACGTCAGAATTGCGTGTGCAGCCGTGGCTAACCAGAGCGATGCTGAATACGAACAGGTAGGTGCGGTTTCTTTTGGACATCGCATCGAACATAGGAACCGACGAAGTGGTTTTGCATGATAGTATCGAGCCGATACGAAAAAACGACCGAGCAAATGCATCGGCCGCTTTTGAGATTTCCTAAGCGATGCTTCATCGCTTCTTTTATATTAGTTCGCAACTGTTGCGTCGAAACCTGCACTTTTGACGGCCGCAATAATTGCGTCGTGGTCAAGGTTTTCGCCGGAACAAGTCAATGAACCTTTTTGAACGTCGTCTACAGTTACACCCGGTAACTCACCCAAAGCGGTTTTGATTTTACCACCTCAGCCAGAAGGTCAAGTCATACCCGTGACGTCAAACTTTACCGTAGTAGCCGCAGCTACTAGCGTATCTGTATCGGTCGCGGGATCGACGGTTGTAGACGCTGCCGCATCGGCACCGGCGCTGCTATCGCTTCCGGTATCTGTTGCGGGCGTCGCTGCAGGTTGCTGTGTGCAACCCAAAGCCAGCATCAGCATCATTAGTGCTGCAATATGCTTTAGCTTCATCGCTTCCCTTTCATGGATCGTAATCGATCGTCGCCAACCACTGACGACTTGTCTGATTCAGTTTATCGTCTTCCATCGCCTCGTACATGGCTGTTTCGCGACCACGGCGGCGAAAAACAGGCGAAATCTTGCTTACCGAACCGTTTTTTCTTGCCAACGTGACAGCGATTACCAAAACGGGTGTTTTAGTTGCCCTGATTCGCGGCGTTTTGTGGGGCTTCGTTCGTGTACGTCCGACAGGCGAGGCTATTCCCACCGGCGAGTTTGGTAGTATGAACGTTGCGTTCTCTGATCATCCACGGAATTCACGCATGAAAATCGCCTTCTTCGTTGTTGCCAGCCTTTTCATTTGGCCCACCATCGCATTCTCACAATCTATCCTGCGAATCGAATCGGCAGAGGCCACGATCGCCCCACAAGCGTTCGTAACAGGGCCGCCAATGATCGGCTCGACGGTTTCGTTTTTTGGAGGGATGCCCGACGATCCGCTCGGCCTTTTGCGGCGGGAGCAGATTCAAAAAGAGCTCGAATTGACCAATGCCCAATCGGCCGTTGTCAAAGAACTTCAAAACGACATCCAGCGCCAAACCTCCGAACTCTTCCAAGCACAGGCTAAATTCGGCGGTGATGCTGCTCGCCTGATGGAAACCGCCACCAAGGCCGTACGCGAGAACGTCACGAAAGAACTCGAGCTGTTACTGGAACCCAAGCAGCTAAAGAGACTCAGCCAGATCGAAGTTCAAATGAAGCTCAAGCATCGCGGGGCGATTGCGTTGATCGATGACAAACTAGCGAAAGCACTGGAAATCGATGACGAGCAAAAAAAAGAAATCGAAGAAAAACAGAAAGAGAAGCAAGAAGAGCTGATGAAAAAATTCGAAGAACTTCGAATTCAATATCGCGACGACCTGATCAAAGAAGTCTTGTCCGAGAAGCAACTACTCGGACTCGAACAACTGTCCGGTGATGACTACAAAGTCCAAGCACCGAACATCCGTCGATTCAACGTGCAGTGAAAAAGTTGCCTTCCACCGTCCTAAAACGGGCATTACTTGCAAGAGAGGGCCACTAAAAAACCCTTTGCCACCAACGGTTCCAAATCAGCAGAGATTCAACCGGCAAACGTTCAGCAACATCCCCACTCATCAATTTGCAGATTAAATGAACGTCCTCCAATTTGCTGAACAAGTCATTTTTGGGGATACGCTCGAGGACAAGCTGATCCATCCTCCGAAGCTGACTTTCCAAGAAGGTACTTCTGACACAGCAAATCGGTTGCGGTCACTGGTCAGTCAAAATGCATTCACACCAGGCCGACCTGTCGGAATGGAGATGTACGACGGTTCTAGTTTGTCGACGCCACCGCGAGATTCAGAGCTAGGCAATGAAAGGGAGCGTGGCAGGCTACTTCATTTCTTGGCGAACCACGAGTTACTCGCGACGGAACTCATGGCGCTCGTGTTACTCAAGTTTCCGGATGCGCCGGAAGCTTTTCGACGTGGGGTCTTGGCGACGCTTCAAGAAGAACAGTCGCACACGCGCATGTACCTGAAACGCATGAAGGACTGTGGGGTCGAATTTGGAAGCTTTCCGTTGAGCGGCCACTTTTGGCGAGTCGTCGAGCCAATGGATTGCCCGATGGATTTCGTATCACGGCTGAGCCTTACCTTCGAGCAGGCGAATCTCGACTACAGCTTGCATTACGCCAAAATCTTTCGCAGTCTTGGCGACGAAAGTACCGCCAAGGTCCTTGAAAAGATCTACCAAGACGAAATCGGGCATGTCCAACACGGATTGGAATGGTTTCGACAGTGGAAGAACCCTGAACGTAGCGATTGGGAAGCCTACCAAGATCGACTGACATTCCCTATGTCTCCGCAGCGAGCTCGCGGGCCTAAATGCACCTTCAATCGCGAAGGACGTCGTAAAGCTGGACTCACGGATGACTTCATCGATGCGGTGGAAGTCTATCGTCAATCGCGTGGTCGACCACCGACGGTGCGCTGGTTTGATTCCGCAGCTGAAGCCGCGTTGACAACGCAACTAGACACGAAACAACAATCGCTAATGCACCAACTAGATGCAGATCTTGGTTGTTTGATGGTATTACTCTCCAAACAAGATGACATTGTACTCGTCCGCCGTGCACCATCGCTGGAGTTTCGACGGGAGCTGCTGAATACCGGACTGGAACTACCGGAGCTCGTCGACTTCGACAGTGTGCCGGAGCTCGCGGTTCGCAAACTCAACGACTTACAACCTTGGGCATGGACACCAAAGAACTACGAACTGGCGCAACCGCTGTTGCCTGCAACGAAAAAGCACCCCAAACCTTGGCGGAACGAGCGTGCAGACTTATTTCGCAAGTCATGGTCGGCCGATCACTTGCGAGAGTCACTAGAAGACGTGCCGGATTGGTTCTGTTCCAAGCACACCACCGGCGAACTCGTCTGCGACCAAGACGCAATCGTGAGCGTGCTGAAGAAGTTCGCGAGCTTGGGTTATGAACACGCATTGTTCAAACAAGATCTCGCCACCTCCGGACGAGGCCAACGAAGATTTCGATGCACCTCGGAGCTCAGCAGTGAAGACACGGCTTGGACTACGGCAGCTTTACGCCACGAATCGCGCTGCGTGATTGAACCGGAACTCGACCGCCTGGTTGATCTTTCGTTTTTATGGAAATCGCCTGGTGACGAGGATTCGCCCCCCGATTTCTTGGCTTGGAGTCGGCCTCTCGTTACTGCCGGGCGCAGATACGCTGGAACACGCCTTCACCGACCATTCGACGATTGCATCAGCGAACTAAAACGCTTTTTGCTCGTCGATGACTGCGCCCGTTTGCACTATGCCCGAGAATGGCTGGAGAAGACAGCCGCTCCTGAACTGCGACAACGTGGATTTGAAGGTCCCTTTGGCGTGGATGCGTTCGTTTATCGCGATTTCAGCGGCCAGTTGAAACTGAAACCGATCGTGGAACTCAATCCTCGTACCACCATGGGGCATATCGCAATGTCCGTCCGAAAACATCTAGCGTCCGTTGTGCCAGCTGAGTTTCGCATATTTTCGCGAGGTGAATGGAACCAACTTTTATCGACCACGGAACCGAGACTAGAAATGAATCCCGATGGCCGGTGGTCTGCGGGCATTATTCCCTTCACAGAATGGAACGCGAAAACGAAGCTCGTCGCAGCAGCAGTCGTTGGCGAAGACGCGTTGCGAACGGTTCCGCGATTGTGTGACTACCAGCCGTGAGTGCCAGCCCCGCCCTTGAAGGGTCCGACGATCTTCTTCGTGATCCAGCCACCGTAGAAATCACCGGCCTGCGACTGCACCAGTTCTTCGTTCAAATAGCACGCGTCCATTTGGCTCGGGTACACAGAAACGAAATTCGCCAACTCGGCGTAGCGTGAATGTGGCTTGGCGTAGTACCAGGCGGCGCTCTGCAACTGCCTGGCTTCTCCAACGATGTCAAAGTAGGACGCCACCCCTTTCCATTCGCAAAATGTCTGTTTGGCGGAAGACTGCAATACGCCGGCCACAAAATCGTCAGGCGGAATGTAGATCGTTGGCGGATGGCTTGTCTCTAGGATTCGCAAGGCGTTTGTACTTTCGACGATCTGTCGACCATCGAATTGAATCCGAACCGTCTCAGTGACTCGTTCGAGCGTTGGCGGCCGAGGATAGTCCCACACACTTTCTTGCCCAGGGCGGACGGGATCTCGTTTAAGCGGCTTCATTATTTGTATCCCAAACGCGTTCGAACAAGTATCAAAGGGATCCGACAAAGCAGTAGGCCTGCGGTTGGCTGTATACGATAGCCGACGTCGCTCCCATCAATCCACTCGAGCTCGGACTCCGCGATTCGTTTCCGGCGCAATTAATGTTATTCTGCTGACTCACGCAATCGCAACACTAGATGGAAGCGGCATGTCGCTCGAATCCGACCACAATCTTGATGACCAATCGCCCCCCGACCCTGTGTTCGTTCACTCGAAGCGGGAATCGATCGAGTTGCTAGTTGCGTTCTGCGTATTTCTAGGCTGGAGCGTCGGTGTTTCGTATTGGCTGGGCTACGGCGTGGACGATGCGGAAGTCACAAAAACATTTTGGGGCATTCCTCGGTGGGTATTTTGGGGAGTTGCCGCGCCGTGGATCGGCGCAAATATTTACACGATCTACTTTTGCATGTTTCGCATGGCAGATGATCCACTGGAGGATCTCTCCGATCTTTCGTCGCCGACTTTGCAAGACAAGGACAGCGCGTGACGATCCTCCTTGCTCAATCCAGCGATTCGAATGCAGCGTTAGTCACGTTCGCGATCTACACGGCTGTAGTCATGGGCTTAGCTGTTTTGTCGAGTCGGATGCAAACGGGCAAAGATTTTCTCAACGAGTACTTTCTCGGAAGCCGCAACCTTGGCATGTGGGCGTTTGCGCTTACGTTTGCCGCGACCAGTGCTTCGGGCGGTAGCTTCACGGGCTTCCCAAGCCTTGTATATACGCACGGCTGGTCATTGGCGCTGTGGATTGGCAGTTACATGTTCGTGCCGCTGATAATGATGGCACTTTTGGGAAAGCGCCTGAACCAGATCGCGCGTCGCGCAAACGCAATCACGATTCCCGATGTGATGCGTTCGCGTTTCGAAAGTCGTGCCGTCGGCATTCTTGCCACGCTGTTCATCATCTTCTTTATGACGTTCAACTTGGTCGCTCAGTTTAAAGCTGGCGCTATCCTGCTCGGCACGCTGCTGGACGAGGTGCCGCTCTACAACGCAGCTGCCGCAAGCGTGGGTAGCCTGTCGTTTATCGGCTCAATCAATCCCGGATACCTGCTCTGCCTATTTTTCTTTTCGCTGGCCGTCATTGCTTACACATCGTATGGCGGATTCCGTGCGGTTGTCTGGACGGATGTGCTGCAAGGCATCGTCATGGTGTTTGGCGTCATCCTTCTGTTCTACCTGACTCTGACGCAAGTTGGTGGAATCGAGCAAGCAACACAAGATATGGCAAAGATGGTACCGCCGCGCTACTGCTCGATGGAACTGACGCCCGGCGAGTCCGTCAACCTGGGCGACTGGCTAACGCTGTCATCGGAAGGCAACCAGCCCACCCGAGTATTTCGAGTCGCTAAACCAGACGAGGACATCGCTGGCGTTGAAGCAATTGAAATTCGATCTCCGCACGAAATCGAGCGGGTCCTTGGTAACGAGAGCGTTGCAACCAACCCGCGAGTTGCCTCCATTTCCTCGACTCGCCCGCACGCGTTCGGCGCGGACCAGCCCGGCGTTTACCTGACATGCCCCGGCCCCAACAAAAGCGACGCGGCGGGTTTTTTACCGCTAGGCATCGCTATTTCATTCTTCTTCTACTGGACTTTTTCCGGCGCCGGCCAACCTAGCAATATGGTTCGGCTGATGTCTTTCAATAGTTCGACGACACTCCGCCGCGCGATTGTCGGTGTCTCGATATACTTTTCGCTAATCTACTTTCCGTTGGTCATCATCTTCTGCTGCGGCCGCGTGTTGATGCCTGGCATGGAGGTGGAATCCGATCGCATCATGCCAGCGTTGGCCGAGCAAGTAACACGCAATGCCGGAACACCATGGCTGGCCGGACTTTTGGTTGCTGCTCCATTTGCGGCCGTCATGTCAAGCGTCGACAGCTTTTTGCTGATGATCTCATCCGCACTCGTGAGAGACGTGTATCAACGCGATGTGAATCCAGAAGCATCGGAGAAGCAACTCAAACGCATGACATACCTGGTCACGTCGCTTGTTGGCGTTGCTGCATTTCTTGGCGCGGTTAATCCACCAGAATATTTGCAGGCGATCATCGTTTTTACGGGCGGAGGACTATCTGGAAGCTTTTTGATTCCCGTCGCTCTCGCCATGTATTGGCCTCGCTTCAACAGCAAAGGCGCAATCGCGGCAATGATCGCTGGGTTTGTGACTCACACGGCAAGCTACTCCATCGGCTGGATGATTTATGGAGAGTTTCGACCGATGAAGATCGCAGGATTCGATCCATTCATCCCGCAACTCGTCGTTTCGTTACTTGCGGGAGTACTGGTCTGTCTTAGTACACGACCGCCAAGAGCAAAGCTCGTTCGACAGTTCTTCTAACAGGACTACGCGTTAGATTAGGACTTACCGGGCTTCGGCAAGCCGCTTGCCAATCTCGATATCGTGATGCCGAACCAACGGTTCTCCGCAAAGACCAGGCAGTGAGCTTGCTCAACCGGCTGCCTGAGCCAGACTTTGGGCACACAACTTCCTGAGATACGGAAGCAACGGAAGCCCAGACGCAGAGCAAAAAAATGCCACAAATCGAAGAAAAAGTGTGCGATAGAGTCCATTCCTTGACCGGTGATGCCGAGACTTCGCCAGCCATGTCCTCCATAAGGAGAGAAAAGGACCGACGCTCCGAGCCGCGCATGGCGCCAAGACCCGGCAAGCACGTCACGATTTACGTCACCACGACCGTTGAAGTCAAAAACGAATCGAAAGGTGGCATGTGCCTGAAACTACCACTCGAATCGCAGATCGAAATCGGTGAAACACTGACCATACGCGACGAGGGATTCAACCGGCTGGGTCGCGTATGCTGGACGAGCATTTCGGCTGGCTATCGACTTGTGGGCTTTTCGTGGGTCGACTCGGAAACCCCGACAAGCAGGTGTCTGGACAAATTCCCGATTTACGAAGACTAGTCAGCCAATCAATCGGCAAGAATTAGTTATCCGGCAGCTCTGCGTCGGTCAACATAGGTGTGCTCGTGTATTCAATGACTTCATTGTAGATCTGAGCATCCGGTAACGCTTCCTGCAATTGTTTGACGCCAGCCTCCGTTACTTTCGTGCCACTGAGCTGAATAAAGACAAGGTCCTTCAAACCTTCCAAATGCTTAATGCCTTCATCCGTAACGTTGGTACTTTGCAAATCGATTCGGACCAATGACTCGAACATTTTCAGTTTCTCCAAGGTGACGTCACTAACCGTCGTATCCGTAAGATTCAACTGACGCAGCTTCGTCATGGCGGCAAGATGTTGAATGCCGACGTCGGAAACCTGCGTACCGTGAAGCCCCAACTCTTCAACATTCTTCGCAGCCGCGATATGCACCAAGTCGGCATCTGCAAGCTTCGAGCTACTAAAGTTCAGAAGTCGCAGATTCGGAAACTCTCGAACGTGCACAACGGCCTTACTGACGTCAGGATGGGCGTGGTAGTCTAAAAATGTTACTTCTCCAGCATTGTCACAGGTCACCATGACCCCCGACGCTGCCGCGGCTTTGACTTGCTCGGCATACTCTGGCTTTGGCTCGCCCTGCTTGCCAATGTCCGAAACGGGGTCGCCGCCACACCCAACCAGCGCCGCCACGACTGAAAACGCGATAATGATTTTCGATATTTCGATTCGTCTCATTGCAAACTCCTACTTAGTTAGGCAAGCGTACTTGTTCGACCGGTGGCAGTTCACTTGTTAGCGACTGCAGGAACTTAATCAGATCACTTTTTTCTTCGGCTGACAAACCTAACGGAACGAGCACCGCTTCGGAACCGTCACCTTTTTCTCCGCCGCGATCAAAGAAATCAATGACATCCTCCAAAGTCCGAATCGCCCCATTGTGCAGGTAAGGCGGCGTCACTGCCACGTTCCGCAGCGACGGCGTCTTGAATTTACCGCGATCGGCATCGTCTTTCGTGACTTTTGCTCGTCCCAAATCATGTTCGTGAGCGAGATGATGGGCCCCGAGATTGTAAAACTGTTCATCTGTAAGGTTTTTACCCTGATGGCATTCCCCACACTTGAGTCGATCGCTGAAGAAAAGAGCTTCACCTCGCTTGGCCGCGTCGGTTAGCTCGCCTCGGTCCCACGCAGAATCGGCGGCCACCAAGCATCGCTCGAACGAAGCCAACGCTTTGCAAATATTGACGAAGGAGACTTCTCCGAAGATTCGCTCCAACTGCAACCGGTATCCCGATATCGCACGGATCTGCTCCGTCGACTTTTCCGGTGATGAATTCATTTCAAACGGATTAGAAACAGGACTCTTCGGCTGCTCTTCCAACGTGGCAGCGCGGCCGTCCCAAAACTGATGTTCGCTTAAGATTCGATTCAGCACCGGCGAGACGCTGCGATCGACTTCCGGCATGACTTGAAAACTGGAATAGGACTGTTCAGGCCGATGGCATGTAGCGCAGCTAAACGTACCGATCCCCGACAGCCGAGTGTCGAAGAATAGCTGTCGCCCTAGCTCAATCTTGGCACGTGTTAGCGGGTTGTCCTCAGGAACGCTGATGCTTGATTCCTCTTCCGCCAACGAAAGTGGCAAGACAACGTCCAAGGGTTCGTGGTTTTTCGGATCGCTCAACCACGCTTCGATTTCTTGATCGGAGATTGGACCAATGCCAGGAATTCCGGCCGTCAAACTCGGCGAACCTAGTACGGTTTTTCCATCACGAATTGTGTCGACGGGCGTAACAACGTCCTGTGGCCGAACAGAATCAGATTCACCGCAACCGAAAAGAAATGCCGATAAAAGTATCGTGACGCAGAGAATTGCAGTTGCTAATCGCATAACACGCAGTTTCTGCGAATTCGCAACGCTTCGCCACTACGGCATCAATAAAGTAGCTGAATTGGAACCCTTTGACGGATTTCAGAGCAATATTGCACAGTTTTTCCGGGCCAGCTGCCAACGCGCTTTACTATTTGCTTTGATCAAGCGACAATTCGTTGCAGAGCGGCGGCACTAACATCACACAACTCGCCTTAGGAGTCACCCCATGAAACCGAAAAGCAATCGACTCGGCTTCACTCTTGTCGAACTACTTGTGGTAATTGCCATCATAGCCATGCTAGTGACGCTACTACTCCCGGCTGTTCAAAGCGCACGTGAAGCAGCCCGGCGGACACAGTGCAAGAACAACTTGAAGAACCTTGGACTTGCTCTGCTGAACTACGAAAGCGCAAACGGGATTCTTCCAGCGGCGGTTCAGTTTGACGATGGCCAGAATCCAGCGTCTAGTGATCTCTTTCGAGAGAACTGGGTGATCAGCACTCTACCGTTCATGGAAGAGCAGGGTATCTACGACTCGTTCGATCTAACGATTCCGATCTCAAGAAGCGAAAACGAACTTGGGCGTTCGACTCCGATCCCTGTGATGATTTGCCCATCGGACACGGGAACAGAGCGGCAATTCCAAGGGGCTGGTGATGGCCGCAATTGGGCGCGTGGCAATTACGCGGCAAACGGCGTCAACGTTCGAATTGACGAGGCACAAATGGGGTGGAAAGACGCCACCAAACGTGGACTCATGAGCGTCAACCAAGCCGCAAAGCTCAAGCAGGTCGTTGACGGAACAAGCAAGACAATGCTAGTCGCGGAAATTCGCGTTGGACTAACTGATAAAGATCGACGTGGAACTTGGGCGATGGGTACTGCCGGTGCGAGTGCACTGTTTTGGCATGGCTATGGCGGTGACGACAATGGACCGAATGCTGCCAACGATTCATCAGACGATGTCGAAGGGTGTGCGGAGGTGATTGATGAAGTTGGACTCGAAACGATGCGAAAGCAAAGAATGACCTGCTGGGAACCATGCCCCAGCTTCCAAGCCACAGCCCGCAGCCAACATGATCCCGGTGGCGTTCAAGCGGTCTTCCTCGACGGCAGCGTTCATTGGCTGGATGATTCGATCAACACCACCGGACCGTGGGGCGGTTGCTGCGGTGTTTGGGATCGCTTGATTGCCAGCGCGGACGGAACACCGTTCCAGATTGGCGAGTAATTGCGTTCGTGTTTTTCTGTCCTTCTCTTCGATGGTAAACGGATGAAATCGATTCGCGCGTTGGTTTTCGGTTTGGCATTTCTGACGCTATTTGGCTGCCGTAATGACCGGATGGATCTTCATCCGGTAAGCGGCACAGTGGCTTTCGAAGACGGGAGCATTCCCGAAGGCGAGATGGCGACAGTCACGTTTGTCCCCGTAAACGCAATGGAAGGTAAAGGAGCATCGAGCAAAATCGAAGCTGACGGATCGTATCAGCTTTGGACACTCGAACCCGGTGACGGCGGAGCGCTGGCGGGCGACTACCGCGTAACGCTAAGCATCACCAAGGGCTACCCAAACATCCAACATCAAGTGGATCTCAAGTTCACGGAGCTCAGCGAAACGCCGTTAAAAGCAAAAGTTGTCGCTGGTGAAGAAAACCATTTCGACTTCGTCGTCGAGCCACCGTCGAAGAAGAAAAAACGTCGGTAACGTCAGCTCTTACCAAAGTTCGTCGAGAGTACGAGAAAGTCGACTTCAAAGTCGCGGTCGAGGTCTCCCGCAAACGTAGCTTCTAAACGAATCCTGTAACCCGAAACAATTCGCGGCCATCGTTTTGAGTCCCAAATCCATCCAACGGAAGTCCTGCAAGGTCTTCAACGGGAGAGCCGGAGGTACGCAGAAACGGATCGTGTTCGCCAGGCTCCAGTTCGATGGCCCACGTACAATTTTCGCACGCCCAGGCTACTCAGCTAGCAGCACCTCACGGTTATCGCGATCTTTCAAGAGCCGAACGTATCCCTGCCGAAGTACGCTTCCATCTTGGCCGATTAGCACTGAAGCATTCGGGGATTTCGAGCGCAGGGGAGCCTGAGATTTCCAGTGCTTCATGATCGCCCCAACGATTCTTCTACGTTCGGCAACCGGGCCGGTAAAGCGAAAGTCGACCTTACGGTACTCTGGGAAGCTCCGGAGTGAACGATGGGCAACGTGTCGCACTGCGTCGTACGGATCCAGCATCAATTGCCCAAGTACACCGGCACACCAGTCTGTGCGTGAGGCATCTTGGGCTGGCTTCCAACCCATCGAGGCTGCCGCGAGAGCTCGTTGCCCGGCATCACCCGACAAGCTCCAAATGATCGTGTCCGCGATCTCATTTTGATCCGATGTCATTTCGGGCGGCTTGATCTGGTACCACTCTTCCAGCTTGCCAGCCGTCCAAGCAAGCGTCTGGTCGATGTGACATAGATTGCAAGCATTCGGTCGACCGTATTCGACAGTCGCCGTTGCGTCAGGGCTACTAATTTGGTGCGAGCGAATCGCCTTCAATAGACCATAAGTCGTGTGAGGCATGTGGCAGTTGTAACAATCGCTACCGCTTGAACCGAGATCGTGATGCGTGTGATCGACTAGTTTCCTTTCATCACGATACTGCTCGTGGCATTGCAAGCAACCTTCGCGTCCGTGGGCTTTGTCGCTGAGCTGATCGTTTGCCCATTCGGCTTGGCTGAGACTACTGTTTTCATCCTGGTGCATTTCATGACACGACATGCAGGAGATTTCGCCGCCTTGGTAACACGGTGAACGCATCAAGCCCGTGAAATCGCTGCCGGAAACGCGCGACATCCCGTCCGCCCAAAAGCGGTCTTCCAAATAGTGCGGTTGGCGCGTCAGGAATTGGGAGATGTATTCATTGCGTTCGTCATCGCCACCGAATACATGCCCGTGCTCCGCAATCGCGTCACCGGCACGAAACTGTCGTCCAGAGCAAACGAAATCTGCGTATCGCTGACGACTATCTTCCATCCAAATACTGTGACACTGCCCGCAAACCTGCGAAGACAATTTGTGGTCCAGCTTGCCCGGATGCACAACGTCTCCCCGTTCCTTCGACACGGTGGCGTTTACACTGCGGTGATATTGGACGTGAGCTTCACCGGGACCATGACAGGCTTCGCATGAGATTCCGAATTCGGCAACGTGCGTATCGGTCACCAGCTCACCATGCCCCGCGAGCTTAGGCTGCCCATGCGTCGTATGGCATTTGATGCAACCAGTATTCCAACGCCCAGCCGATGGCTTCAATGGCTGAGGTGGCGGGCTAATGAATAACGCATCTTGCGGCACCCATTCTTTCGTATCTTTTAGCCAGGCAACGGGCAACATCCCAATCTCTCGGCCCACTCCCGTTTCGAACCAATAGACTTGCATATGGTGAGACCCAGTCGTCATCACGATGCGACGATCGATCCGTTCCGATTCCGGCGTAACAGGCTTGTCCGGATCGAACATATTCACCCAGTACTCACCATCGTTCGACGAAAGAGCGAAATCACGACCGTATGCTTCAACACGTCCGACACTGAAGTCGCCAATGACAGATTCGGGAGTCGCAAGCTGCGTCATCTTGCGATGATAAGAGCCATGCCAAGAGTCGTATTCTTCTTCGTGGCATTCACGACAGGCATCGGACGCGACGAAACCATCGCCTGTTTTTTGAATCGGTCGATTGTCTGTTGGCACAAGCGCGATCGCTGCTGTGCGTGCAGAGACCTCCGACTTCACGGCTTTCGCATCGGGTGATACCGCCGAGGACTCGGGAAGATCGTTCGCTTTAGAACCAGCGTTTTGGTCCGCACCGAAAACAGTCGCCAGCCAAACGGCGATCCCAACGAGAATGATCGTCGCAGTCGCCGAAATCAGCAGTCGCTTGGGTTTGGACATTTAGAGTTCACTCGTCAAATCTAATGGTCCGTCGACCGGGCCCATCAGGCAAGGCCGCACCCATATTCTACATTGCTACACAACACTCTGTCACAGCTTGACGAGATCTAGCAGGTATTCCCAGACCGTTTAACGATCAAGCTTGTCTGGGGCGGCTTTTCCGAGCAGCAGTTCTTTCAAACTGCCCCACGCGGCGCCGAAGTGAATTGCGCCGAAGACGCATGGCATGGTCCACAGCAGCTGAATCTTTTTCGCTTTCACACTTAGCATTACCGAGAAAGCAAGCACGACTACCAAATAGATCCCAGCAACGGCGAAGTAGGGGATGCGAAGCATTGGGACCAACGACATCGCGATGCCACCGAAAATCAAGAAGGCCAAGAACATTGCCGGCATCAAGCTGGTGATCGAAAAAGTATCCGCGTGCTTTCGCAGCAACCGCACGCGGCCTCGTCCGTAACGGGCCATCTGTCGAAACAATCCGCGAAGACTTGCTCGTGGATAATAGCGAAGTCGAATGTTCGGAACCAAAAGGCAACTCAATCCGGCCTTATCCACGCGATGGTTCAGTTCGACGTCTTCACACGCATCGAACGATTCGTCGAAGCCACCGACTTTATCGAATACTGATTTCCGGTACGCGACGCCCACGCTGTGTGCGGGAACGACTTGTTCTTGGCTGGCGTAGATGAACGAGTCCGGATGGTGACCAAGTCGAGACGCTCGCGCCAGCGCGATACCTTCTTGCAACAGATTACCGTCACTGACGTCCAACGGTTGTGGGCGGCCTAAGCAATCGATATTCGGTCGACGAAAGGCGGCTTCTACATTTCGCAGGTATTGGTTGTCAAAGAATTGACAATGTCCGTCGACGACAATCACAACGTCACCCGACGAGGCATTGATGCCAACATTGCGTGCGGCGCTCGACCACTTCTTAGGGTTCGATAACAGCTTGACGTTGGCGTGCTTGGCAACATAACGCTTGACGATTTCGCACGTTCCATCGGTCGACTCGCCATCGACGACCAAGATTTCGAAGGCTTCTTCTGGGTAGTCCTGCTCTAGCAGTCCATCCAGCGTTTGGGCAATGAATTCCTCTTCGTTCAGAATGGGAACGATTACGGAGATGAATAACATCGACACGTCTTTGGCGGGCGAAACGAGTGAACTCATGTACTTTGATCTAACCTAATCAGTTCGTCCAGAACAGATGAATCCATCTCAGATACAGTTCGCGTCGCTACCCAGCGGTGCCAAAGATTACGAGTTTTGATGCAGTAGTGCCCATCATCACTGACAATGAATCATAAAACACATCGATTACCCCGTCAATTTCTGAGCTTTCAGGGCCGTTAATTCTTACACGAGAAGGGTTGAATTCTAACGAGTTGCCCCCTTAATTGCACAACGGTCGGTGGCCGACTCACATGCTTAGGAAATTTGCGTGGCTGCGTCACGCAGGGAAGAGACATTTTGAGTTCAGAAGCTTTGATGCCCGAGGTGCTCCAGAAATACCTGGAGGTGAACGGACTACTTAACGAACCAATCTGGGTCGCCATCGATACGGACATTGCGCTCGATGGAAACAGCCAATCCCAGTGGCTTATCGCTAGTCGATCAGCTATTTGCGTCGTCGATCCCAAGACCGAACAGGTCCAACACCAAATCGGCTGGGAGGATATCGAAACCGTTCGTACCGTTTCGGGCGTTGGGTCAGGACTGCTGCAAGCAAGGGTCGATGAGCAGTGGCTCGACCTCTTACGATTTTCAAACGCTTACAGCCATCGCTTTCATCAGGTTTCACGTCGCCTCGATTTGTGGTGCCAGGAAGACCTGTTGAGCGACGAAAAGGTCGCGGAAACACTCAACGAGGACGATTTTTCCTTTGACCCACCAAAGTGTCCGACATGCAATCTGCGGCTTGGGAAGAAGGACAGCTCTTGCCCTCGCTGCCTACAACGCGGACAGATCTTGCAACGCGTTTGGCAAGTGCTCCAACCGCACTGGCGCGGCGGGCTTTTTTTGGTGCTGCTGACGACACTGGGCGTGGTAGCGGAGCTGGTTCCTCCTTTTCTGCAGATGAAACTGGTCGACGGCATTCTGAAGCAAGTCGACTCGCCGAACTACGTACCGGGAGCGGGCGTCGAAGGCATGAAGACGACGTTGCTGGTACTCGTCCTCGCGCTGGCTGCCTCGCGAATCATGCTGTCAGTGGTTGGTGTCATCAAAGGCCGTTTGTCATCGGTGATCGGTTCTGGCATCACATGCAATCTGCGTTTAGAAATGGTCGGCAAATTACAAAAGCTGGCAGTGTCGTACTACGATCGTCACCACGTTGGATCCATGATCAGCCGCGTATCGCACGATAGCGAAGTACTACATGGCCTAATGCACCAGATCACGGGCGGTTTTTTGCTGCAGGTCGTGAAGCTGTTTGGCGTTGGTGCGATGCTGTTTTGGATTAATCCGAAGCTCGCCATGTTCACGTTGATACCGGTTCCGCTCGTCATCTACGGCACATGGTTTTTCTGGCAGAAGGTCTACCCACGCTACTACCGGCTTTGGGATGCTTCGTCAAAACAGATGTCAGCACTAAGCGGAATGCTGCATGGCATCCGAGTCGTAAAGTCCTTCGCGCAGGAAGAACGCGAATTCGACCGTTTCGAAAACGCGGCGACTAACCTGCGTGACTGGAAGCTGTGGGTCGAGTTCGCCAATGTGCGATATTCAGCGGTCATGCAAGTCATCTTTAGTCTCGGCGGGCTCATCGTCTGGTACGTCGGCGGACTCGACATGATTGGCGGCCAAGGCATGTCGCTCGGTGAACTCGTGGCCTACCTCGCGTATCTATCGATGTTCTACGCTCCGCTTGGCGCACTATCGAACTTCACGACGTGGCTTACTAGCTTTCTCTCTGGCAGCAAACGTGTGCTCGAACTGCTCGACACTCCGCTGGACGTTGAAAATCCGGACACTCCAGCGGACTGGTCAAAACCCAAGGGCACCATCGAATTCGACAACGTCACATTTGGCTACGACCGCAACACGCCCGTATTGCACAACATCACGTTTGACGTCGCGGCTGGGGAGATGATTGGTATCGTTGGGCGAAGCGGCTCGGGGAAGTCCACGATGGTGAATTTACTGGGGCGATTCTATGACCCGCAAGAAGGAAACATTCGGATCGACGGCCACGATGTTCGCGATCTGTCGGTGCAACAACTTCGCGAGCACTTGGGAATCGTCTTCCAAGATTCGTTTCTGTTTCGCGGGACGATTTGGAAAAACCTGTGTTACGGTCAGCCGAACGTCACGATAGAACAGGGCTTGGCGGCAGCGAAAGCCGCCGGTGCTCACGACTACATCTGCCGCAAACAATTGAGCTACGAAACGTATCTCGGCGAACGAGGCTCAGGACTTTCCGGCGGCGAGAAGCAGCGTCTTTCGATCGCGAGAACGTTGCTCTATGACCCGAAGATTCTGGTGCTAGATGAAGCCACCAGCAACATCGATGCAGAATCGGAAAAGAGCATCCAAGAGGCTCTGGAAGTTTTGATCAAAGACCGCACCACGATCGCGATTGCACATCGGCTATCCACGTTACGAAATGCGGATCGAATTCTAGTGTTCGATCGAGGTCGCCTAGTGGAGCAGGGCAGTCACGCTGAGTTGCTGGCAATGGACGACGGCGTTTACGCGCGACTAGTAAAAATACAGACGCAGGTCTCGAAAGACCCTAACGTCGACAAGCTTCTCGTTCATTCGGAATCGACTTCTACCACCGTATCGAAGTCTGCGAGTGGAGGCGATGACAACTCAAGCATCGCAACGCTGGAAGCACCGCCGGTGGAAGACGAACACGAACCGGACGAATCCAACGATCGACCAATCCTCCATTGGCTCGACCCAACGACTGACCGATTCATCGTACAGAACGGACACCTCACCCTCGTCACACCGGATTGCGACGAAACATCGCAGCGAGTTTTCCTCATTCGCACTTTCCCCGCAACGCACCAACAGGAGTTTATTAGCGTCCGCACGTGGAACGAGGGCGGTGATGACGAGGAGATCGGCATCATTCGCGCCTTAGCCGATTGGCCGAAGGAAACGCAAAACGCACTGAAATCTGCTTTGGATCGTCGCTATCTACTTCGCACGATCACCGAAATCCACAGCCTCAAACTCAGCTTCGGATTCCTCGAGTTCGATGTCGAGACCACCACCGGCCGGCAGCAATTCACGTCGCGATGGACGCAGAGCAAGGCGTTAACTTTCGGCGAAAACGGGAAATTGCTGATTGATAACGACGACAACCGATACGTAGTTCCCAACGTCGACAAGCTGACTGACCGGGATCGCGAGATTTTCCTACAATACGTCTATTGGTAGGCCGTCTCGACTGACGTTTCGGCGCGGGGCATACGGATTCAATCTCATGGCAATTGCGTTGGAAGCATTCACGGTCGTCGTGAGACCGGAAGGCCTGGCGAGGCTTGGTGGCGTCGCCGTGTTCCAAGAACTCGTGCCCAACAGCACATTTTGCTACGACGACGAACTGGCACGCTGTGCATTCATGGACCGTAGCGATGCTATCGAGTTCGTCCAAACGCTACATCTTCGCGGACTCGAAACGACCGAGTTGGCAGAACCCGACGTAGTACTCGTGACCGCATTCGACGGAACGATGAAGCCCGATTGCGATTGGCTCGAAGTAGCCAATTACAAGAAAGGGTGGATCGGCTGGCTTGCAGGAACGGAACCCACGTCGATCGCGGCACCTAGCACGTGGGACCCTGATGCCGAATCCAATCTTCAGCGGATGAGTAACGAGGAAGCGGCGAAACGGCTAAGGTTTGTACGGCGTGAAGAAAACGTCGAGGTCTTTGTTGACACCGAGACAGGGAAAGAACTGTTCGTTGGAAGAACTGGTCTGCCGCTGGATCAAATGTACGAAGAGGCCAAAGATTTTGTCGTCGAGAACATTCGCCAGCCGGGTGACGTGCCGGCAGAGAAATCACTCGAGCAGGATTTTCGGCGAGTTATCCAGATGCTGCAGATTCTGTCCGAGCGACGTTCCGACTCGTGGCCCGTCCATTGGCTGTTAGGAAAGGCTTGGCATGCAATCGACGATGCACCTCGAGCAAAAGCCGCCTTACAGCGTGCTCTTGAACTCGATGCTGATAACGTCGACATTCTTCGCGAGGTTGCTGGTGTCTGCCTCGAACTGGGCAACGGTACCGAGGCCGTAGCGGCTGCGGAAAAAGCTGTTGCCCAAGAACCCGAAAACGCCGAACTACTAAGCAATCTCGCGGTCGCCTATTTAATGGACGATCGCTGCGTTGAAGCAAAGAAGACCATCGACTGCGCAGCGAAGATCGCCCCCGAGGACGCCATCACACAAGGCGTTGCTCAAGTCATCACGGCAGTAGACCTCGGCCAACGCAAGCGACCGACGAAGCTGGCAGATTTGTCCGGGCCAACAGCGATCGCGTCGAAGCCGAGCGTGTTCACCCGAATTCGCGGCTTTGCGTTACGTTTGCTTGGCAAAAAGTAAACTTCCGTTCTTCCCATGTGGTGTTTTCTCACCACATAGCTCCGAAATGTTTCACATATTCGTCCGGCACGGCAACTGCAATTGCTTCCCAGAACTCAACCTCATGCCGGAGCCAACATGCGAACCAAATCCACCCTTTCCAGTCGACCACTTAGCAGAAAACTGAATCACGAGTCGCTTGAAAACCGACTTCTGCTCACCGGCAACGACTGCGAACCGACCTTCGCACGAACTGGCACCACACTGGTCGTTGTCACCAGCGCTGAAGACGATGTTGTTGAGCTGACACTGGGCGAAAACCAGCACACACTCGAGGTCGCCGGTTTCACCTACGAATTCGACGCTGCGACAACCAATGAGATTCGCATCGGCGGCGGAGGAGGCAACGATCAGATCGTCGTCACCGGGTCTGCGGCCGATGATTTTGGCACCACGCTCGGCCGAAACGCAACACTGACGTCCAACGCGTATTCGGTACTGACGTTTGGCTTCCAGTCTACAACGTTGGACGGCGGTTTAGGTGAGAACTATGCACAGTTGTTTGGCTCCAACGCGAACGACTCGTTGCAAGGCCTACCCGAGTCAACGGAACTCACCACGCCCGATGCTATCATGACCGCCACCCGATTTGCTCGCGTCGACGCGTTCGGACGCGGTGGTGTCGATCTTGCACAGGTGTATGGAACGCAGCAAGCCGATCACTTCACTGCGACAGAGGAGTTCACCATCCTGCGAGGTCAAGGGATCACGAAGTACACCAAGGATTTCGAACGAGTCGACGCATTTGGACGCGGCGGCAATGACCGCGCTGATCTGCTAGATTCCCCAGGCAACGATACGATCGTCGCCACGCCCGACACAACGTTCCTGGACAATGGTGGCCGCAT
Organism: uncultured Pirellulaceae bacterium; assembly: GCA_964397295.1. GTDB lineage: Bacteria > Planctomycetota > Planctomycetia > Pirellulales > Pirellulaceae > CAYNJG01. Next base: position 31,654 of record CAYNJG010000049.1, read on the forward strand.
TAGCTACACGAGGGACTTCGAGGAAGTTGTCGCATCGTCGGTCAACGGCGGCTTTGATCGTGCGATCCACTTTGAGTTAGCAAACACCGACGCAGTCAATGTGTCGCCGAACAGTGTCGACGTAACTCGCGCTGCCACCGGTTACACGACCAGCACCTTGAACTATGACCAAGTCATTACACAGGACCTCGACGGCGACGTTATCGACGATCAACTTGCTGATTTAGCCACAATGCTTGGAGCACTCGAACCGTTTCTTCCAGAAGCAACGATAAACGAAATTGCTGGACGCATAAATCTGAACCGTGTCGTTCGGAACGGAACAGCCGCCGGGGAAGAAATCGTCGGTAATGGTGCAGGCGAGGAAATTAACACATTCGCTGGCAACGATGTGATCTACGCTCTCAACGGAAATGATTTCGTACGCTCTGGAGCGGGCAACGACGCCACCGACTCATCAAACGGTAACGACATCGTCTTTGGTGGCGGCGGTCATGACGAACTCAAAGGCGGCAATGGAAACGACGTCTTGTTTGGCGGAGCTGGCAATGACATTGTCGACGGTGAAGGTGGCAACGACTACATCGCCGGCGGAGCAGGTAGTGATCTCTTCCGCGTCGTTCCGAACGACGGCCTGATTGTGATTACAGATTTCGAACTAAATCGTGATACAATCGAACTGATCAACATGGCGCCCGAAGACATAACCACGGGTACTCAGTGGGGATCTCTGACACTGACACATCCTGCCGGTATGAACGTGGTTCTACTGGGCATTTCACCCATGCTATCACTGGATGATCTGCCGCTTTCGTTCGTGACCACCGCAACACAAACGCTGTTTGATCCCAATCAATAAGGGCCATGATTCGCGTCGGTGGCGGTCGATTTTTGCCGATACCGACTGCTCGATCCCGAATAGGAAAGAAAGTCCAGAGAAGGGGTCGAGCAAATGAAATGCCTACAATGCGAGTCTGAAAGGATTGCCGAAAATGTGAGAGCGATCGACCATGGAGATCACCTCGCAACAACACATCCACTGTCCTTGCAAACGCAAACCAACCCGGAAGCGATGATCTTCAAGGGCAGCCTGGAGTACCCCATGCGAGCCAATGTCTGTGCGGACTGCGGCTTTGTCATGCTATCAGTTGGCACGAAGGATGCTGAAAACATCTATCGGCGAACGCATGCCAGCTGATTTATTCGTCTCAAAATGGTCCGCCTAGTTTTGTAGGCAAACGCCAATTGATTTCTCTTGTCCCCAATGCAGCATTCGTGAACAATGCGGGATCAACAAGGAAGGATTTGTGCGTCGAGAACGAAAATTCGTAGCAGACTGGCTCACTTATGTGGGCGTGCGGATCATCGTCTGCGTAATCCAAGCGCTTTCGATTGAGACGTGCGCGCGAATCGCCGACATTCTTGCTTGGCTTGCCTACGAAAAACTTCGCTTCCGCGCAAAGATAACGCACGAGAATCTTGCCCAAGCGTTTCCTGATCTCACGCAAGCCGAGCGATACAAAATCGGACGTCGAATGTGGCGGCACATGATTTTGCTGGCTTTCGAGTTGGTGCACGCACCTCGAAAAATACATCGCAACAATTGGCGGAAGCACGTTCGCACGAAAAACATCGAACGGGAAGTTGAGTTCTTGCTGGCCGAGCGACCACTGATCGTTGTGTCCGGTCACTTCGGTAACTTTGAAGTCGGCGGTGTCGTATCGGCGTTGCTTGGCTACCCAACGTATTCCGTTGCGCGGAGCCTTGACAATCCGTTCCTCGATCGATTCATGCTCAAGTTCCGTGAATCTACAGGGCAACACATCCTTCCAAAACGTGGAAGCTCTTACCAAGTGGACCAAGTGCTGACCAAAGACGGAACGCTTATGTTGCTTGGCGATCAATCCGCTGGCCCTAAGGGTTGCTGGATCGATTTCTTTGGACGACTTGCTTCTTGCCACAAATCGGTTGCGTTGTTTACGCTGACGCAGAACGCACCGATGGTGGTAGGCTACTCGAAACGTGTGGACGACAAACCCATGCAGTTTGAAATCGGCGTGCTTGGCGTCTATGATCCCGCAACCGATGGACCACGCGACGTCGACGAACTCTCGCAATGGCATACCCGATTGCTGGAGGCCGCAATTCGCGAATCACCCGAGCAATACTGGTGGCTTCATCGTCGTTGGCGAGATCCACCAGAACGTGTACTGAAACGTCGGCGTAAGAAACTAGCCGCGGAAGAACAGCGAGCCGCAAAGTCGGCTTGAGAGGCAAATCAGTGTCGGACAAGCAGTGGTTTGAGCTCGGTGAAGAATCCAAATTCCTCCCCGACTCAAGCGTCGAAATCGTCGTCGAAGATCGGATCGTTGCCGTTTGCCACACTGATGGTCAGCTCTATGCTCTCGATGGCGTTTGCCCACATCAAGGCGGACCGCTAGGGCAGGGTGATGTCCACGATTGCATTCTCACTTGTCCGTGGCATGGTTGGCAGTTCGACGTGCGAGACGGCCAGAGTTTGCTTAGCCCACACGTGAGACACCCAACCCTCCCGTTGAAGGTCGAGTCCGGAAAAGTCTGGGTTCAACTCTCCCGTCAGACTCCTTAATTCTCGCGAGACAATTCGGATCCGTGCGTAGGAACCGATGATCTTCGAAAACACGCCGGAAGAGCGTAAAGAAAAACTCGATTCACCGAGGAAACGCATGTACGATGGGTGGCAAAAGCAGAGCCTGCTGGAACCCTATAGATGTCAAAACCATTCATTTTCGCTGTGAACGTCACCTCACCGAAACGACTAGCAGCAGTTTTCTTGATCTTCTGCTTCATGCCATACTGCAACGTCACGCTCGGCCAGGAGTTTGACCTACTGCCCGACATTCAGCCTGCGGCGTTCGAAGTCCATGCGACCGTTCTCACAAATTCTTTGCCCGTCGAGCAAGAGCAAGTCACCGAAGTCTTCACCCAACGTGTTGGCCCTATCGATCTAGTCAGCATACCGGGACCTGGAGACGACATCCTGGTGGCGACCTACGGCGGTTTCGTTTACCGCATGAACCCAACAACAGGGAATCTTCAAGAGACGCCTTTCTTAGATGTCGGCACAGCTTCGAGCCCCACTTACAACCCTAATTTCGAAATCGGGGGTGCTCATGGGTTTTCCTCGATCGCGTTCCATCCAGACTACGCGGATCCGAGTACAGCGGGTTTCGGCAAGTTTTACACCCTCGAGGCCGAGCAACTTAACTCGGGAACACCTGACTTCGTAGACTCAACGCAACCTGGCCTACACCATGACGACGTGCTCTACGAGTACAC
>CAYNJG010000050.1:0-34823 GCA_964397295.1 uncultured Pirellulaceae bacterium
GCGCAAATGAACCCGGTCGACAGGTTCTATATCGACAAGGAGGTACGGCGCGAAGGCTGAAGATCTATTTGGAAGACGGCCAGCTGTTTGCCGGTGGGGGGAACGTTAGGTCGGCGTGGGATGGCAGATGGCTAGCTAGGAGCAAGATCAGCAGTAGTCAGTGGAACTACGTAGCACTAACGTACGATTCAGATAACATGGAGTTGAAGCTCAACGTTAACGGGACGACGACGTCAGGGACTGCCTTGCCGATGAATGGTCACAACTATGCGACCATTGGATCAGTGGAATTAGGCTCAAAATACGACAACGGAATGGGTGGCTCAGTTACGTCGAACGCCAAGAACGCATTTCTAGGGCGAGTTGACGAAGTTCGAATTTATCAAGCGGCGCTGTCGGACGCTGCGCTTGCCACTTTGGGCGACGTAGAGCCAGAATCGCGCCCATCCGATTTGGTCACGTACTGGGATTTCGAAGGCAATACAAATGACACTGCCGTGGGTGGCGGGAAAGTCGACAATGGAACACTTTTAGGTGGTGCTTCAATTGCTGCCGGTGGCGTTGGCAATTCATCCTTGCTTCTAACAAACGACGGCGACACCATGACAACGACAACAAGTCCCGATATCAACCAAGCGTTTGTCCGCAAGACGGTTTCGCTGTGGTTCAAACCTCAAAACGCGAACTCATCGGATCGACAGATCATCTATCATCAAGGCGCCAACAAACGCGGCATCAACATCTATTTGGAAGATGGTCAGATCTACGCCGGAGGTTGGAATGATACGAAAGGATGGAGCGGTACTTGGATTTCCAGCGCGAACGTGTTGGATAATCAGTGGAACCACGTGGCCCTCGTTTACAACCGTCCGGCCGGCCAACTCAAGCTATATGTAAACGGCGATTTGGCAGGTACAGGGGCCGCTTTACCACTGACCGAGCACAGTTTGGGGGCACTTGGCCGAGCACCGCACGTTACGCGATATGCCGACGGCAACGGCGGATACGTAAACTCGCCAGCACCAAATCAATTCTATGGTTCTATTGATGAAGTTCAGATCTACGACAAAGCTCTCGCAGCCGCAGAAATCCAGTCGCTGGCTTCATTGAACCCGTAGTAACTCTAAGCTGGCTTTTTCGCGACGAACGTGTGTTGGATGTTCGTGTCGTTGTGGAAGAATTCGATACTTTCGAATCCGGCGTTAATAAGGCATTCTCTGATGAACTCTGATTCGTAAGCGACGGCTGCTTCTGGCACATCCGGATTCTCGATGTAAGCATTGCCAATGCGGTGCTTGTATGTATTGCCGCGATCGTTCGATGTGAGATCCGTGCATTTGCAAGTCATCACCAACGCGCGACCAGGCTTCAGTACGCGAACTGCTTCCTCGAAATAGTTGATCATTTGCTCTTCCAGCAAATGCGTCAACACGGATGTACCAAACATCAAACCTTGACTCAGATCGTCCACTGGTAATACGTAGTGTTCGTTTTCATCAACGCTCAAGTAGGCGGCGCTCTTGTGCGAGGCGCAATGGAACGTAAACCTTGAGTCATAATTCTTGTTGCACCATTCAACCATCTCGGGATCGATGTCCACTCCGGTATAATGGCCAGAGTATTTCACCTTGTGGAATTCAAAATCTCGCAACCAAAACGTGCGGCGACCGATTCCCGATCCGATTTCAACAATGTTGTCGTCCAGCTTCACGAGGCCCGAAGCGAGTAGGTAGACCCAGAGATTCATTCCCTTCACGAGAAACTGCGACTGGTTATTCATCAGCCTTCCGCCGACACCAACACGCACTCGCAATGAGTTCGGAGGAAGTCTGCGGAATTCAGGGAAGTACCAACGAGGTAGCAGATCGGAGACGTTCAGTAGCGTCCCGAGAAGCGGATTGGCGCCAGCCGTTCCCATGAATAAGTTGAATCGGTTCTTGATGCTTTTGGTGATTGCCATATTAAACTTTCCGACGGGCGGGCATTTTCAATGCCCGAGCCCCAATTCATACTCTAAGAAATCTTTTGTCCGAATCTAAAAAAAACAAACCATCGAAAATACAAAGTCGTCTTCTTCGTGCCAGTACTGCGGTGCTCGGCATGCGAGTCTACGCGATGGGGATAAATCTTGCGCTTCATGCGTTTCTAGCACGCGAGCTAGCGCCACGTGATTATGGAATTCTGGTTGTGGGCATTAACACGCTAATGTTCATCAGTACTCTCGCTATGGGCGGCTTGAATCAATCGATTCTCAAGTTTGTTGCCGGTAGTGCCAGCAACGCGGCTCCGGATCGCTTGCGTAGTCTGTTGAGTAAACTTGCTTCTGTGTGGTTAGCGATGACGTTGCTGATCACCTTGGGTGGGTGGCTTCTTTTTTCGAAATACGTTGGCACGAAGCTTGGTTTGACTCCTCGAATGGTTCTGCTTGTTTTCGCTTGCGGCGGGGCGCTCTCACTGGAGCAAATACTCGCAGTCTTTCTGCGTAGTTTTCATGCGATGCCTTCCGCATCGTTGCTCGACGGTCGAACGGGCGGAGGTGTTACGAAAACGTTTTTCTTGGGCACCTGTTTTGTGTGTTCGATTTTCGGGATGTCGCTTTCGGGTGCTTGGGCGTTGACGTTCTTGTTAACGAGTTTGTTGTTCGTGGCGCCGTTGGGATTGTGGTTGCTGCGAAACGCTTGGCAAAAATACTGCGATGATTTTGCGAAGGATCCTCAAGAGGCTGCGAGTAATGGCGAAGGCGTTGGTTTCGGAAATATTCTGCAATTGTCAGGAAGCTTGTTAGTAACGCAGGTTCTCGTTTTCCTTATTACGCGTTCGGATGTTTGGTTGGCCGGTAGTTACGTTTCGAAAGACGATACGGCGTTGTACACGGGTGTTCGGTGGTTAATCTTGCAAACAATTGCACCGCTGCAAATCTTGAACGTGGCGATTTCGTCGTCGATCGCTCAGCTCTACGCGGAAGGTCGAAAGTCCGAGTTGCAAGCGATGCTTCAGTCGAGTACTTCGCTCTGCTCTCTTATTACGCTTCCCGTGTTGGCCATCATGGCGCTGTTCAGTGAGCAAATCTTGGGTTTGTTGTACGGTCCGTTCTACGCTGCTGGTAGTTCTATTCTAATTGTGTTAGCGATTGGACAAGCAATTAATTGTGTTACTGGTAATAGTGCTCAAACACTTGTTCTTTCCGGCAAAGTCATGGCGATCTTTGTCGTTAACTTCATCGCAGCGGCTCTTCAAATCGTGCTTGGTTGGTGGGCCATTAAAAACCATGGCATTTATGGATTGGCGGTTGCCACGACGATCGTGACTATTGTTCAGTGTGTTGCTATTTGGTTGTTGGCTCGTGTATTGACTGGAGTCTGGACACATCCGACGTTGACGCCATGGAAAGCGTTCAAGAGCATGAAGTAACCAGTGAATTCGAGTCGGCGATCTTGCCCGATAACTCCGCGGCTCGTTTCGCAACGACGTTTGAGATCACATATTCAAAGTTTCCTTGACGACCCAATAAATCAATTCCGAATTCCCTGAGTCGAGTTTTCTCCAATTCGACAGCCGTGGATTGGCCTCGTCGATAAACAGGGTAAGCGTGATAGCTGACGTGCGAGCCTTCCAGCGATGGAGTTCCGTCAAACAAGCCAACCTTGTTCGCGTGCTGTTCGAAATCTTTTGCGGCTGCGGCGATCTTGGCGGGCGAAACGTCGTTGGAGGTAACTTCAACCGTGAAATAGTCACTGCCTTTTTGGGTTGGTTTGTAGAACCGTGAAAAGACGGTGATTCGCTTCCACGCTCCTTCGTTGGAAAAATTGAAGAACGTATTGCCAGGTTGTGCAAAGTTGCCAGTGTAAAACAGGGAGATGAGATTTCTGGTTTGCACTTCTGTTTTAGGTTCTTCACCAATTAGTCGCAGCATGTCAGGGATCGGGATCGTCGAAATCACGCGGTCGTAGCCATGGACTTGTCCGTCGATATCGAGGTCAAAGCCTTCCTCCGTCTTTCGAACTGAACGAACGTTCTTGCTGAGATGGATGGTGGCTCCGCGTTGTTCCACGTCGGCGCGGATGTCGTCGAACATTTTTTCGAAGCCTGATTCTGGTCGCACGAGACGGCCACCCGCGATGGTTTTTTTCTTCGTCTTGGTGAAAGGCAGAGCAGCAGAAAGCATGCGGCGAAACGACTGACGCTCGATGAGTAGCAGCCGTTTTTTTGCGAATTCGACATCCAGCTGTTCGTCTTCCAGATCATGCAGGCGATGGATGTACTTTTTCAGTCCGCTTTTCCGATAGACAGTATCGCCCATGTAGTATTTGGCGTATGTCGCGACGGAGTCTTTGGCGCCGCAGGTGAATTTGCAAAACAGCAGGTCGATGAACGATTTCGCCGCCGTGACGAGACCGTTGTCTTTTAAGTAGCGTTTGATGGTAAAAGGATAGCGGTCATAGCTGCCAGCAGGATTGATCGACACTGGTTTGTATTTGATAGGAACCATTTGTTCCGCCAAGAACGGAAACGCTTCGACAAGACCATGGTGGCCGAAGAACAGGATTGTACCGACGTCGTAGTGGTCGCCGTGGAAGTCGAAACTGCGTTGCAATCCGCCGAGATGCGTTTCTTTTTCTATCACGTCGACTTGCACGTCATCGTAGTCGCTCAAATATCGTGCTGCGGAAAGTCCGGCTGGACCGGCGCCGAGTACTGCGATTTTGAGCGTAGGGTTGGATGTCATGGAATTGCTTCTGTTGGTTATGCGACAACTCGCCAGGTGGAAAGATCTCGGCGAAGACAATCTTCCAAGATGCTGATTTCTGAGTCGAACGTCTGTACGAGTTCGCGGCGAGTCTCGTTCGAGATACCTCGTTTTGATCCCGGCGTGGTGCGCAAAGCGTGCCAGGTCTTACGTAGAACAGAGCTTTGAGAGCCAATCCGCCGTGCCAATCGCACAAGAGGCCCGACTATTGGCGCGTCTTGTGAGTAGAGCATTTGGAGGAATCGAAAGCGAATCGCGCGAGCGTCGTTCACTCGAGGGAATTCCGTTCGTCCTTCGGATGGCAATTGAAGGAACTTCAAAATACCTTCGAACGTTTCAGCAGGGCTCTTGGTGAAATCTTCAAGCAATACGACATGAACTTGGTCTGGATGCACTTCGTCGAGAAGCAGCTGTATTTGCGTTCCGAACCTGCCAAGCTCGCGATACTGGAGTACTTCGGGTTCATGGCACAACGGTGGGAGGCTTTTCCCGTTGCGGCGTTTCTCTTGTAATTGCCATGCCGTTTCGAAGTTGTTGACATTTTCTTGCATGTCGAATGTCTTTTGGCGATGAAAAGAAACCACGAAGTCCACGGGATTCCGAAGCATCACCAGAAACTTGCTGTTGGGATTGAACTGTATGATTTCGGGAACAGCAGATTTGGCTGCGAGATACAGTGTTGACGCCTCGCCCACGATGGTATGGTCGGTGGTTGCTTTTTCAAAAAGATGAAGGTAGTCGTCAACGCATGAAAGAGGGATTGAACGCCTTCGCAGTAGCCCGCCGAACTCTTTCTTCGACCAAAAGGCTGGTTCTTTCGGGTCACTCATGAACACATCTGTGCGATCATCCAAGTACTGATGGATCGCGGATGTGCCGCACTTCGGCGCGCCGGCGATGAAAAAGTTAGGCTTCATTTTCATCTCATGTGTTAGGCTTCTTGAAGTTCACGTTCGATGTATGGCATCGTAGAGGGGATGTCATCGTGCATCGAATACCTTCGTTGTGGTCGTTGTTTAATATGCCGACGCGAGATCAACGCTGCGAAGAAACCTAACGCAATCCATTCAGGCAAGCTGAGTCGCCCACCGTCGCCGCAGAACATGCTGCGGAACAAGGGAAGGACTGGCAGTAAGTGAATCGAATCGATGCGCCATGATCGAATCATGGCCGTCAATGTTGTTGAGCCGAGCGTGAAGCTCACGATAATCGCGGCGACGAGCCCTACGATGCCGGCCTCAAAGAAGCCGCCAAGAATGAAGTTGTGCACACGGTAGCCATCGGACGCCTGTTGTCCGAAACCGTGCCCCGCGAACGGATTGGCGGTAACTTGTGAGAGCACGCGATTGTAATGTGCGAATCGTGGGTCGTCGCCAAGACGCATCAAGTTGTCGATTGTCAGGTTAACCATGCCGCCTTGATCAGGATTCATCAGAAAGACAATTGCAACGAGCAATAAGATTGCGGCCCCAGCGATCGCTTGGACTTGCACTGTACGGAAGGCCTGTAGCTTACTGGCTCGGTAGGCACCCATAAACGAAAGACACATCCCGATAACGATCATGTTCGATCGACTCATCAGTAGCACGACAATTGCAACGACCAACGTCAGCGCAATCAATTTCAGCAGACGAGAATGTAGTGGTGCGTTCTTCGTGCTGAACGCTGCTCCAAGCAATAGGAATACGACAAATCCGCTAGCGAGCTGGTTCTTAAAGGAGCTAGTGATAAACGCGTCGTTTCGTTGCTTCGTAATTCCATCGGCGGAAGCATTGAGGATAGCGACGTGAGTTCGTACGAGTACGTCTCGATCACCCGTTGTTACGGCATGCATCACCTCTTTAGGAAGCGAGCGGCCAACACTGTTGAGGCTAATCGCGGCGTACAGAATGAAGGCTATCGTCCCCAAAAGCACGCCGAGGTGAACGGTCCGCGCGAGTACTGGGCCCGACAACTTACTGACATGAATGGCCAACATAAGGTAAGTCGTGAATAGGAACGCATGCCGACACCAGTGGCTGAAGAACTCGCCGTGTGAAACCGTAAGTACGGAAATCGCCATCACGCCTAGATATGCGATGTAGGCAACGTTGAATGAACCCAGTGCGGTCAACGGCTGGCTGTCGATGTTGACGCGATTGCGGAGAATGTTGAGCGTCGTAAATCCGATGATGGAAAGACAGAATAGGTGTGAGGGACGCATGCTTAGCGGGCCCACGGTTGCGAGTACCTGCCATTGGAACGGCATGAGAATCAAACCGAGCAGCAGTATCGGACAGACGCCCCATTGCAGTGTGATTGTATTCTTTGAATGATTCATCAAGTCACATGCCGATCCTGGATGAGGGAGGCGGCTTTGAATTGCTGCTTCATTGCGTCGAATTGGTTTTGTACGCCTTCTTCGAGTGGCACCTGTGGAGCCCAGCCGAACTTCGAGTTCGCCAATTGAATGTCGAGCCTTACGCGTTCGACATCGTAAGATCGTTTGGTGATGTAATCTTTTTGCAATTCTCGACCGACGATCTGTTCGACAAGGCCAATGATTTCATTGACGCTGTAGTCCTCACCCGAGGCAACATTGAAAATGCCATTTTGATTGGAGTTCACGGCCAGTGCGACAAAGTCGACGAGGTCACTCACATAGACATAGTCTCGCCGGACTTCGCCGTCGCCCCAGATTTGGATCGGTTTGTGTTGAAGGGCGTTTTTCAAAAAATGACCAATCACCCCCTGTGGTTTCTTGATGTTTTGACCGGGGCCGTAGGCATTCGCCGGTCGTATGATCAATGTCGACAGTCCGTGTAGTTCTTGGAATAGATGCAGGTAGCTTTCAACCGCTGACTTCACGACTCCGTAAGAGCAGATTGGGTTCAACGGATGGTTTTCCGTGATTGGGTATTCTTTAGGCTCACCATAGATTGCACCACCGGTCGAAAGGTAGACAATCCGCGGAACTTGGTTTCGCTTCATGGATTCCAAGATTCGCAACGTAGCGATTAAGTTTGTGCGAACATCAAATTCCATGTCGGCGTTCGACGTCGCTGGGACTGTCGTGCTGATCAGATGACAAACTGCATCAATGCCATCCATTGCCGAGTCCAAGAGATCCGAGTCTTCGTGGCTGCCGACCAATGACTGAGCGACGTTGGGGTTGGAATTGGCGCATAGGTCCAAAACCGAGACCGTGTGGCCATCCACGAGTAGCCGATCAACCAGATGCGACCCGATAAAGCCAGCTCCGCCTAGAACGAGAACTTTCATTTGTCGCTCTCTTTCTGTGTAACCGCCGTGCCATTCCGTTTGGCTCGATAATTTTGAATCACGTCGCTCACAATGTGAGTAAAACGATCACTAATGCGGTCCATGTCGTATCGGTCTTCGATCAACTGCCTCGCTTGGTTCGCCATTTTGGGCAGTTTGTTGCTGCCGCGTGAAGACACGACGTGCTGAATACTGTCTGCTAGCGATTGTGCATCGTCAGGTTTGACGAGCAGTCCGTGCACGCCATTTTCGAACCCAGGCGGTCGCGAAGAATTATCGGGTGCAATCACTGGGCGTCGAGCCGACATCGCGGCTAGTACAGTAAGTGGTAGTCCTTCCCAGCGAGCGGAGTGAACGTAGGCGTCTGATGCGCTCATGATGAGTTCGAAATCGTCCCGCCATCCGGCAAAGGACACTCGCGATGGGTCAGGCAGTTGTTGTGCGAGACTCTTGAGTTCGGCCTCGTAACGAAGGTTTTGCGCTTGGTTGGAGTCTTCGGATACAGCACCAACTAGTACCAGCTTATACGGGATATCGGCGGGCAGTAGTTTTAGTGCGCGAAGTAGTGTGTCTTGTCCTTTTTGTGGGTCAATACGACCCACGTTGCATAGCAATAGGTCTGAGGCACTCGCCGAAAACGATTCGCGCAGTTTCTGGATTTGATTTTCGGAGAACGCATCTTCGTTCGCTGGTTTAATGCCGTGAGGCATCAAGATGCAGCGATCCTTTTCGACATCGAACCAATCGAGGAACTCGCTTTCGACTCGCGTCGAGCTACAGATGACGAGGTTCGCCCGACGCACGGCATTGCCATAGTATCGTTTCTTGATCATCGGCAGTGGCCAGCGTCCACGGAACACATGCTGGTTGTGGCCGCAAACGATCGCCGGAACCTTTGCTTGATTTGCTACGTTAATAGCAACGGAGCGATCGCGTTGGTTGTTGCCAATAACGCAATCGATACCTTCATCTTCGGTAACTTTCGTGAGATCCCGGACGAGCGAACTTCCCCATGGCAGCTCGAGTCGGGGTTCGGACTTGAGCTTGATGCCCGCGTCCTTCATTTTTGATAGCAGCGACTCGCGTCCATCTTTGATTTGCGGTTCACGGCCATGAGCCATTACGACGTTTCCACCTCTGCGAATGACTGCCTTAGCGTACTCGAACGCAACGCGGGAAGCGCCGGTGTTGTCCGGAGTCGTAAGTGTCATGAGTGCTGAGAACATGCGGTTGGTGGGTGGTTCGATACGCCGTTGGTGGGAAGGAAGTTTGGGGTGCGGCTGGTTACTTGAGCCAGTGACCTAAATCGCGGTTGATGAGCGGTCCGAGGTCGTCAATTTCTTGACGGAAAAAATTTGTTAGCGACTCGCGCGTCGCGGAACTCATTTCCGGGCGGCTGAGATTGGACGACCGAATGCGCTCTCGAACGCTGGAGGGTACCGCTGCCTTCAGCATGTCTTTGATAGCAAGGTTGCGTCCCAATAAACTCATTGCGGAATGCAGTAGTTTGTTTTTGGGTTTGCCCGAGCGATTGATTTCCGCATCCGTTTTTGCTTGAAAGGTTGGGTCGACACCAATGAATTCGTAGAGCTCTGACATGGTTTGTTGTGTCGCTTCACCTTTGAGATCCTCCGAAAGAATGATCTTCAATTTGTCGGGGCCAAGCGCATCTTGGAATTGCTTGATCTGTTTCGCGTACATGCCTTGTCGCTTGTAGTGCCAGATGTGGTGCCAGTTCGAATTGATCCGAGAATCTTCAGATTCCAATGCTTCTTCGAATGAGGGCACATCTTCGAAACCACGTGCGATCATGTAGAGGAAGCCCGAGTACGCACGTTCGACCGGATTTCTCAGCACGACGATGCACTTTGCGTCGGGGCAGAATTCTTGGATGTTCGGGATCGCCGTTTCTGGATAGTAAAGCGTCGAAACGGATCCTTCGCCCAATGCCATGGCACCGTTGGCCGCTTCGAACAGCCGCGTATAGGTCTCGAATTCCGTGATCGCTTTACGGTTCATTAAAACGTCATCGCCTGGACCAGCGAATTGAAGCTGCTGGTTAGCGAATGCGAGGAAGTGCGGCTCTTTCGGCGAGCTTACGAAGACTTCTGGATGTTGTTCGAGGAACTTGCAGAGCGCTGTTGTGCCACTCCTCGCGGCACCGATGACTAAAAAGTTTGGCTTGCGTATCTTGGTCATTGGGCGCTCCTCGGAGTTACGCTTAGACCAAGCAAGATGTCTTCGACTTCACTCGCCATTCGCGTCACAGAAAATGGTTTTCCCTTCTCGAGAGCGGCTTGCGAGAAGCTTGCCTGAGCATGCGGGTCGCGGATAAGTTCGAGAGCTGCGTCAGACAACGCAGCGATATCGCCGTGGTCGCAAATAAATCCAGATTCGCCGTGCGATACAATGTCTCTTGCGCAAGCGCCGTGAGTGGTCACAATCGGTAGGCCCGACGAAGTGGCTTCCAGTAGCACGTAAGGGAATCCTTCGTAAGCGCTCGGTAGCAAGAATAGGTCGAACGCCGCCATAGCTCGTACGCCCGGCTGTTCGCCGAGCCAATGAATGCGTCCATCGAGTGCCGGAAAGCTGCGCGATAGCGTTTGTACTTCGTCGTTTAGGCTACCGGTACCCACGACAACGAAGTGAGCATTCGGCTCTTGCTCCGCGATGGCAGCGTAGACGCGAACGAGGTCTTGGGGAGATTTTTGATCGTCTAGTCGACCGACGAAACCAACAATGTATTTGTCGTGCGGCAACCGGTGTTCGTTTCGAACGTCTGCTTTGTCGTGTTTTCGAATTGGCGAGATACCATTGTTGACGACATGGGTTTTTTGCTTCGTGATACCAATGTTTTCAGCAATGTGTTCGGCCTCTTCACCCGACACGGCAATCACTGCGTCCGTCCATGAAGCAAGCCGGCGTTCGATGAAGTCGTTGAGGAATCTTGCTCGGGGACGAAGATTCGGATTCATCGAATAGATGCCATTGGGCGTGTAAAGCGTAAGGCAACGCTTGCCGTAGGACGCGAGGCGAGCGAGTGCGCCACCCTTCGCACTGTGTCCGTGAAGTACATCGGGATGAATTTGATCAAAGTGTTTTCGTAGTTGCTGAACGGATGGGTAGTCGTGCAAGCCAATGGACCGCTGCATCTCGCATGCAAACCATCGGACGTTTTCTAGAGATTCCATTTCCTGGCGAAACGAATTGCTCATGCGCAATGGACTGTAGGCGACGTGGACCTCGTGACCTGCGTTCGCTTGTGCTCCGGCGAGATCAAGAACGTGACGACCAACCCCAGCGAACGTTGCTTCAACCACATGAAGAATTCTGTGGCTTGGCAATGTGCGTTCCTGTCGCGGTGCTTCAATCGTGGTGATTGAGGCTTCGGAGGTGTCAGTGTGCAAAGACATCGCTTAGTACGCACCCTCGCGAAAAATCACTGTTTTCAACGTGCGGAGCAAAATATAGAAGTCCAGCCAGACCGACCACGCTCGGCAGTAAGCCTCGTCATAGCCGACGCGGTCTTCGTAGCTCGTGTTGTTGCGGCCATTGATCTGCCACATGCCCGTCAGCCCTGGCCGAACTTGGCAGTAGTCGTGCCAGCCCAGCGGACCGGCAGCTTCTTGGTAAGGTTCGACTTCGTATGCGGGAACTGGGCGCGGTCCGACGAGGCTCATGTCACCTCGAAGAACGTTGAACAATTGTGGTAGCTCGTCGAGGCTTGTTTTCCGCAAGATTTGCCCAAGCGCAGTGATCCGAGGGTCGTATTTGAGTTTTTTGCTTTCCGCCCACTCTTCTTTTAGTTCTGGGTTATCGCGAATGTGGTCTTCCAATATCGACTCGGCATTGGTCACCATCGAGCGTAGTTTCCACGCGGCGAAAACTCTTCCACCGCGACCTGCACGTGGCTGAGTGAAGAAGGAAGGGCCGTCAGAGGTAACGCGTACTGCGACAGCGATGACGGAAATGATGGGAAGCCAGATAGGCATCGTGCCGATCACCAATACGAGATCGATAGCTCGTTTGGTGTAGTGCCACATTGGCAACATGAGTTTGTTTTCGTATTGCACCACCTGCGTTGCGCACGCACTGCCGTGCACTCGCGCGACTGAAGTTCGTGGATACGTTCGACTGAATTCTTGGAATCCAACAGCATCGTACAACGACGCGCTCGAGTCGCTGACGATATGGGTTGCTGGTTCGTCTTCCTTTACTACTCGCATAGCAAAGTACCAGCCTTCATCGATCCAGCGTCTTAATCGCAGAAGGTTGTCGCGTTTTCCGCTGACGTGAACTGGACGTTGCCACCATTTCTGGCGCGAGCAAAGTCGACGCACGCACAATCGCGAGATGAACGTCAATCCGACCAGGCTGGCAAAGCCAAGGCCGATTAACAACTTGTCTCTCAATGTACTGGAGGTCATCGCAAGAATCGGCACGAACGCCAATGACGCCAGTGTTACCCTGCGAAGTTCCTTCGCAGGATAGACGAAAGTGGCAGGGTACAGTCCGAACACCCAAAACGCACCCAGCATCACCGAGGCTAAAAGCCATAACGATGGAAGCGGCGAAACGGTTGCACCAAGGAATGCTGAAATCACAACAAGGCACACCAGATCGCCGGTCGCCAACGGGAGCGAGGTCCGAACATCTTGCCAGAAAACGCTGTGTATGTTTTGAGACCGAACGAAAAACGGCGAGGCCAGTTCGTCGTTAGACGTTCTGCCCAAACTGTTCACGTGGTCACTTGGTGAAATGTCTGTGCTCATTGTTACCCGTAGTAGGCGTCATTCGCAGTTTGCGTCTCATAGCGATCGCCTCCGTAATTTCCATATCCGCCATACCTGTAGGAAGTTCCGTAGCCTGCCCCATATCGTCCATTCGAATATCCGTACCGATTTGTTTCGGTGGCTGCTCGATTAACAACTAGCCCGAGCATTTCGGCTCCGTTGCTGGAAAGCTCTGCACAAGTGCGCGTTGCAATGGTTCGTGAGTTTTTACGCAGGGTCAGTCCAAGCAGAACAAAGTCTGCGATCGACGCAATGGTTAGCGGATCGGCGACGGGGCTGACCGGAGGACTGTCTAGCAGAACGAAATCGAACTGCTGGCGAGCCTTCTCGATAAAGTCAGCGAAATCCGGCAGGGCCAGCAGTTCCGCTGGATTGCCGGGGATTTTGTCAGAAGCGATCACCGAAAGATTCGGTGCGTCAGGGCATTTGACTGCCGCGTCGAGCAGATTCGCTTCCCCCGTAAGTACTTCGGCCAAGCCTGAGGAATCATTCAGTCCAAACACTTTCGAGATCATCGGTCGACGCATGTCGCAGTCGACCAGCAAGACGGACTTTCCCGTTTGCGAGATGGAAACTGCCAGGTTCGAGATGATGGTTGATTTTCCGTCGCCAGCATTGGGGCTGGTAACTTGGATAACAGGATTGCTGACTGCTTTTGTTCTGAAGAATACGGACGTTCTTAAACTGCGAAATGCTTCCGCGTAGCGAGAGCGAGGAGAATGGACGGTCACGATAGATTTATGGATAGGATGGTCTTCGCGAGCTATGATTTTGTCCAGATTAAGTTGAGAAACGTGTGTAAGGATTGGGACACCTAGTTCGTGCTCAATGTCTTTCGGGTTTCGGAATGACTTGTCAGCAAGTTCCGCAGCAACTGCCAAGCCAGCCCCGCCCATGGTTCCCAGGAGGAGTCCCATCAATCCGATAAGCGGGATGCTTGGCCATGCTTTCTCGCCGATTTCAACAGGTGAAATGACGTCGGTAATAAATCCACCGTAGTCTTTCAACAGATTGATCTCGCCCAGTCGATCCAAAACCGCATCGTAAAGACCTTGCGTACGTTCCATCTCCCGTTTGAGGTTTGTTTCCTCAAGCTGAGCAAGAATGACCGTCTTGGCAACTTCCTTTTCTTGCACGATTAGCTTCAGTAACTCCGTTTCGCGACTTTGTAGATCATCCAGATCGTTTCGGAGTAATCGTTCGTAGATCGCCACAAGACGGTTGAGATCGAGTGCGTCGGAGTTGAGCGCGGCGGCATCGTCTTCGACGGTAACATCACGTTTCGCAAGAAAGCCTTTGAGTTCTTCGATCTGTTCGCGAGTTGCAACTGCCTTGGGGTGATTCTTTCCGTACTTCAGTTCGTCCGTACGTGCCTGAACCTTCAACGATAGAAGTTCTTGATATTCGACGCCGGCAACTTCATTGAGCTTTGGGCGAAGTGCTTCGAACGATTCCGAATTCGGATAACCCCGTTCAAGCTGAACGAGTAGCGAAACTCGATCGATATCATCTTTGTCTAGAACTGTCAGTTTTTCGAGCGATCCATCTTCGCCGGATTTTGACTTTGCGATTACGCCCTGAGTTAACGCTAGGCGGGATTCGACTTCCGCTCGCTTGATCTGTACCGTAGAAAGTTCCGTTTGCAGTTGCGTAACGGTGATCTGTTGTGGGTTCAGTCCAGCCCACAAAAGTGTTGGCGAGTCTTGGAGGTAGTCTTTGTATGCCTGGTCTTGTTCGGCGAGTTTGACTTCCAGTTGACCACTTGCTTCTTCGATCAACGTGGCGGCTTCGTCGCCGGCGCCTTGGATCTTCTCGCCCAAAAAGTCTTGGTAGCTGTTGACGACGGCTAGCAAAATCTCTGAACAGTCCACATCGGATGTATGTCGGAACGTAACGTCCAGCACCTGAGCTTCTTTCGCGCCACCGTCACCTCCGCGGCGAATCGAAAGGTTCTCCTTGACATATCGAACGATTGCTTTGCGTCTCTCTTTCGGTTCGGTCGTGTCTTCATCGATTTTCTCAGTTAGCGACGGTAGCTCGAAAAGATCGTTCTCGCGTAAGGCGTCACTGACCACCCGTGGACTAGTCACAATTCGCATATGTGTCGCCAGAAGTTCGTCAGCGACCGTTGATTCGAAGCCGAATTCGGCGTTCGACGACGTCGTTAGTTTTGAGTCTTTGGGAATTACCAATATCTCGGCATTTGACTCGTAGATGATTGGCGTTGTGAGGATGTACATGACTGCCAAAATCAAGCCTGCGTTGGCTCCGAGGATTAGGAGTCCGCGACGTCTGGTTAGAAAATCAGCAACATCAATCTGGAGCGCACTATTAGATGCGTCTTGAGAAGCTCCAGGCATCGATTTCCCGTTGGCATGAGTCGACATCGAAATCATCTTATCTGTTTGTTTCCGGCGGGGCTGCCCTTATTGGGCAATTGAGACAAGTTCGCTTTGCTGCGAGAGATTACAGATCTGCGTGCACTCATTGTACTTCTGCATATTTCTGCCGGAACTCCCCAATCGGGGATGAGGCAAAACAAACAAAAGAACCTTGAGAGATATAGTGCTAACGCGTTATGAAAAGTGTGCAAGTCGTCTCATTAGTATTGCGCACTAAAACAGCCGTTTCACTCGACCAATCACAATGGGGATTCTGCAGGTGGTGTTTCAGAATTCGTTTTAAGCTGCAGAGAAGTTGGGGGAGCCTGCTTCCGAATATCGAGTCGCAGTTTGTCTAAGAATTCTCGGTAGATTCTCCATCTTTTTTGCCGGACACATCGTATAGCCTGCCGTTCGGCCTCCTCTAGCTGTCCGTTTTCCGCCAGTTGATTGGCTAACTCGAATCTCCAACGGGTGATGAAGGGTTTAAGTTTAATAGCTCTATCGAGGTAGTCGATACTCTGTTCAGGTTTCGAAAGCAAAGCGGCTAGACGTGATTGAACATACCAATCTTCTGCGGTTTGCGGAATTTCTGAGCTGTCTTTTAGGTAGTTTTGGGCCTGCTGTTCGATCGCGGCAGGATCCAGCGTAACTGAATCGTCGTCTTTGTATGCCGCAAGCATACGAACGAATACTCTGGGATCCTTGGGGAGAACTTTTTGTAGAATCCCGGAAGTGTCTAGATGTCCACTGCTCAGTCTTACGATTTCCTTAATGTATCGACCGGTCACCATTAGAGACTGTCGCCAGCATTCATAGGCTGATTCGTAGCGACCGGCTCCGAATTCCCGAGTTCCACATTCGAAGAGAATCCTCGAATCTTGGCCTGCGGTGCTTCGAACGCGAATCGCGTTACCGTTTGATTCAAGTGTGGCGGATGGATCAAGGAATTCTAGCTCTTCCAAACGTAAATGGATGTTTGCCCACAGTGGGTGAGCCAGGCGTGCTTTGAGCAGCGCGTCTCGCGCCTGACCGAGATGCCGAGCTATTAGCGGTTCGGCTCGAAGTTCGTCAACAATGTCCATCCTGTCCTCGCGGCGCAGCGTGTGTATGCGATGATGGAGTACTTCCGGCGATGTCCATTGCCAGAGGTTGGGATCGTCTTTGTTGAGTTCGGCCTCGGCTGCCATCTGGTCGCGTGCGTGACTGCGATAATTGATCGTGTGTAGGACCGCCAGCGCTTCTTGTCCAGTGAGGCTGTCGGGACGCCAGCTGACTGCTTTGTTGAGTTCTACCAAGCTCGCCTCAAGGCGTTCTTTGGTGAGTTGCGATTGTTCACCGCCCCAAGGCAATCGGCGGACTGCCAGGTCAAGTTGTCCAGCAGTACTGGCATCGTAAGTCGCCCAAGTCATGCAAATAATGGTCGCGATCCAGCAGGCGACTGGAATTGCTTGGGTGAAGAAGCCTGTTTTGTTCTGCCTCGCGTTCTTGGTGGAGAGTTGTCGTCCACCGGAAGCAAAGCCGACGACGCAGGCCACGGTTAAGCTCACGGCCAGTATCATCAAGCAAAAATCCACGAACGCATGGAACGTTTGGCAAAGGACCACGAATACCGACAGGTACCCAAGGAAAGCCAAATGATGCTCGGCGTGTTTGGTTAGTTTTAGACAGTCTCTCAGCGAAGCCAAGGTAAGCAGCAGAAAGAGAACTAGTCCGCCAATGCCAGCCACGAGTAGAAATTCGAGATACTGATTGTGTGCGTTATTGAATACAGCGCGTGCGGTATTCGATGTTTCATACGTTGCGACAACGCGACCGTAGGCCCCTGCCCCACAGCCAACGCCCCAGAAATCTTTCGCAGCGCGGCTGGCGGCTTCCCAGTGAACCAGTCGTTGATCGGTTAGCATGTCGCCTGACGTGAGCGTACCCAGTCGCTCGACCACAGCGTCTGACATGCCAAACCAAAACATGATTCCAGCACCGCAAAGAACAAAGGGAAGCATCCATCTAACTGTTTTTCGGTCCCAGACACGACTTGCAAACAAGTAGCTCACAATCGCAAACGCAACAATGCTAGATAGAATTGCGCCACGAGAAAGCGAGCAAAGCAATCCAACCATGGCCGTCGCCATCATCAAGACTACCGCTACGCTATCACCGTCGATTTCGGAAAGAGATCGCTTTTGATTTGTTTTCTTCAACACAACGTAGCTGCCTAACGCAAGGCAGATCGCGAGATAGTTACCGGCGACATTGTGGTAGACCATCGGGCCGAATGTCGTTTCGTTGTGCGGAAGGTCGAAAATCCAAAACAATCGACCGTTCCAACTGTATCGCTGCACAAATGCAAACAGCGTCAATGCGAAACCATTTACCAGCATCGCATAGGACAAGAACTGAAGCTTGAATTCATCCAGTTTGATCTGGCTAGCGACAAACAAAGCCGTCGCGCATGCGCAGAGCATTGAAAGCTGGATGCGCGTCTCTGAAGGATGCAGGCTAAGCGTAGCAACCTCAGCACCAGCAAGCTCTGACCAGATCTCTAGTGACTTGGCAGGAAATCTTGAAGTGGAAAGTGGAACCAACGAAATGGCTCCCAATGCAATTGCGGCAAGTGTCAATAACGCAGTTTGCGGCAAACGCGGAAGTTGCCTTTGTTTGATCAGGTCAAACGTTGCGGCAATCAATGCCACAGCCAACAATCCGTAAATGTAAGGACGCGTGGGTAGGTCGACACCGCCGTTAGCCCAAGGGGTTAGCAGGATAACAAGCAGCAGAGTGTAAAAAGTTGCGTTCACCCAAGCGTCCATCAAGTCGTATTTAACGTAGCGCGCAGCAAAAAGCCCGATTCCAAAAATCGGGCTTTTACTACTTTCTAAGTTCTACGGTAGTTGCAACTACCAGCACTCGCAAGCACTTGCGACAGGCTTGCATCTGAATCCAAAGACGTTGATATCGATGTCGATGTCGATATCAATGTTGATGTTAATCGTGATGTCGCCACCGGCCGAAAGAGAAGCGCCGCCGCCACCTAGGCCGGCACCCGAAGTACCGCCACCCGAATCGCCGCCAACACCCGAAGTACCACCACCGTCTGTGCTGCCGCCGTCGCCACTGGTGCCACCGCCACCAACCGGTTGATTGCAACAACTGTACTGAGCACCACAGCAGCTACCGCCTGAAGCAGGTGCCGCCGTTGCACCACCGACAGCCGAAGTTGCTCCACCAGTCGCAGCTGCAAGCTGTTGTGCGATGTCACTGCCTATGGCTCCAAAGTCTGCGGCTACAACCGCTTCTTCAAGAGCTTCTTCTAGTCCTAGAAGCGAGCTGAGTGATGCGGCCTGGGCAGTTGAGGCTGCGAAAATGAAAGCTGCCGTTAGTAGTAGTGCTCTAGTCATCTGTCTAACTTTATATAAGTCCCCGTTGGGTATCTGATTCGACCGACATAATACGCGTTGTTTGCGTAATCGGTCAAGGCAAAAACACTCTTCATCGCCATTTTTTGTCCGAAGGTAGGGGTTGTAGCTGTTATGCGCTTCGAATCATCGAGGTTACAGCGCAAACGATTTTAGACCCGAAGACAACCGTCAGGCCGCAAGACCCATTCCAGCGTGGAATACCGCAAGACCCTTTTGGGAGCGGAAACCCGTGCTGTCACTGCTACCGGGTGTTCTGATGCAAATAAAAATACTGTCATTCTTGGCGATCGTCGGGTTTGTCGTGTGCCCCTCACTAGTGGGGTGCTCGGGAGCGAGATTTCATCGTGAAGAGTTGGCACTGCTTGAAACAGCTAAGCGAGCTTATCGCTGTGAAGCACGGGCACCTAGCGTCAACAAATACAGCCGGCACTTCGAACGGGGTTGGAAGCAAGCCTATTACAACGTTGCGAAGGGAATGGGAACGTGCCCCCCGAGCACACCGCCAGAAGCTTACTGGTCTCACAAGTACAAGAGTCCCGACGGCTGTCGCAAGATTGCGGCTTGGTACGAAGGTTACCGGCTTGGTGCATTGGCGGCCCAGGGAGATTGCCAAAATCTATTCGCCGACGTGCCGGTGGTTGGATCCTGCCAACGTGAAGACGCATGCCTGTGCTGTCCGGAGGAAGTCATTCGGTCGGAAGAGGTTTCGCCACACGTCAGCTTAACTGACTCACGAGCTGACGATGCCAACGCGATCGAACTAAATGCAGAAGCTGAATCTGGTGAATCCGAAGCAACAGCAGAGACGGCTGAAAAGATCGACCCGAATGAATCGTCCGCAGACATCACGTTGCCTCCTGGTTCGATCCAATTGAGTTCTTACGAACACATCGAACGCCTACCGCAAGTCGAATCAGAGTAGTCCGCGCTGCAATCGCAGTAGCGATCCTCCAATCTAGGTTAAGAGATGGAAGTCCGAATACCAAAAACGCTTTTGCTCTTCACATGTCTGGCGGCGGTAACGCTATCGGGTTGTGCGCACGGAATTGTGACGCAACGTTCAAATATTTCGAAGAACGCAATCCCGGCTCATCGCCTTCCGCCGGAGTTGTCAGCGAGATCGCGAGACAACAAAGTTCCGCTTGAGTTCACTCGATTGCGCCGCCCACCTGTGGCTGAACACATTATCGGCGCCTCAGACGTTCTGGGTATCTACATCGAAGATGTGCTTGCGGTCGAAAATCAATTGCCCAGTGTCTATTACCCTACGGTGGCGTTGCGAGAGAACGTGCAAACGCCAAGCGTTGGTCATCCTGTGAGAGTTCAAAGAGATGGTACGGTGTCTCTCCCGTTGGTGGGGAATGTTTCCGTCGATGAGCTTACATTGCCGCAAGCAGTTGACAAGATTCGGTCGGTTTACTTGGACAAAGGGATTCTGAAAGAGTCCAACTTCGTCACGGTGGATTTGATCAGCGCTCGATCTGTAAAAGTGTTTGTAATCCGTGAAGACACGGGGCCAGGTGTAGGTGGTCTAATTCGTCGAGACACTCAGCTTTACGCCAGACGCGGTACGTCGACTCCTCTGGAGATGCCTGTTTACGAGAACGATGTTATGCATGCGTTGTCCAGCACGGGCGGATTACCTGGCATTGATGGGTTCAACGAAGTTTGGATCCTGCGTGGAAACACGATGGACGACACGCAGCGTGACGACATGCTTTCGCAGTTGCAGAGTGGTGGAGATCCGTCTGAGTATGCCACGCCAAGCCAGTTCGTGAGAATCCCGCTTCGCGTTTGTCGCGGGCAAGAGCTGCCGTTTGCTGCTGAAGATGTGATCTTGCACGACGGCGATGTTGTATTCATTGAGTCTCGCGACACGGAGTACTTTACGACGGGTGGTCTCATTACGGGTGGTAAGTATCCGCTTCCGCGGGACCATGACGTTGATGTGCTTGAGGCGATTGCGATTGCAAATACCAACATCAATGGTCCCGCAGGTAACGCGACAGCTACCAACTTCCGTAGTGGCCCCGGTAATATCGTTGCCCCAACAAACGCGATCGTGGTTAGGCAGTTGCCGAACGGCGAGCAAATCAAGATCGCCGTCGACCTGAAGGCCGCTATGAATGATCCGAACGAGCGGATTGCAGTGATGCCCAAAGATTTGATCGTGCTGCGTTACAAGCCAGGCGAGTTGCTCGCAAATATCGCTTTGAACTTTGTGAACTTCAACTACGCCATCCCGAACTAGTTAGTCGAACGGTTACCACCCGATCGCTTCCTCACAGACCGGTTTCTCCAATGTTAACAATGAAACACATAGCCAACGCCGTCTCTTCGCTTTGCGTAGCCGTCGGCTGTTTGTATGTTGTTCCGAATGTCGACGCTGAAACGCAAGAACGACAGCAGCAGTTGAGTCGCTATCAAGCGATGTTGCTTTCTGCACCAATGGAATCCGGTTCCAAAGAAGTCGAAGCCAAGGTCACTGCACTAACACAGATTCCGGTTGTTGACTCCATGCCGGTGAAGCCGCCAATGCAAAAGCGTCTTCCGCGTGTCCCGACCGCCGATGGGAAATCAAAGAAGCCGGGATTGATTAGGTCGAATACATTTACACAGCAAGCTGTAATTCCACGCCAGTCGATCTATCGAACCGTCGAATCGGACAAGCAAGTGCCGTTGCCAGCGTTGCAAGTTTCAGCATCGCTTCCTCAGCCTTTGTTCAAGGCGGACGCCATTCTTCCCCCGAATCCGAAGTCTAATTTAGAAAAGGCTCCCGTTTCGCTCACGGCACCTGCTACCGAACGGCGCGCAACTTCCGAGCCGACGGTGAATGTCGTGGCGGACGCCGCTGTGAATTCGAACGCATCTGTGGTGTCCGAATTGGATGGGCAGATCATACATGACGACATTGAAAACCTCTTTGTCGACCCGCCAGAGACGGCGCCTATCGCCAACGTTCCGCCGCCGATACCAAAGAGTGAAATTCCTCGCGTGGCATTGATTCCACAGGAGGTCGAGAGCATTGTCACGCCTCAGCCCGAAGTCCTTGAGCCGCCTGCCTCGGAAAGTAGTGTGCTCGAAGATTCGGTGTTCGAACCGCAGTCTACGTCGAGCGATTCGACAATGATGTCTCCCGCTCCCGTTGCGTACGCACCGTGGATCGAAGATGAAGCGCAACAATACTCGATGTCGGCAGCTCAGCCGCCGTTGCTATTTTCGCACGACGTGAATCCCGTCTGCGGTGACAACTGTTCGGATTGGCCGTGTGACGTCTGCGGAATGACCTATTGCTGCTGCAGCCGCCCTTGTTGGCGAGTGCGAGCTGATGCCGTGTTTCTGCACCGCTCGCGTGCTGACGGGTTCGCAGAGACCTTGCTGGGTTGCAACTGTGCAACGCCGACGACTTTCCAGCCCGATTCGTTGTCGATGGATTTCCATGGAGCTCCCCGACTCACCGTTATTCGTGACAATCAGTGCGGAGGATGTGACCTAGAGGGCAGCTACTACATCGTTGACCATTGGACTGGAAACCAAAGTTTGGAAGGTCCCATCATCGCCCTAGGCACTGACTTGGGGATCGGCGAGGGAGACGTGCGTTACGAATCAAAGTTGCAAACTGCGGAGTTGAATCTATTCAAGGACGTTAATAACTGGAATCAGTTTATGATTGGCTTCCGATGGCTTGAGTTGGACGAACACTCAGCGATTACCGGCAGCGGAACAATTGTGCCAATGTTCGACGAACGTGTTGATGTGAGAAATAGTCTTGTCGGTGGCCAGATCGGTTGGCGTAAAACGATTTGGGATGCTGGCGGATTTGTGACGGCAAACGTAACGACGAAGGGCGGTCTGTTCAACAACTCCATTCATCGTCGTACGTCTGACTTTGGAACTTCGCCACTCGGCAAGGATGAGCTTTCATTCATTGGCGAAGTGGACATCAGTGTGAACTGCGAAATCACACAGTGCTGGTCGTTAAATGCTGGCTATCAATTCCTGTGGATTACTGATATTGCGGAAGCTCCCGATCAGTTCTTTAGCCCCGACGAGATCTTCGACGATGCGACCGCATTTCTTCACGGCGCACGAATTGGTTTCACGAAGACGTTCTAGTTTGCGGGACCAACGCCATCGCAGTTTTACGGCGTAAAGTCGTCGTCACTGCGCAGTGAGTTCAGAAACTCAGCCAGCAAATCAGCAGCGTTGTCTAAATCGTCGAGGCACGTTGTTTCCACGGCGCTATGCATATAGCGATTCGGAATGGACACTAGGCCTGTTGCTACGCCACCACGAGTGACTTGCAACGCATTAGAGTCGTTCGGTGCGGCACGGCCGAGCGCTGCCGGTTGAATATCGATTCTGCACTTGCTTGCGACGCTTTGGAGTCGTTCGACAATACGGTGATTCATGTTGGGGCCGCGGAAGACCACGGGGCCACCGCCCAGAGAGATTTTTCCGAGTTGGCGTTGATCGATCGTTGGGCAATCGGTTGCGTGAGTCACGTCGACCGCGATTCCAATCTGCGGGTCGATACCGTAGGCGCTAGTTTTTGCACCGCGAAGTCCAATTTCTTCGGCCACAGTCGAAACCGCGAAGGCTGCACAATTTAGGTTCGGCCCAGCTCGACGCAGTGCTTCCAGCACGACCCAAAGCCCTGTTCGGTTGTCCATGCCGGGCGAGTTGGCCATGTTGTTCTGCATCGCCTGGAAACCAAGTTGCAACGTCACAGGATCGCCAACTTGTACAAGCTCATTAGCTTGCTCTGCCGACGTGGCACCAATGTCGAGCCAGAGGTCCTCAATCTTGACGACTTGCTTGCGTTCGTCATCCTTCAGCAGATGGATTGGCTTCCGTGCGATGACAGCTGGAATTCCGTTTGCTGTTCCGCCTTGGGGCCAGACGGACATCCGCTGTCCAATTAGTTGCTGAGGGTCCCAGCCGCCGATCGTTTGCGCATAGAGAAAGCCTCGATCGTCGATGTGACTGACAACCATGCCGATTTGGTCGCAATGGCCAGCAAGCATGACTCGCATCGAGCTATCGGTATTTCGGCCAGCAATGACGTTGCCGTGAAGGTCCGTCTTTACGCTATCCGCAAACTTGCCCACGTAGTCACGAACCACCGCCTGGATTCGATGCTCGTACCCGGACGGGCTCGGTGTTTCGAGTAATTGGGTTAGAAATTCAAACGGTTTGCTGTCCAATTTCCGATCCTTCCTATTAAGGCTGTTGCTTCATTGCTTGCAGAGGTTCCGGCTGAACGCTGTACGTATTCTCTATTGAACGTCATTGGTTGACGCTTCTGACCGAAGCCAAATACTATACCCGATTCCCCAGCCAAGAGAGACAACCTTGAATTCTACAAAAGTAGCTATTGTCGGACTGGGCACCGTCGGTTCTGGCGTTGCCGAGATTCTGTTGAACCACGCCGATCGGGTTGCGCGTCACGCAGGCAGTCAGGTCGATCTTGCACACGTTGTCGTTCGAGATAAGAGCAAGCCTTTGCGTGCTGAAGTGCCGGCAAGTATTGTTACCGAATCCCTGGAGGACGTGATTGCCGATACCGACGTAAAAGTGGTCGCGCAGTTGATCGGTGGGATTGAACCAGCTCGATCGATCATGCTTAAGCTCCTCGAAGGAGGTAAGGACGTCGTCACTGCGAACAAGGCACTGTTGGCGGAACATGGCGCCGAACTCTTCAGCAAAGCACGCGAGGTCGGTCGTTCGATTGCGTTTGAAGCCTCCGTTGCGGGCGGCATTCCGATTATCGCGAACATCAGTCAGTGCCTTTCCGCGAATCAAATCACTTCGTTACGTGGGATTCTGAACGGCACGAGTAACTTCATTGTGTCGCAGATGGAGGAGCTGGGAAAAGACTACGCGGAAGCGCTCAAGGAAGCACAAGACCTTGGGTACGCCGAAGCAGATCCAGCGATGGACGTCGATGGCAGTGACGCGGCACAAAAGTTGGCGATTCTTGCGCACTTGGCGTTCGGCGCTGATGTTGATTGGAACGAAATTCCGCGTGAGGGAATTGCGTCGCTTGAAATCGTCGACATGCAATGTGCGGCTGAGCTTGGATTCCGTATCAAGCTGCTCGCGGTTGCAAGTATGAGCAATGAGCAGCTCGAGCTTCATGTTTCTCCGACGCTCGTAAAAAGAGGCACTCCACTTGCCGAAGTCCGGGCTGCGTTCAACGCGGTGAGTGTCGAAGGCGACGCGGTCGGTCCCGTTTTCTATCAAGGCCAAGGTGCCGGGCAAATGCCGACAGCGTCTGCGGTCGCAGCGGATTTAATCGACACGGTCGTCGGTCGCGCGTCGATCACGTTCAAAGCGACGGAACTTTGGTCCGATGGAAAGCCGCGTATTCAACTCGGGGACCCGAAGCAATCTCGTAGTCGATACTATTTGCGTGTGATCGTCCGAGATCGGCCAGGCGTGTTGGCCGAGCTCGCGTCGGTGCTTGGTAAGCACGACGTTTCGATCGCATCGATGATTCAAAAAGCAGCGGAAGGTTCTCAGCAAGGTCCTAAACCGTCCAGCGACGGCGGCTCGACACCCGTCGTTTCACTCATCATCATGACGCATGAGGCTTTGGCCGGTTCGATGGCAAAAGCAATCGGCGAAATCGATGAACTCGATGCGGTCACTGGCCCCAGCGTTCGCATGCGAGTCATGTAACCAACGAAACGAAATATGAAATACGTCATCATTATTCCGGACGGCTGTGCCGACGAACCGCAAGCATCTTTGGGCGGTAAGACTCCGCTACAAGCCGCGAACATTCCTGCGATGGACGCCATTGCGGCGCGTGGGATCGTCGGTGCATCGAACAACACGCCCACTCACCTGCCAGCCGGTTCTGCGGTCGCGAATCTGAGCTTGCTTGGTTACGACCCCAATGAGTACTTCACGGGTCGAGCGCCGCTTGAGGCAGCCGCGCAAGGTATCGAGCTGGCGGACGATGATTGGGCCATTCGTTGCAATCTCGTTTGCGTTCAAGATCAGATGATGAAGAGCTTCACCGCCGGACATATCTCCAGCGAAGAAGCCACGACGTTACTCGCGGACCTGCAAAAGGAGTTCGAATCACACTTCGAATTCAAGCCAGGCGTAAGCTACCGCAATCTTCTGCTCTTCCGTGGCAGCAACAACACACCTCCGTTTTCGATGGACACCCGCTGCACGCCGCCCCACGATCTCACTGATAAAACGGTACTCGATGACTTCCCACGTGGGCCAGGCAGCGACGTACTCGAATCTATCATGGCGAAGAGCCAAGAGGTGTTCACCGATCACCCCGTGAATCAAGCACGAGTCGCTGCTGGCAATCTGCCGGCAACCAACGTTTGGTTGTGGGGTTGTGGCAAAGCGCCGAAGTTGGCTTCCTTCGAAGAACGTTTTGGTAAAACCGGCGCGATGATCACGGCCGTCGATCTACTTCGAGGTATCGCGCAACTGCTCAAGTGGAATGTCATTGAGGTTCCGGGCGCGACCGGCTACACCGACACGGACTATGCGGCCAAGGGGCAGTATGCCATCGACAATCTCGACAAGACCGACGTGATTTGCGTGCACGTGGAAGCGACCGACGAAGCGTCGCACGAGGGCGACGCAGCAAAGAAAGTCGAATCGCTGCAGGAAATCGATTCCAAGATTGTGGCGCCGCTAAGTAAGGTGCTGGAATCGACGCCGCATCGAATTCTTGTTTCGCCCGATCATCCAACGTTCGTTCGTACGAAGACGCACACGCATGGTGACGTGCCCTTTGCGATCGCCGGCGAAGGAATCGAAGCCGATGGAATCGAAGTCTACGACGATCTCTCAGCTGCTAGTTCCGACTTTGGTTTCACGAACGGTTCGGAATTGATGAGTTTCTTTCTCCGTTAGGACCCGTGCTGTCCCGACGAACGGTTCCCCTCTGTCGTGGGGGTGGCCAGGTCGTACGGGCACACTAGCCGAACTCTTTCGACTTGCACCTTATTCGGTGCGGGTTTTCACCTTTGTAGTTGTTCTCCACGACGTACCTTTTTGTTACGGGGGCCCATTCAGGTGCCCTCTGTCGCCCGGCGAATATCACAGGGCGATCGATTGACGACGCGTAACTGATGGTGATTTATGGGTGTCTTAGGCTTCCTTGAAGAGTTGCTGGAGTGGTTCCAGTCCAAGTGCTCCAATTCGAAGTTTGGACAGCTAGTTCTTGTTCGCAAGTTCTCTTCAGCGTTAGGGAATATGTGCGGAAGGGCGAAGGCTAAACTGCCGTTCGGTGATGCTACTAAGACTCATCCGATGGGCGAGTTCAAAACGCCAGAAGAACCGCAACCGCATCATCAATCTGCGCCACCATCAGAACCGCCGACGCAACACTCGGCGGAACCTGTGATGCAAACGCAGAAGAAGCAGCCAAGCAAGCGGAGCGTATCGATAGCCGGTGTGACTTCGGTCATGGCGTCATTGCTGAAGAAGGTAGTCGTTGTCTCGATCCTAGGTGCTCTTGCCTGGTTGAGTTGGCAAGAATATCAGCAAGGTGACTATGTTGCCGTTGCAGCTCTGTTGTTGGTTGCTTTTGGGGCGCTGATCGGATTCTTGCGTGGCATCATCGGCACGATTATTTCCTTGGTTGGTTTTGTCGCGGCCTATCTAACCGCTCCGCAGTTGGGGGCAGCCTACGAACAGTTAGTTGCAGATAGACTCGGCACGGCTGGTATTTTAAATCGTACGGTAGCGATCGGCGTTGCTGGTTTGATCGTGTTTGTTGTGTTCAGCATTGTTTCGTCTTTGATCTGGAGGTTGATGGCCGGTAGGTCCGAAGAAGGACGATCGATCATCGATCGAGTATTGGGGCTGGCTGGAGGGGCCGCGCAGGCAGCACTAAGCATTTTGCTGTTCCTCGGAGGTTTTTCGGTTATCAAGCCCGCCCTTCCCACTCCTGCCGATTTGCCAGACGACGCCGTCGCTGGCCATCGCGTTTTGGCGTTGTCGGAAGCCATCGATCGCAGCAAACTCAAGCCATGGGTCGAACAATATAATCCGTTTGAAAAAGTACCGCAGTTAGAAGAGATCGCCGAAATCCGGCAAACGATCGCCGAACTGAATAGCCCCAAACGCGTACGGCAAGTGATGCGACATCCTTCCGTCCTCGAACTGCGAAAAGACCCAGAGATGAAAAAGGCCGTGCAAGGTCTGACTGGTGAAACGGCGATTGTGGAATTGATGACAGGAAAGCGGCCGTTTGATAAGTCAGCCGTGGGCACGTTCTTGCAAAGTGACGCTGTGCTGAACTTGATCGAACAACCCGGTTTTCTTGAAGCGGCGAAGGACATCTTGTTGGAGTCGCAGGAAGAAATGCCTGCTTCAGAGTCGTCCTCAACGCGGACGCGATACACTTCGCAATAACTGCTGCATCCCGGTGACAATGAGGCATCACCAAGGTGACTGGCAAAATTGTCGGTGCAAAACTGTGCACACGGCTACGAGCGTATTGTGGGTGTTTGCCGTCGCAACTACGATGTTGGGTTACCTGAAACTCAACATTCCTGTAGATCGCTATGTCTAAAGTAGTACAGAAGTTCGGCGGCACCAGCGTTGCCACTACGGACAAAATCAAAGCCGCCGCACGTAAGGCAATTCGGGCTCAAAAAGACGGTAGCCAAGTCGTCATGGTTGTCAGTGCCATGGGCAAGAATACGGATACCTTGGTCGGCCTGGCTGGAGAAATCTCCGAACGGCCTCCAGCGCGCGAAATGGATATGCTGCTTTCCACTGGCGAGCAAGTAAGTGTTGCGCTGATGGCGATGGCGATCAACGAAATGGGCTCGAAAGGCGTGAGTCTGACGGGTGGCCAAATCGGCATCAAGACCGACAGCATTCACACGAAAGCTCGCATCAAGTCGATCTCTACCGATCGAATGCAAAAACTGCTCGACGGCGACAACATCGTGATTGCGGCGGGCTTTCAGGGTATCGATGAAGACTTCAATATCACAACGCTTGGTCGTGGCGGCAGCGATACAACGGCCGTGGCGCTGGCGGCAGTGTTGAACGCATCATGCGAAATCTACACCGATGTTGATGGGGTCTACACCACAGACCCACGCGTGGTGCCAGAGGCTCGTCGCGTTACTCGAATCAGCTATGACGAGATGCTCGAATTGGCAAGCGTGGGCGCCGGGGTGATGCACAGTCGATCGATCGAGTTCGCAAAGAAGTTCTCCGTACCGATCCACGTACGCAGTAGTTTGACGGACGGAACGGGGACGATGATCGTTGCTGAGCCGGAGGTGCTTAGTCGTCCCGTCTCTGGCGTCGCGTTGACGAAGAACGAGGCTCGTGTTGCTGTCAGCCAAGTTCCGGATGTTCCTGGCACTAGCTTCGAGATTTTCTCACGCATCGCTGCGAAGCATGTCACTGTTGATATGATCGTTCAGAACATCGGACAAGACGGAAAAGCAGATATCAGCTTCACGGTTCCGGCGGGCGAGTTGGCAGAAACTCTGGAAGCGGTCAATGAAGCGATGGAAGCGTTGGGGGAATTTCATGTTTCGCACGACGACGGCGTTTCGAAGGTCTCGGTAGTCGGCCTCGGAATGCAACATCAACCCGGCGTCGCTGATCGTATGTTCAGATGTCTTTCACAGGCGGGCATCAATTTGCAGATGATCACGACCAGCGAAATCAAAATCAGCTGCCTCGTTGCTCAAGATCAAGCAGTCGAGGCTCTTCGTTGTGTGCATTCCGAGTTTGAACTCGACAGAGAGCCGTCGGATCTTCGTGAAACAACCGTGCAGACTGCTGGGGATGTTGACGCGGTAGATGTCGTCTCGCAGCTCCAGGGCGTAGACATGGAAGAGCTGATGATCGATGGAATCGATCTTGATGATTCGCAAGGCCGAATCACGGTTCACGGACTTCAGGACCAACCCGGCGTTGCAGCTGATATCTTTGCTGAAGTTGGTAAGTCCGGCATCGTCGTTGACATGATCGTCCAAAGCCATTTGGAATCTGGCGCTGGCGCGATTAGTTTCACGGTTCCAAAGACAGACGTAGCGGCGGCTGTGG
The DNA here is from genome assembly GCA_964397295.1 of uncultured Pirellulaceae bacterium. Lineage (GTDB taxonomy): Bacteria > Planctomycetota > Planctomycetia > Pirellulales > Pirellulaceae > CAYNJG01. The sequence goes on from CAYNJG010000050.1 coordinate 29,663, forward strand.
ACAAGTTGAACGGTGTGACCTCGACAGCCATCAATGATGTGACCAGCAGTCCGCAAGTTGCAAAATTGAGTGTGTCGGGAATTGGTCTGCGAAGTCACACTGGCGTCGCCATCCGAATGTTTCGTGCTCTCTCTGCTGCGAGTATCAATGTGAAAATGATTAGCACCAGCGAAGTTCGCGTGAATGTTGTGGTCGATGGTGAGCAAGGTTCAGCCGCATTGAAGTGTTTGCAGGACGCGTTTGCGGACGTTATGCGGTAACCCGCTCAGGATTTGCCGGGTTTCTTCGTATTCAGCGACTGATTTGCGTCGAGATAGGAGTTCGGAACACGATGCGTTTGCGATACGATGATGGGCTACAGATTTTTGAGCCGCGAGAAGAGCCATGAAAGTCACTGACGAACCCGTTGTAGTCTCGCAGGTTTATTCGGCACCGATCGATGAGGTGTGGAAAGCGATTACGGTAAAGGACCGCATGTTGGACTGGTTCTTTTTTGAAATGGAAGACTTTGAGCCTGTCGTTGGCTTTGAGACGCAGTTTCGCGTCGAGCATGACGAGCAAGTCTACATCCATTGTTGGAAGCTGATGGAAGTCGTGCCTCAGCAGAAGATCGTCTACGACTGGAGCTACGAAGGGGTGCCCGGTCGTGGGCTTGTCGTTTGGGAATTGCAAGAACAAGCGGATGGGACAAAGTTGACGCTAACCAATTCGATCGAGGAGACGTTTCCGGAGGACAATCCAGCGTTCTCCCGCGAAAGTTGCGAAGAAGGTTGGAAGTTTCTGATTCAGGGCACTCTGAAGTCTCACCTCGAAGATGAAGACTAGATGAAACTGGGGGGGTGTCGCCGCTCATACCAGGCAGCGTCACGTCGCTGATGAGAAAAGCAGCTGAAGCACCCTCCTGGATTTTGTCCACGCACTCTCAGCATCTAGAACATCGCGTGCTCAGGAACAAGCTGCACCGAAAGGTACGGAAACCCCAATCGCGCAGTAGTAGGCATCGGCGTAGAGGATAAAGTCGAAACCCTTCGTTGGGCTGTTGTCGTTAATCGGCCGCTCTAATTGTTAATAGATTGAGTGGTTCGCATTTCAGTCTGCCATTCCTTGGATTCAATACGAACGTCACTGTCATCATCGTATTCCTTGCGTAGTCTTTCAAGCTCAGTCTTGAGTTCTGCGACTTTGTCGGCGTATTCCGGGTTGTCATATTCGTTGGTCAACTCATCAGGGTCTTTGACCAAGTCGTACATTTCCCATTCATCGAATTGGTAGAAGTAAATCAACTTGTGGGTTTCCGTGCGAACTCCGTAGTGCCGCGGTACCATGTGTACGCTGGGATATTCGTAGTAGTGGTAGTAAATGCTCTTACGCCAATCCGCTGGTTGTTCGCCCTTTAGCAACGGCACAAGCGAGAGACCCTGCATGTCCGACGGAATCTCCGCACCAGCCATTTCGAGGAACGTTTCAGCGTAGTCTAAATTCTGGATCATTTTCTCGTTGCGTGAACCAGGCTTCGTAACACCTGGCCACTTGGCGATAAATGGCATTTTCAAAGATTCTTCGTACATCCAGCGTTTGTCGTACCAGCCATGATCACCGATGTAGAAACCTTGGTCGGAAGAATAAATGACGACCGTGTTTTCATCGAGTTTCAATTCTTTAAGCGTGTCCATTAGCGTGCCAACGCTTTCGTCGACGCCCTTCACGCAGCGCAAGTAGTTTTTGGCGTATCGTTGAAATTTCCAACGCACCAAGTCGTCTGCTTGGGGATTCTCTCGGTGGAAGGACTCGTCTTTCGGGCCGTAAGCATCACGCCATGCTTTCATTTGCTCGGCACTCATCCGTGACATGTTGCGCCACGCAGATTGATCGTACCCTTTGAACGCTGCGCCATCGAAGTCGGCGGTTAGATCGACGAATAGGTCGAAGTTGAGATGCATGTGGCGATCGATTTCTAGCTCTTGGAACCGTGCAGGTGGAGCGTTGTCGTGCCATTTGTCGAAGAGCGTGCTTGGATATGGAATTTCGATGTCATCATACAAGTGCAAGTGCCGTTTGGCAGGCATCCAGTTTCTGTGTGGAGCCTTGTGTTGCACCATCAGGCAAAACGGCTTGTCGCCTTCGCGGCCAGTTTTCAGCCATTCAACTGCGAGATCAGTAACTATGTCCGTGCAGTGGCCCTCGATGCGTTTCGTACCCTCAGGGGTTTTCATGTCGGGGTTGTAGTACAAGCCTTGGCCAGGAAGAACTTTCCAGTCGTCGAATCCCTGTGGCTCACCTTTTAGATGAGACTTGCCATAGATCGCGGTGGTGTAACCGGACTTTTGCAAAATCTTTGCGAACGTCTGCTGATTCCAGTCGAACCTGTTGCCATTGTTCATGAAGCCGTTTTTATGACTGTGCTTGCCAGAAAGAATCACAGCGCGACTCGGACCGCAAATCGAGTTCGTGCAAAAGCTATTTTCGAAGAGCATGCCCTGCCGCGCCAGTTTGTCAATGTTCGGCGTGGGATTTACGCTTTTCAGCCAACCGTCGTAGGCACCAATCGCATGCGGCGCGTGGTCGTCACTGAAGACGAAAAGGATATTGGGTCGCGCCGCGATAGCGCTGGTCGACAGTACGATTGTGACAAGGAGGGAGACGATTACGCTACGCATGTCGTGGTATCCGGAGTTAAACGTTTTTTGTTGGATCTTGTGGCGGACAGTATAGACCGTTGGTCGCAATAAGTGCAAAGCTTGGCGAATCAAAGTCAAAGGATTGCATGTTCTGTGCTAATCTGTCGACAAGTGCATCGCGAAACCTGATGTAGGAGTGGAATTATGAAAGTCGTCGTCGCGTTTTTGCTCGCAGCACTATGTTCCGCTTCGTTGATGGAAGCCAAGGCGACTGAGATCGACGCATCCGATCCGCGAATTCAATTGATTGGCCGCTGGGATCGGTCCAAGTCATCGCAACCCTGGTGTGCTTGGCAGGGTTCGGCAATCAGAGTTCGTATGCGAGGCGGCGGTGTTATGCGAGTCGAAGTAGAAACAACGCAAACGGACTATGTTCGCGTTGTCGTTGACGGCGAATCTACGAAGTCGGAAAAGTTCAAAATCTCTCCTGGCAGGAGGAGCTACGCGTTGACGCAAGAACTTGTTGAGTCCGTCTCGCACGATATTGAGATTGTGAAAGAAACCTACAGCGGCGAAGGACGCCTCACGCTACACGGAATCAGTGTCGACGGCGATCTGGTTGATGTGGCAAAGCTTCCAAAAATGCGCATCGAATTCTTCGGCGATTCCAATCTCGCGGGGCAATCGCTCGAGAGTGAGAAAGACAAGCATGGCATTGAGTACATGGGATGTCATTTTACGTTTGCCGGAATCGCCGCGAGAATGCTGGACGCCGATTACCAGAATATTTCGGTCAGTGGAGCTACCATCGGTGGGCAACTTAATTCGGTGATGTCGTTCTACGATCGTCTGGACTTCTACCACGCGGAACCAAAATTCGATTTCGAAGAGTTTCACGCTGATGTCTGCGTGATCAACATCGGCGCGAATGACATTGGTCGTAAGAGAAAGCAGCAAATCAAGGCGGACTACAAAACATTGATAGCGGCAATCCGAAAAGTAAGGCCGAACGCACACCTTGTCTTGATGAATGCTTACGGCTGGGACCGCAACGAACCTGCGAACTACACCGACGAAATCATTCGCGAAATCAACGATGCGAAGTTGAGCCAGCTTCTCTTTCCATGGCTGTTCAATGAATGGCACGGTTGCGAATACGACCACGCTGGTATGGCCGCGCGACTCGTGGAGCACATTGTGTCACTAAATCCAAAATGGAAGTCGGTTAACAGAAATGATGTGATGGATGGGTTTGGTCGCCGAGGGAATGTGGCGAATGGTGGCTTCGAGCAGGTGGCGCCGTTCGGCGGATACGGATGGCGATATTTCGAAGATGGAGCACTGCGAATCGAAGATCCGTCGAAGGCCGCCGAAGGCAATTTTTTCGTGCGTTTGCCGGCTGGTGCGGGATTGCATCAGCCAGTTCCCACATCGAAAGGCAAACGTCACAAGATGAGCTTCAAGGCTCGCGGTGACGCTGGCTGTCGCGCTATGGTGCAAGTTGAGTTCCGTGATCAGGCTTATCGCAACGAGATTGAGGACAGTGCTGTTGAGTTCTCGGTAACACCAAAAACTGAATGGTCGAAGTTTGACTTCGAATTCATCTCACCCGACGATGGTGATGCCGACCGCTCACGTCAGCCGTGGAAGGCTATGATTCACCTGAAATCCATTGCGGGTAGCGTCGACTTTGACGACGTAGTGATGTCCACAGACTAATACAATTCGTTGTGACAACATCGACTTTTCGTGTGGAAATGAGTTGTGTAGTCCCGTTTAATCTCCACAGAACCTTTGGTGTCTCTTTTTTTGACCGATTTGCTATCGGAGTTTGCATGTTCACGTTTCCCCGTTGTGTTTTAACTTTCGGCCTCGTCTTTGGGTTTTTCTCCATCGTGAACGCCCAGCCTGGTGGCGGACCCGACGCGCCCGACCAAATGATCGTGGAGCGGTTCGATCGCGACGACAATGGTTGGCTCAATACCGCCGAACGCCAGGAAGCGTTTGAAGAAATGTCAAAAGCGGGCGGGCAGCGGCGCCGAGGGCGACGCGGTGGTCGTGGCACGACAGGAAAGCCTGGACCTAAGGTTGCTGTCGCTGATGTAAAGGTTTATCCAGATGCCGAACTTTACGACAAGTCGATCATTCGGACTTTGTTTCTTGAGTTTGAAAGCGACGACTGGGAAAAAGAGTTGGAGACCTTTAAACCAACCGACGTCGAAGTTCCGGCGATGCTTACCGTGGATGGCAAAGAGTACCCCAACGTGGGCGTTAGCTTTCGTGGTGCTTCCTCGTTCTTTTCGATCTCTGCCGGTTCGAAACGGTCGCTGAATCTGTCCATCGATTTCGTTGACGAAGACCAACGCTTGTACGGTTACAGGTCATTGAACCTTTTGAATTGCAATGGTGATTCGAGCATGATGAGTTCGATTCTCTATTCCCAATTTGCCTCCGAAAAAATTGCTGCTCCCAAAGTGAATTATGTCAAAGTCGTGATCAATGGCAGGAGCTGGGGCCTTTACGTGAGTTCGCAGCAATTCAAT
>CAYNJG010000051.1:0-34729 GCA_964397295.1 uncultured Pirellulaceae bacterium
CTATAAAGAAGGTACATTCGATACCTCACTCTCGAGTGAGCAATTGCGCAACTATCGCGAAGTGATTCGAACTCACCGCACTGAACTACTGATAGCATTGGGCAAAGCATATCGAATGGAAGATCAAATCGACTAGGCACCAACGAGTCTCATTGACTTTCTATCGGCTCACTCGGAGCCGTCGCATTCTCGTCCTTGGTTTTGGCGGATTCTGGCTTGTCGTGGTTACCGTAGACGGCCATCACCCAGAGGGGTGTTCCATAGGTTTCTTTTACTACGGACATGCGCATTACGTCTGTCGTGCCATCAGCTATTCTCAGGCCCATTAGATCTCGCACCCTATCTCCCAAGTCCACGTTTCGGCTGTAACCCATCGCTCCGTGAGCCCGCATCGCGGCATCACATGCCGCGAGGGCAGTTTCTACACCTTCGGCCTTTATGCCGTTCACGAGAGGCGCTGCGCTTTCGTATTCCCCGTCGTCGATTAGCGCGGCGGCCTCTCTTGTTAAGGCCATTGCCATTTTAAGCTTGGTTGAGTATTCCCCGAGCGGTTGCTGCAAGTGCGTAAACCTTCCAATCGGGCCGCCGAACGCGTGGCGATCTTGGATCCGCTTGGCCATTTGATCCAACGCGGATTCACCACAACCGATTGCTGATGCGGCTTGCATCAATCGCCAATACTGGAAGTGTTCAGCAAAGATCTTTCCGCCATCTCCGTCCTCCCCGAGTAGGTGCTCACTGCTCACGAACATGTCGTCAAACTCCAAACCACCGAACGAATTACCCGTTAGGCCGTGTGCATATCGATCAACGATCCGCAAGCCGGGGTGATTGATCGGAATTAGGAAGGCCGACCTTTCTCCTGCAACGCCATTTGCAGCGAGCGTATAGATCACCACATGCGTAGCCTCTCGCAAGCGAGCGTTCCAGAGTTTTCGTCCTGTCAGTTTGAACCCTGAGCCGGAGCGCACGGCTCTGCTCTTCATCTGTTTCATATCTGTGCCCGCGCCGCGCTCCGTGATTGCAACGGCGATGTACGCTTCTCCATCAATCACGTCGCGAAGAACGTCTTTGGCAATCGGGGATCTGCTCTTTGAAAGAGGGCGTCCGTGCGCTCCGCCGACGACATCACGAAGGTTGAGATTGTGACGTCCAGCGTGTCGGAAGACTTCGACTGTTGCGGAAGTAGACCAACCACCACCACCAACGTCTTTAGGAAGATCCAAACCCGGAAGCCCGAATGAAGCGCCGCCGCGGCGCCAGGCGACCGGGGAATGGAATTGTTTTCTTTGGCGCAGTTCTTCGGCCAATTGGTCAATCTTAGATTTGATTGAACTCAAAGCGTTGGATGTGCCCCGGAACTCCGGAGCTATCATCTTTTCGCCAATCAGTCGAATCGTGAACACCGTATTCAATTCGTAGGTTTGATTCGATTTGTCAATTCCAGCTGGGCTATGAAAAAACACCCTTTGCTTAGATGCGAGCGTTGCACCTCTGTATTCCACGATGAAAAATCTCTTCTTCGTAGGGCTTCCGGGGTTCACAAATGACATCTTGCCATTCAGAAACTCTTTCAGGATGACGAAGTGACGCCCGCGTATTGCGCCGTCACTTGTCTTCACGGTGTACGCGAGTATTTTCAATTCACCTCGCCGAGTAGATAAGTCTGGGCCAGTAGAGTCTGACCACTTCGTACCCGAAATAGCATGCTGACTATTGGGTGCAGAGACTGTTGTGATCGAAACGGGCTTGCCTTCCAAGTCTTGGCAAAGATACGCAAGCAGGTCGACGACCCCCTTGTTGCTTATTCGGCCTTTCTTTAGCTCAGGCTTCTCCGTGAATACTCTCAGCGCGGTTCGATGAGGCTGCGTGTCAAATGGCATGCTGGCCATTGCACGAATTCCCTGCAGCGCGATCAGGGCCGCTGATATTGGACACGCTCCACCGCCATCTGCATCAATCAACTTGTCTAGCTCGCCTTGCGATACAACGATCGGGTGAGCATCTGAGTGGCGCGTTTGTACCTCATCGAGCCCGTTGGCTGGGGTTCCGTAAATAGCTGGGCGTTTTTCGACTTCTTCAGCGATACATCGACTCGCTTCCCCCAGCAAGAGAGCGACAACTAGCGCGACTGTGGCAAGAGTTGAGTTATTGCGTCCGAGCATCGGTTATTCCTTTTTGTGGAAATCGTTGAATCTACAGCACCTAATTGTAGGCCCGAAAATGCGCCCGAACTCGATCTTACCCGCTGGCAGGGAGAGACAAAACGGGACAGGGGGAGAGTCCAGTACTCGACGTCATCTGGGCGGAGCTTCGTGAACTTATGGTCCTTGATTTTTCTGGCGTCTGGTTCTGGTCCTTTGGCTGGTACCTCCACCGCTTGATGGCCTACCGATCGTTCGCAGGTTATTATTTCTTTCCGTCGCTCGCTGCTGAGAAGTTGAAGAACCCTTCAAATCGATACTTCGTGGCTTTGTGACTTCGTACGAGTACTACAGCCTTAAGTGACGTGAATGAATAATCTCACACAAAGGCACGAAGACACAAAGGGGAGTGGCATCACCCTCAAATCAACACTTCGTGGCTTTGTGACTTCGTGCGAGTGCTACAGACTTAAGTGACGTGAATGAATAATCTCACACAAAGGCACGAAGACACAAAGGGAGAGGCATTCCCTTCAAATCAACACTTCGTGGCTTTGTGACTTCGTGTGAGTAATACGGTATCAACTGACATGAACGAAGAACTCGAACAAATTGCGAAAGACGTCGTCGATGCGAGCATGAAGCTGCATATGGCGCTCGGCCCTGGTCTGCTGGAGTCCGTCTACACCGTGATTCTGCAGAAGAAGCTGCAAGAACGTGGATACCAGGTTGAGCGTGAAGTTCCGATTCCAGTCGAGTATGAAGGGCTGCAGTTTGAGCTTGGTTTTCGCGCGGACCTGATCATCAACGGCTGTTTCATCGTTGAATTGAAGTCGGTCGAAAAGTTGGCCCCAGTCCATGCGAAGCAACTTCTCACCTACCTGAAAGTGACCAACACGCGTCTTGGTTTGCTTGTCAATTTCGGCGAAGCATTGTTGAAAGACGGAATCAAGCGAATTGCTAATTGAGTTCTTGCCCCGGTCCAATCTATGCACAGGTCGGTGCCGGACAGTGGATGTTGCTTTTCACTTTGCTCGGTGCGATATCGGGAATGTTCACCTACGCCTTCTGAGGTCCAAGCTTCCGCACTGAACACAAGAGACAATGACGGTCGAAGTCGACTTGCATTTCCGTTTAATCTCTTTCACGCTCGCCAGCCAGACTGCGGTCACACTTCGTCGTGGTTAAACGTACGTTTCTGCTTTTCTGTATGACTCGACACGTTGCCTGATTCGATAGCGGTTCGAGAATTGACACCATTCGAATGTTGACTAGGATTCGAGAAGCGGACTCGACTGATTGCAGCCTCAGGTTACTCGATTGACTGGACACCAAATGAAATCAAAACTCATACTCTTGTTGATCACATGCATCTTTGCAACATCCGCGTCGGCTCAAACCTTCTTCGAGTCCACAGATGGGGACGCTTCTAATGATGCCAACAACCCCACGCTGATCGACCTAGTAGTAGGCAGCACTCTGGTAGGCGGAACCGTCACTATGAGCAGTGAGGAGGGTGGCGACATCGACTTCTTTACATTTACGATTGAGGAAGGCGAATTGCTCACTGGCCTATTCCTACAGGATTACTCACCGGCTGACCCAGGTTTTCATGGAATTTCCGCCGGTCCTACAGGCATCGTTCCAATCGGAGGTGATGTCGCTCAGTTCCTCGGCTCGCAACATTTGGGATCGACCACTGCAAACCTGTTAGATGGTCTTGGAGGAAACCCGGTCGTAGGCATGGGTTTCGAGGGACCAATCGGTCCCGGTACTTACTCCTACATCATTCAGCAGACAGGTGCGACGACCACTAGCTACACCCTCGATTTTCGAGTCACCGGGGCAGCTGTTTCCTGTGTCATTCCGGAAGATGGTGTTGCTGGAGACTTCGACGGGAACGGCACCGTCGAGTTTGCTGACTTCCTAGTATTGTCTTCGAACTTCGGCGCAGAAGTCGATACCTACGGAGAAGGCGACGTCAATTGCGACGGACAAGTTGCGTTTGACGACTTCCTAGTATTGTCTTCGACGTTCGGACAGAGTGCAGCGGCTGCTTCCGTACCTGAACCCAACAGTGCGTTTCTGCTGCTGTTCGGTTTGGTAGCGATCGCGAAAAGACGTCGTCGTTAGACCCGACGAATATTCCGATCGAAAGTCGGTCGCCTCAGTTCTTTTTTGGTTGGTCCAAAACCAATTTACTCGTCGAGTAAGCGTTGGAGTTCGGCGCGAATATCTTGGTTGTTCTTGGCGTACCCAAAGCCTACCGTTTCCCGCACCATTGTGACCGTGCCTGAACGATCGACGACATAGAAGCAGGGGAATAACGGATCGAGCACCTGTACGGCGTCCGACGCTGTATGCCAAACCTGCCATGTGCGTGCACCATTCTCGATTTGGGGTGCAGATGTCGTTGGATTCGAATTCGTATCGCCGGTCATCACGACGATCATGAAGTCATCGTGGTCTCCGAAGCTTGCCTGCCAATGTTGTGGTTGAGTTTGTAGATCGCGTCCGTACCTGGAGCCATTTGCCCTGTGATCTAGCAAGATGACGCTTCCGCGATATTCGTCTAGAGACCGCGGTTGATTGTCGAGCGTGAAATACTGTGCGTTCGGAATGCGTTTGCCAACATGGCGAGCTTCTTCGGCCATCTCGGCTAGATGCGGCAGAACCAAAGTGAAAGAGCCCCAAAAACAAACTCCACCAATAATCGCAATGCCAACGACATGGAGCAGCCAGCGACTTGCTCGAGATTCTTTGGGTGGCTGACTGGCTTTTCGTTCGCCAACGCGAATACCGAACCAGAGCGGCAACGGTGCAACCACAATCATGCCCACGTACAGGTAGGCCGAAAACTCAGTGGGCCAGACAATCCGCCACAGCGAATATAGGACCAGCGTCCATAGCGCCGTCTGCACAACCATTCGTTGTTTCTGATCTGCTTTTGATTTGCTAAGAGCTCCGATGGTTGAACCGTAGTATCCCATGGTGAGCAGCCAAGCGACCAGCAGAGCAGAGACGCTGGCAAAGTCCATTCCGTCTGTGATTCGGCCGCGCGTCAGAATGACGATCAACTGCGAGAGGAAAGGAAGGAATACAAAACCAACGCCGAACAAGCACACACAGAAGATGATGATGTTGAAAAGTAAGCCGACTAATTCGCCAGCGACTAGACGGACTGTTCCAACGAACGGAGGACCTGCGTCACGTGATGAGTTTTCGGATACGTAGTGGTTGCTGTTTGCCTGCATAGGAAAACATAGGTTATTCCGCGCAGTTGGTCTCAATCTGTATTTTGCCAAGTCCTACGCGGCAAAGAGCCACCGAGGTGGAGGTTCACGAGTGGGTACTTTGCGGACCCGTGGTCTGCACGAAAAGTAGAGATTAGCCGCAAATTACTGTCGGCTGACCTTCTTCACCAAAGCGCGCTGACAGTAGAGGAAAATCTTCAAAACTCACGACGCCGTCGCCATTCAGATCTGTGTCACGAATCTGGTCGTCCTCCAACCCAAAGTCGAGCGAGAGTTCGAGGAAGTCTGCAAATCCAACCACACCGTCACCATTCACGTGCCGTCGGAGCTCCATGTCGAAGTTCGTTTCCGCTTGCGAGGAAATAGAAAGACGAATCGCTATTGGGCGTGATGTGTGTTGGATACGATCCGTCGAGATTGCCTCGCGTAACGAGCGTGTTTTCGATCGACTTTGCCCGCCAAAGCAAATCGACATTCAGTCGTCAGGTGAATTGCTGAGCTTTGGTTTGGAAGACTTGTCTTGCCGCTTCGAGTTCTCGACTTCCAGACTCCGCGATGGAAGAACCAAACGAAGTCCGCTTGTTCCACAGGAATGGGGACCACCTGTCGACGCTAAGTAGGCCAGAACACCCTGTCGCAGTCCTGATCGGTGGATAATCTCACGGGCGTTGTAACTGCTTCCTCGAATCGAGACAGAGGCTCCTGGCTGTCCGTAAAGCCCGCTGGGTAACGACATGGGATCCTTCCGAGGTAGCGATGAGTGCCTACCGACGTACTTGTCATGACACCATTCAAAGACATTGCCATGCATGTCATATAGTCTCCAAGCATTTGGTGGATAGCTGCCGACTTCCGTGGTGTGCTTGATCGAGTTGCCAATGTTTGCTTGCTTGTCGCTTAATCTCTTTCCAGAAGAAAAACCCGATTCGCCAATCGTCATCTTCCAGCGGTTCGCACTTCGAAGGGTTGTAGCCCATGACTTCCGTGAATTTATCCTGCGTGATTTCGTGCGTCGACATCCAGTATTCCGACAGTTCAACCAGATGCAGTTCTTCGTCTGCAGCTCGACCCATGATGTCACCATCGAACTCGTCAAACTCCTTGCGAGGAGAACCCATCGCGAACGAGCCGGCTGGAATGCAATTGAAGGTGATTCCTTGTAGCTCTTTCTGTTTCATGTTCCAGGACCCGGGTTTGGCCTGCGCGTAAACTTCCTTCTCTTTGCGCGTAAGCTGAGCGTGAATCTCTGGTGCGCAGACCAAGAAAACTATCGCGCAATAGCCAATGAATTGAAGTTGGGTCATCGGTTGTGCTTTTGGGTCGGGGGAAGTTACTGTCCAGAAGAAGATAATGAATGTTGATAGTAAGCCGACAAACTACGCGGCAAAGAGCCAACACCCAAAGTTCGTTCCCTCATTTTTGGCACCGCGGTTTTCGGCGTTTCGTAGCCCGACGGGGTATGGAAACGTGTTTTCGCCCTAACTTCCCTCGCCTACACTCCGATAACATTATCGTAATGATGCAGCTCGTCGACGGCTCGGGTTGGATCAGCTCCTCCAGAATCTTACCCAAACGACCATCCCCAAACTCCTGGAGAGTTGATTCAATTGAAAAAGAACTCATGAAATACAGTGAACTCAATGAACGCTGCTATGACGCAGCTTCGAAAAACGAGATTGAACAGCTCAAGCAAGCGATTGCGGAAGGAGCTGACCTCAATCTTAAGAATCCAGCGAACGGCTACACTCCTCTTTCGATGGCAGCGTTCCGCAACAGTGCCGACGCGGTCCGTTGTCTGATCGAATCCGGCGTGGTAATGGACAATAGCTCGTTATTTTCCGCGTGTAACTTCGGCCATGCTGACGTCGTGAGCATCTTGCTCGGAGCGGGCGCCGACCCCAACCACACCAACACCAAAACGGGCGAGACTCCGTTGCATATCGCAGCATGTCGAGGAGATCGCGAAGGAACCACCGAGTGCGTTCGTTTCTTGTTGGCCGCTGGCGCCGATCCGATGGCAACAGCTAAGAACCGGGTTGGAACTCCGACGTGGGGTGGTGCTTATGTCGTAGGTGAGACGCCACTTCATCTCGCCGCTGCGTACGGCGATTACGAGATGATGAAAATGCTTGTAGACGCAGGTGCCGATCCGGACGCTAAGGATTCAGATGGCCACAATCCGCGGTTCTACTTTGCTCGATATTCGCGTTCGAAGGAACGAGGGAAGATCAAGGACTTGCTGCCGTACAAAGATCCGTAAGAACCCCGAGCCAGTAACAGGCGTTCTTGTTGTTAGGCATGAAGCTGGTGGGACGAAAGGGGCGATGGCGATAAGATTCTAGATACGTATTCACCGCGTAAAATGCAGTCCACTGAGGACGAACCGAATGACCCCAGAACAACTCAAGCAACTTCGCAGGAATCTCCGGAAAAGAGAGCCGCTAAAGGTACTCCAGGAGCATTGTCGGGAGTTGATCGCTGCGGGCGTCCAATACAGCGAGATTGCACCAGTCATCTGGGAAGTCATTGTGGAAAAGTCCCTCGGCGATCCTACGTGGTTGCCTGCGGCCAGCATCGTGAATCACACCGACGCATTCTGGCATGTGGCAATCCAACGACCGGAAGACAAACACAAGCAGATTTGGTTTGGTGAGCCATGGTCGGGCTTTCGTCGAGCCGAAGCACCACCGCCATTGGAAGGAACGCTTGAAGATTTGCAGGCGAGACTGCCCGAAGTTGCCTCAACCAACGACTGGCTACTGACTGAGCGATGCTTGTTGGGAATCGCTCAGCAGTCGGACGCAAAGACGGTTTTAAAATGTTTGGCCGAACACTTGCTACCAAGGTTCGACGTCAGGTCGGGTCCGCAGTACTCGGAAACGCGAGTCACGACAGTTCGTTGCATGGTCGATGTCTGGCAACGCTACGGTGACGAGGCGATTACTCCATTCGCTTGCCGCTATGGAGCACGACTTTGCGCGAAGCAATGCGACGAGCTTAATGAACAAGATGGGAACGCGATAAAGTTGATCGTTGGGGAATACGACCAGCTTGGAACTCGCGAGCACAACGGCAATCCATCGTTTGACGAAGCGGCTTTTCGGAAGGAACTAGGCTCGCGCGATCCCACCACGGTTTTCAGGGCAATCACGAATGCGTGGCAGCAGGGTGCAACGCTGGAGCAGATTGAACTCGCCATGACGATGCATTGCGTTGACCGCCTTTTACGAGCAGGTATGGGCAACGGTGCGAACTGGAGTCACCTGAAAATTGAACTGATGGCTGTGGCGAACATCACCAGACTTGGGGCTCTGGACGAAACGCTGGCAATCAAGTCCGCTTATCCCGCGGCTTATCTCATTTTGTCAGCGGACGATAAGGGAATGGCGGAATTCATCCCTGAGACTTACGAAACGAACAATGATGAAAAGAGTGATGAACTGGTCGAACAGATCATCAGAAAAATCAGGCAAGGAAATCCCTCAGCTGCGATTGCATTGGCCGATCGGTACGCGTCTTCCGGCGGCAACGGAATCGAATTGCTACGCTGCCTTATTGCGACGCTTGGTGATGACAACACGACTGCAGGCCAGCGATGCATGATCGAGGCCTGGCATCTAGCCAAGAAGGAAAACCATCCCGAGCGAAACCGAATCCCAATTGCCATGGCGGGATGGGAAGCCAGTTCACGAAAACGCTGCAGCGACGAAATACCAAGTCGACCAGAGAAGGGTCCGGCTCAGCTTCTGGCGGAAGAAAAATCAGAAGCCAACGTCCTCACAGACACTTTTGAAGGCACCGAACTTTCCGATCAATGGCGTTGCCGTAGCGAGTTGCATGGTGAGCACCGCGAGGACGGCAAACCCACACACCTTGCTCCGATCGTTGTCGAAGACGGGTTGCTCAGGATTTCCGCGATCAACTCCCACCAGCTTGTCACGCTGCGGCAGAACTTTACCGACTTCGTTCTAACGGTCGATATGCGCATCCTTCAACACCTCGCGGGAATCATCGTCCGTTGGAATTCGCCCAGAGAGTACTACATGGTGCAAGTTGGAATTCCTTGGGGCAATCAGGCTGCGGAGAAAGTCGGCGGGTGGCACGCGTTCAGTCCGATCTACGGCAGCTGGACGCGTGAAAACATGATGCAAGGCACACGGCTGGTGGAAAACAAGTGGTATCGACTTCAACTAAAGGTCGAAGGTTTCCGCTTCACGCTCTCGGTGCATACTCTGAACGACGACAACAGCATCGGCGAAACAATGATCGACGCTTTGCAATGGCAAGATGCGGACAAACTGTTCACCAGTGGCGGCATCGGGTTTTGGGAATGCATGGAGAAGAACAGACTGGGAGACCAAGCCGAATTCCGTAATCTGAATGTGCGTCCTCTGGAGTAGTCGTGATTGAAGTTATTGGAGAGAAGCAGGTGCGGCCCAGAACGTGAAACCACGCAGAAAAAGACGCCTCTCGACGATGCTCGCGATTCAATAAAGCGGACCAGGTTGTGCATCTGCTATCCTGATCGTCCGACCTGAACGCACTCGTTGGCTGGATCACCGATGAAGCGTTCCCAATAATCCTCGCAGCGTCGCCACAGCACCTGTCTCCGACACGATTCGCCAGGCTGATAGCTATTCTACTGAAAGACTCTTATGTCCAAGGAAGACTCCGAACCTGTCCAAGCGAAACCAAAACGCTTCATCTCTATCGATGCCTTGCGAGGTTTCGATATGTTCTGGATCCTGGGCGCTGACGGGTTAGCCCAGTCGTTGCCTTTGACGGACGGAAGAATTGCGAGCCAGCTCGACGACGAAGCGGTTCACGGACTTACGGGCGTTGATAGAGCAATCCATCTCGTCGCAGAACAACTCGATCACGTCTCGTGGGAGGGTTTTCACTTTTATGATTTGATCTTCCCGCTATTTGTTTTCTTGATGGGCGTATCAACGGTTTTCTCGCTTGGACGAATCGTTGAGCAGCACGGGAAGAAGTCAGCTTACAGGCGACTCTTCCGCCGGGCTGTTGTTTTGTTCTTGCTCGGCATTATTTACTACGGAGTTGACGACGACGCACATCAGTTTCGTTATTTAGGTGTGCTGCAGCGTATCGCGATTTGCTACCTTTTCGGGGGCCTGCTCTTTTTGAACTTTCGTTGGCGAGGTTTGCTGGCGAGTAGCGTCCTGCTGCTAGGAAGCTATTGGGCGCTCATGTCATTCGTAGACGTTCCGGGGCATGGAGCCGCGAGCTGGGATGGCGGAACGAACTTGGCAGACTATATCGACACGCACTATTTGGGTGGTCACAAAGCGAGCGGTGATTGGGATCCCGAAGGCTTGCTAAGTACGATGCCGGCGATCGTGAGCGGCATCTTGGGGATCTTCGGCGGCATGCTGTTGAAGAAGCAAAAACTCAACGGACATGTGCGAGCAATCGTGCTGTTGGCGATTGGTGGTGCTTGCCTCGGGGGTGGTTATTGGTGGCACACGTACGCACCCATCGACTACTACTGCCCGATCATCAAGACCCTTTGGACACCGTCCTTCGTGCTATATGCGGGCGGATGGAGCTTTATCCTTTTGGGCGTTTTCCACTGGATTATCGATGTGATGAGGTTCGACTTTTGGGCCAGACCATTCGTTTGGATTGGAGCGAATGCGATCACACTTTACATGTTAAACAGTTTCATTTGGTATGGATCGATCGTCGAACGCGTGACGGAACAATCTTGGATTGCAGCTCGGCTCAGTCATCCGGAAATGACCGTTTCCGTCTTAGCCACATTGGTTCCGGTTGGGATCGCTTGGGTAATGTATCGCAACAAAGCGTTCATCCGCGTCTGACGGCAAGCAACTAAATGGGCGGTGCAACTGACGTCGAACCTTGGAAGGCTGCATCAGCAATGTTTCGAGCGATCCGCAGAGAAATGGACTGCGAAGCAACGTAGGCCTGCGATTTCCGTAAAACGTGTCCTTGAAACGGACAACGGCGAACGCTCGGCGATGAACTACGTTTGGTGACTTTGGAGTAGAATAAGCGGTGCAACTTCGTTGAACACAACTGTGCCGGTGAATCCGACTTGTGCCGTGACGGATTGACCATTTCGTCTGTTTCCGCAATTTGAAATTAGTAGAGTTCCTATGGTCCGTAGGCGTAAACAACACGGCTTTACCCTCGTCGAATTGTTGGTCGTCATCGCGATCGTGGGGATCCTCATTGCTTTGCTGTTGCCCGCCGTTCAATTGGCTCGCGAATCGGCGCGTCGGACAACTTGTTCCAACAACCTCCGGCAGATCGGTTTGGCACTGCACGCGTTTCACAGCACGCATGGGACCTTGCCAGCCGGAGCACATTACTATCAGAAAGGTGACGAACCGATACGGCAAGGGAATGTCTTGATGCGAATTCTTCCGATGCTAGACGAGCAAGCAACCTACGACGCCTTCGATTTTTCTCAGAACGTTACCGACGGGCAGACGTTCGCCAATGGTACTCCGATCGGCCAATTGAGAATTGATACCTATGTTTGTCCCTCGGATGGCAACGACACATTGGTGGAAGGTCATAAGTCTGGCTTCAACGCGGCCAGCAACTACGCCGGCTCATCTGGACCGATCTCCGTCGCGCAGCACCATCTGGGCTGGTATCCCTGCGACAAAGTGGATCTGTGGAACGAGCTTGCGATGGCGCCTGGACCATTCGGAGCCGGCACCGACTTCCCAGGTCTATTTCGCCGCAATGGTGATGGTCAGGGACCTTTCAGGGTGCGGTTTGAACAAATCATGGACGGGCGGTCCAACACACTGATGTTTGGCGAAGTCCGTCCTCAATGTAGTACGCCTTTGCGGCACGGGTGGGCGTGGACGAACAACGGCCAAGGCTTCATTGGTACCGTGCCGCCAATCAACTTCGATAGCTGCCACGACGATGCGGAAGATGACAACAATGGATGCCATAACCCCGATAACTGGAGCAGCGCTTTCGGATTCAAGAGCAGTCACCCGGGCGGAACCGTCTTTATCATGGCCGATGCTTCTGCTCACTTTGTCCAAGAAGACATCGACCGCGAACTGTATCAGCACTTGGGGCATAAGGCCGACGGTCAGATTGCCACCTTTCCGAATTAGCGACGCATATTCTTAAACCATCCTAACAGCGTTTTACTTAACTTAAGTCCACCATGAAACCAACTAACCTACGAAGACGCCGTGGCCTTCGAAGACGCCGTGGCCTTCGAAGACGCCGTGGCCTTCAAAGACGCTGTGGCCTTACCCTCACCATACTGCTGGCCTGGATGCCTCTATCAAGTCAGGCTCAAGACATTTCCGAAGGCTGGCGTTTCACCACCGGCGACGATGTTGCCTGGGCCCAGCCCGAGTTCGATGATTCGGCTTGGAAGCCGATCGAGGTCGGCAAGCCGTGGGAGAAAGCGGGCTACGAGGACTACGACGGCTACGGGTGGTATCGCCTGCGGGTGAGTCTGCCGAAAGCGAAGAGCGAGAGTGCCTACTTCAAGGAGTACAAGAGACTGACGTTGTTGCTAGGGGCGGTGGACGATGTAGATGTGACTTACTTCAACGGTGTGGAGGTGGGTCGAACCGGCGCGGTTCCCAATGACACCAAGGGCCACCACGAAACGGTCCGACGCTACGAGGTACCGGGCAAACACATTCAGTGGGATACTGAGAACGTGATCGCCGTGCGCGTGTTTGATAGCGACGGCGACGGCGGAATGTACAAAGGCACACCAACGCTGTCCGTGCCCGAATGGACCGATTTTGTGACCGTTGACATCGGTCTTGGCCATCCCGATGGGATCTACCCGGCCGGCGCGCCGATGGATCTCTCGGCTACGATACACAACACGGCGTTTGAGTCGTTTGAGGGCACGGTGCGGTTCCAAGTCGGGAGCGATACCTGGCTGACCGACGAACGAGAAGCCTTCGCCGATATCTCCAAGCCCGTTCAACTCGTAGCCGGCAAGTCCCACGTCGAGACTCTAAAATTCGATCCGCCGGCAGCAGGCTTTTACCAGGTGACGTGCACATTCACACGCGAGGGTGACAACACACCCATCTCGCAATCAAGGATGCGCGCCTATGCACCGGAGAAAATGGTTCGCCCACCTGAGCCCCCTAAGGATTTGCGCGCGTTCTGGGATGACACGATTGCGGAGCTCGCCACCGTCGCGCCGCAATACAAAGTCACGCCGAGCCCGAAGTGGAGCACGGAACAGACCGATTGCTTCCTCGTAGAAATGCGCAGCCTCGGCGATGTCCGGATTCGCGGGTGGTTCGAAGTGCCGAAGTCAGCCGGGCCGCATCCCGTGCTCCTGCGAGTACCGGGCTACACCCAGGGGATGCAGCCCGCGCGGTCGATACCAGATATGGCAGTGTTCTCGCTCAACATCCGAGGCCACGGCAACAGCACCGACGACGAGCCTCCGTATCAATGGTGGGGACCCGGCGACTATCTTCTACGTGGGCTGGACGATCCGCAGAAGTTCTTCTACCGCGGGGCCATCATGGACTGTCTTCGCGGGGTAGATTTCGTGGCGTCGCGACCTGAGGTCGACACTAAACGCATCGCCATCACCGGAGGCAGCCAAGGCGGGATGCTCTCATTCACCACGGCGGCACTCGACAAGCGCATCGCGCTCAGCGCGCCAGATATCCCCTTCGTAGGCGACTCCATGAAGGCTTTCAAAATCACAAACTGGCCGGGGATGGTCGTTCGGCACTGGCTGGGCAGAGATCCCAAGAACACATGGGAACGAGCGACCACAACCTTCAGTTACATCGACCCGAAGAATCTAGCCGGATGGATCAAGTGTCCTGTCCTGATGGGCGTCGGCTTGCAGGACAAGGCGGCCCCTGCGCCCGCCGCCTTCGCCGCCTACAACCAACTTCGCAGCGCAAAAGAATATCGCGTGTACCCCGAAGCTGGCCACGGCACGCCACCCGAGCATGACGTGGTGAAGATGAGATGGATCCGGGAAAAATTTGCCATCGGCACAACTCGCTAAAAACGTTCCTTTGGATGGCTGGGAATCCTGTGCGAAACTGATCGTTGCCACTAGTAGAGGACGTCAAGCTGACGTTTCATTTAGTATGCCTCTTGCCTCACGTGGAGCGTGAGGAGTACGTACGCATCACGTTTCTTTGACCTGCGAAACTAGTTAAAATAGATCGGAGGACTATCAGACAAACCTGGTCCAAGTTGAACGTCTAACATGTCGCCCTGTGCGACGTTCAAAAAGCACGACGGCCTGAAGATTCCCGTTGCCGATTCAAAGACTACCGAATCGATGCTGCGGAACGCTTCCGCAAGGAGCTTTTGTCATGACACCGCAACTTCAGAAGAGAATTCGGCACGCCGTTCTCTGGCCCGTCGTGTTCGTCACTACAAGCTGGAGCCTTACGCCACTTCTGGCACAGGCGGTCGACTTTGACAAAGAGATCGCTCCCATTCTGGCGTCGCGTTGTCTGGAATGTCATCGCGGGGAGGAACCGGAAGGTGGGCTGAATCTGACCGAACTGGCGCTGCTGAAGAAGGGAGGCGAAAGCGGTGCTGCAGTCGTCGGGAAAGCGGCGGACAGTCTGTTATGGAAACGGGTCAGTTCGGATGAAATGCCTCCGGAACATCCACTCACCAAGGCAGAGAAACAGACGCTGAAACAGTGGATTGATGAAGGATCCACCTGGGGCGACGGTCCTTTGGATTTGTTCTCCGTTACGACGGATAGCCGAGCTGGTCGTGACTGGTGGTCGCTGCAGCCGTTGCGGAAAGTGACACCGCCCGAAATCGAGTCAGACTGGGGGCGGAACGAGATCGACAATTTCGTCTACTCAACACTAGTCGCCAACAGGCTGAAGCCGTCTGCCGAAGCGGATAAGCGCGTATTGATCCGTCGCCTGTCCTTTGATTTGATCGGCCTGCCGCCGACGCCGCAGGAGGTCGACGCTTTTTTAAAGGATGGCGCGAAAGACGCGTATGAGAATCTTGTTGATCGGTTGCTGGACTCACCGCATTACGGTGAACGCTGGGGACGGCACTGGCTGGACGTTGTTCATTTCGGCGAGAGCAACGGCTTTGAATATAACCAGCCCCGTAACAATGCCTGGCCGTATCGCAACTGGGTGATCGATGCCCTGAACGCGGATATGCCGTATGACGAATTTGTCCGCCAGCAGATCGCCGGTGACATTCTGGCGCCGGATGATGGTGGCACGATTGCCGTGGGCTGTCTGGTAACAGGCCCACACAATACGACCAAGCCTTCCAACGACACGATGCGCAAGACCATGCGACAGGACGAAATGGAAGACCTGGTCGCGATGGTCAACCAGACTTTTCTGGGGATGACAACGAATTGCGCGCGGTGCCACGATCACAAATTCGACCCGATTTCGATCGAAGACTATTACAGCATGGCTTCGGCACTGGCTGGTGTGGAGTTTGGCGAACGGGATTTCCACGTTGACAAGGAAGCTGTCGAGAAACTTACACAAGCCAAAGCGAAACTTGAATCGCTACCCGCCAAAATATGGACCGTCACTCCGATCAATGCAGCCACGATCAAGGTTCTCAGTCGCGGCGATGTGCGTAACGGAGGTGAAGTCGTGGTGCCGCGGGGCTTGTCGTCGATCCAGACGATTGAGTCGGACTTTGGATTGGCGCCGGATGCCGCGGATAAAGACCGGCGTTTGAAACTGGCTGAATGGATCACGAATCCGAAGAATCCGCTGTTCTCACGCGTGATCGTCAATCGCGTCTGGCACTACCACTTCGGTGCTGGGATCGTCGCGACACCGAACGACTTCGGCTTCAATGGCAGGCTGCCGACTCACCCGCAGCTGCTCGATTGGTTAGCGGCCGATCTGCAGGCCAATCGCTGGAGCCTGAAGCATCTGCATCGCCAGATCGTAACTTCCGCGACCTATCGTCAATCGTCGGCGATGAATGCCACGGCGGCTGCGATTGACGCGGGAAATCGCTTCCTCTGGCGCAAGAGTCCGTCACGCATCGAGGGCGAGGTTCTGCGTGATTCCATGTTGTCGATCGCGGGCAAACTGGACATGAGTATTGGCGGCAAGGGGTACCGCGATATGCGGGAATACAAGTTCAAGGGCAGCCACTTCTATGACCCCATTCCGCAAACCGAAGCGGAGCAGTTCCGCAGGACGATCTACCGCTTCAGTCCACGCGGTGCCAAGCGGACCATGCTGGACACCTTCGATTGCCCGGATCCATCTGCGATCACTCCCAACCGCGCCGAGACGACTACGCCGCTGCAGTCGCTATCACTGATGAACAATGCCTTCGTGTTGCTGATGTCCGAGGCGGTGGCCGAGCGACTGCAGACGAACAACACGGATACGGATGCCCAGGTTCGTGAATTGTTCCGGCTGGCCTATAGCCGGGAAGCGGCGAACAAAGACGTCCGCCAGGCGACGCCCTTTATCAAAACGCACGGACTATCGGCCTATTGCCGGGTGGTCTTCAACAGTAACGAGCTGCTGTATGTCAGATAGTAAGCGAAATCGAAAAATTCCACGGCGAGAGTTGTTCGCGTTCGGAGCCTATGGGCTCACCGGAGCTGCGCTGTCGAGTCTTGTTGCGGGAACTGCCAGTGGAGCGGAGCATCAGCCACACTTTCGCCCAAAAGCCAAACGCGTCATTCACATCTGTCTGATGGGCGGCCTGAGTCACCTGGACAGTTTCGACTACAAGCCGGCACTGGCCAGGTTGCACGGCAAGGAGCTGCAGTATGAAGAGCGACCGGCGACCTTCTTCAACCAGATTGGCTTGATTCGCAAGAATGACTGGGATTTCAAACAGCACGGCGATAGCGGCTTGTGGGTGTCCGACTTGTTTCCCCATCTGGCGTCCGTGGCGGATGAGTTGACCGTGATCAAGTCGATGGTTGCGGACTCCGCGAATCACACACCGGCAACTTTCCAGCAGAACACCGGCTTCCAGCTAAACGGTTTCCCCGTTATGGGCTCCTGGATTTCCTACGGGCTGGGCGCAGAGACAGAAGACTTACCTGCCTACGTGGTACTGCCGGACTCGCGCGGATATCCGGCGGGCGGCACGATCAACTGGTCCAACGGCTTCTTACCGTCCGTGCATCAAGGTGTGGCTTTCAACAGCCAAGGCACGCCGATCCCCGATCTGTTCCCTCCCGAGGGAATTGCAGCCAGCACCGACATGGCAAGCCGAAGACTACTGGCTCAGATGAATCAGGACGACCTTACGCGAAACGGCACCGAGGATGGATTGTTGGCGCGGATTCGCAGTCACGAATTGGCCGCGCGGATGCAGCTGGCCGTGCCGGACGTGGTCGAAATGGACGACGAAACCGAAGCGACTCGAAAAACGTACGGACTGGACCGCGAACCGACGGCGGACTTTGGCAGAAACTGTCTGTTGTCGCGACGCCTGCTGGAGAAAGGCGTGCGCTTCGTGCAGGTTATTTCTGGCGGTTCGTTTGGCAGCCCGCGTATCAACTGGGACGGGCATGAAGATATGGTGCGCAATCACAGCCGCGAAGCCGTACGCGTGGACCGGCCTGTGGCAGCGCTGATCCAAGACCTCAAGCAACGCGGCATGCTCAAGGACACCCTGGTCCTGTTCACCACCGAGTTCGGCCGCACGCCCTACACGCAGGCGGGCGATGGAGTGTTAGGCAAGGGCCGCGACCACAACATGTACGGCTTTTCGGTGGCTATGGCTGGAGCCGGTCTGAAGCCTGGAATGTCCTACGGCGAGACCGACGAACTTGGCTGGAAGGCCACCGAGAATCCGGTGCATTGGCACGACTTCCACGCTACCCTGCTGCATCTATTGGGAATGGATCACGAGCGGCTGACGTTCTACCACAACGGCATCCAGCGGCGGCTGACAAACGTGCATGGAAACGTCGTTCACGACATTATCGCGTGACGTAGAAATTCGTGTCGCCGACTTGTCGCTGGACTTCTTCATCGGCGTTCTCTCCAAGGAACGCCGACTCGGTTTTAGTCTATTTTTGTCAAGTGGACGTGGAGCATTTGTTCGGGACGCATTCCACCATGCGCGGGACTCGAGGTCCATTCCCTCCTGCTACTCTTGTTATTATACTCCAGGCTCTGACTAGTAATTCGGTTCTTAGCCCGTCTCGATGTGTGGTTGCAAACTGAAACTACCCATCATCTCCCCCAAACATCTTTTAGAGTAGAACCGCCACGTTCTTCAGACTCATTGAGGTACATCATTCATGGCTGCTTCGACGTCAATCCTCGCGGACAAACTGCACGAGTACCCGCAACAAGATGTGATCGACGGGACCGGCGGAGCATCGGCTTCGATTCTCGATGACTGCGTCAACAAGAATGACGGCGTGTTGCAACTGCTGCACCGCTACGCTGGCCGGACATTTTGCACGCCCGGTAAACGCATTCGTCTTGACGAGAAATCGTACTATCCGGACTACATGAACGGCACAGGACTCGACGAAATCTGGATGTGCTGTACCGTTCCCATCGTGACCGGTGTCATCGATACACGCACAAAGAAGGCACCGTTTCGCGAAGGTGAATCGCACGTCCTCACTCCGGATGGACAGGTCGTCTCACTGCAGGATTTGATCGCCGCCAATCCAGAAGCTGTGATGGGTGAGAAGATCACGGCTTTTTCGAAATCAATGTTCGGTGATCCGACGTGGCCGATTGTGTCAAAGAAGTTCGACAATCTGAATCCGATTCCGCATCATCTTCATTGGTCGAAATGGGAAGTGTATGACATCAACTCGTTTGACAACCCCGGAGTCAGCCCATCGCATTATCACACCACGGCAATGGGACTGTACCCGTTCGTGACCAAGGACCAGTTTCTTGCCTGCATGAAGCAATTCGGACAGGGCGAATACAACGGGGTTCGGCATTTGTCACCGCACGTGATGATGCAACTTGATAACGGTTTCGTGATGCCGAACGGTGTACTGCACTCGCCGACCGACCTTTGCACGCACGAGTTGCACGTCACGATGGACGAGCACTTCCTGGCCGAAGACCTGACACTTGACGGACGTATCGGAGCAGCCGATGCGTTTTACGCATGTCGGGAAGAGGACTATCCGAAGGACCGACACGAAGACTGGGAATACCTTGTTGAAACGTTCGACTTCGCAGCGAACCAGGACCCGGATTTCGTCCAGAAGAATTCGCGTCCAGCGATCACCGCCGAAGAATTTAGCGACCAAGACGTTGACGCAAAATGGATTGTCTACGGTGATTTCCTCGGAGATCAGAAGTGCTCGATCCTGCGATTGACCATTCAGCCTGGCGGTAAGACCAAGTTTTGTCCGGAGAGTCCCGCGCTGTTCCATACCAATGGTGGAAGCGGTCGTGTTGGAAAGCTAGAAGTGCGATATCACCAAGGCATGATTCTGGGCGAGCTCTATCCCGAGATCGGATTCATCACTCAGTCCGCACTTGCAAGCGGCGGTGTGGAGATCGAGAACACGGGAACTGAACCACTCGTGCTAACATTCGACTTCCCACAGAACGCACATTCCAAGACGCCGGGCGCTGCCGTTACGAAGTAGTCTTTCGAAGTCGACGAGCCAAGGAATAGTCATGGGGTAATCCGGAGACCTCATAACCCCGTTTCTTGTTACACATGCCTTTCGTTCGTTCCCTTTAACGGACGTTCGGCAACTCGATGGATTGTTGACATGGATCTGGATCATCTTGCAGCCGAGCAGCTTAAAGACTTCGACCGGCAACACCCAGGAAGTTCCTTTTCGAAACCGGAAGTTCTCTTGTCTGTTGAACAGGCTTACGAGGTGCAACACAGGGTAGCTTTGCTCCGCGAGCAGCGTGGTGAACACGTGGCTGGCTACAAGATCGGCTGCATCAGTCGGACCATGCAAAACCAGCTAGGTCTTGACCGTCCCGTTTTCGGTCACGTTTGGCAGTCTGAGCTGCACGCGTCTGGAAGCACGCTTCACGCGACGGGGTTTGATGGATTAGCGATCGAAGGTGAGTTCGCAGTCCGACTGGCAGACGAAGTGCCGTCCGCTCAATGGTTACGGCAGAATCCCGAGGTCCTGGCGGAAGGCTTCGTCGTCATCGAGCTTCACAACTATGTCTTCCGTGGATCAGCTGACCAACGGGCGGCTGAATTGATTGCCAACAATGCGATTCACGCCGGGGTTGTGCTTCCCGTTGAGCAGACGCCGCTTGAGAACGCCGAAGTCCTATCATCTGCAACGGTTCGAGTCTTGCGTAACGGCGAGATTCTCGGAGAGGCTGCGGGGAGTGAGCTTGAAAGCGGTCCGATGGCCAGTGTCATCCGCCTTGCCGAACACCTCGAGAAATATGGCCGCCGTTTGCGTCGCGGCCAAGTCGTGCTGACTGGGTCCCCATTGCCACTTTGGCGGGTGGCGGTCGGAGACATCATCGAGGTGCAATGTGACCAACTTGGTAAGACTGCCGCTGTGCGCATTGACAATTAGAAACGCCGAGAGTTGCATGTTTCCAGCAAACATATGCACAGTTGACCACTTAGGCGCCTACTGGCACTCTATAGGTCACAACTCCAAACGATACGCACGCAATCTGATGCAACTAGGCACTTGCCTTTGCGAGCCCAACTGTTGACAACCAATCGAGAATCGAACCCATGAAACCCGAAGAAAACCCTTTTGGGGAACTGGCTCCCAGAGATGCAAACAAACGAGGACTGCACCGGACCATGACACTGGGCGGGTCGTATGCAACTCGCAACTATACCGTCAAGCACCTTCAAGACCTCAAGGGCAAAACGGTTCTAACCGAAACGATGCCATTTACGACCAGCGAGGCAACAGCGGCTGAGGAGGCGGGAATCGATACGCTCAAAGTCAAGTTTGACCCTGGCAACCCGGCCAGCGCAATCGAGATGCGAGAAGCAGCGCCTAATACATTTATGACGTTCTGTATCGGACTGACAAAGATTGCCACCGCGGCGGAAGCGGTACGCGCTGGCTACGTCGCAATGGAAGCGGGCGCCGATGGAATCATGTGCCAATGGGGACCAAAACTGATTCGAGCTGTTGCTGATGCTGGCATTCCTGTTGAAGCTCACGCTGGTCTGGTGCCCCGCTTGAGCACTTGGACGGGAGGCCTAAAAGCTGTCGGCAAAACCATTGAAGAAGCTAAGTGTATATTCGAGCAGATCAAGTCGTTTGAAGAAGCGGGAGCGTGGGCGGTTGAGGTCGAAGTCGTCCCGGCCCAGTTACTTGCGGAAATCTCCAGCCGCACCAGCCTGGTGACCTCGTCGATTGGCGCCGGCAGTGGCGGTGACATTCAATTCATGTTTGCCGAAGACATTTTGGGCAATCACGCTCCTCCTTATCCGCGACACACCAAACAGTATCGGAACCTGTTCAAGATGGAACAGGCAATCCAAGTGGAGCGAGTCGAGGGATTTCGAGACTATATCGACGATGTCAAAAGCGGCGGGTTTCCAGGCCCCAAACATATCGTCAATGCACCGGAAGGATTGATCGACCAGTTTCTTGCTGCAGTCGACAACAAGCAGGATGGGTAAATCCAACGAGCTACTTAATTTAAATAGCTTGTTGCAAAATGAAACCGAAGTCACTTGTTCGCCCTCGTACCCTCGACCAACCAAATCCATGCGCACTTCTCGCATCCTCCTGGCGTCAATTGTTTTCTTTGCAGCTCCCTCTCCAATGAATGCTGCGGACAAAGATCATTCTGCTGGCCGCACGTATATCCATCCCAAACCAGAACATTTCACCGACTTCAAATTCATCAGCCCGCTGCCCGCCCGATTTGTTAGCGCGTATCCCAGAAGAAAAGAAATGGGAGACCAGTATCTGGATTTCTTAGGCGTCATCGCAATTGTCGGCGAAACCGAAAAGCAGAGAGCCGACATGCACCGAATCGCTCACGTGTTAATGGGGCTGATTGACAATGACCAGGACGGCGTGCCAGATGATGCGTCTTTATGGAACAAGTGGAAAGAAAAGGTGGATGACGAGAATCGGTTGGTACTATATGTGACGCAACGCAAAGCCAAGTACAAGTCTTTCGATGGTGCACATCCCAGCGTCTACCATCAAGGGTGGAGTTCTTTCCGAGATGGTGAAAAATTGCATCTCAGTAATATCCAGGAGGAGCTGTTTCATTTCCTTCAGAGACACTTTTGGGAATTGGAATACTCGGCCGCTTTCGGCCTTGATCGAAAAACTCGCAGCATTGCCCATCAAGCAGCGGAAAAGGCTGTCAAGCATGAGCATTACGTCTACGACCAGGACTGCATTTCACATCCCGGCTGCCTGGTCCCTGAGTTCTTCTTTTGCGTAATGACTGATGCCATGGAAGGTTGGCGGGGTGACGGCTTTGACGCGCCGGGACAAAGTGAATGGCGTTTGAAAGGGAATCGTGATGCGATCCGGAAGAACTACCCAGAGATGACGGAAATGATCCTGACGATGCAGAATGAAGGAAAGCTACCTCGCAAGTGGCCAAGCTTCTATTCCGTCAATACCCGAGAGACTAGAAACAGTTCTACGAGCGACAAATAGACGTTAACTCGCTCGACGCAATCCGCATGCACCGAACAGGACTTCGGCGTCGTGAAGTCGATGCAATCGCTGAGGCCCAATGGAATGGCTTGAGTGACCTAGACTTATTCTCGCAGAACTCCCTTTGGCTTCAACGATTTGCCAATTCTTAAATCGCGGACGGGCCCAACGCTATTCACCACATTTTCGCTAGAGAGTTCCGAGAGGACAACGGAATGGGCGGTGCCATTGTTGATAGTGATTCCCTCAGCCGTATACGTATCAGGCGAATACTTTGTGAAGTGCTCTTCGTAACCGTGGGGTACCTTTGGATAGTCCACACAGAGAAAGTCAAACCTCATGGGATAGCCAACAATGATCGGACGACTGTTTTTTGGTTTCGCATCGCCCTTCTGCGTGAATGTGATCCGATGCCCGCGCCCTTTGATTGCGGCGAGTGGATGATCTCCCATTCCATGCGGAGACGGTAGAACCTCCAAGTCGATCTGCTGACTGTGATGCTTGTCGAAATGAATGTAAAGCAGCGGACCGTAGGCTGCGTTTCCGCTTGAGTTGGAAATCACGCCTCGGCTTGGCAGCGAATAACCTTGCACGACACAGTCCATGACTTTGCAGTTGGTGACCTTTGCACTCTTTGCCATGTAGAGTTTGATTCCGCCGCGACATTTCTTTACGACGCAGTTCTCGACGATCATTTCGCCGGTTCGCCCGTAAGCCCTGATGCCGTCTTCGGTGCAGTTGATCATGTGATCACGCGGGATCGGCACACCTTTTACCGAGTCGGGCCACTGAAGCTGGTATTTGAATCGCTTGGCCAAGTCGCCATCGTCTGTTTCGCTGTAGCAATCGTTACTAGGACGTACGGTTCCTTCCACGTGCGTGTTGCGGATCGTCGTTCGATCACTCCCCTGCACATAGATCGCATGACCAAACGCTTGCATTTTGATGTTGCAACTGTCGATCAGTGTCCGGTTTCCACGGATCTGAATACCGCAATGCTTTGACAGTTCGACAACACTATCGTTCCCGATCCCGAACATGTTGCCGTACCCGTAGGGATACGATCCTCGCACGGTCATTTTCATACCGATGATACGGTTGTCGTCGCCGGGAACCTTGATGTCGTTCATCCCGCCGAGTTTCTGTCGCTGGTTGTAGGCTCCAAAGGCTTTGACCTGAGTGATGCCTTCAGGATCGGTGTCTTCGAGAGCCCCGCCGCGCAGGGTGATGTGGTCACCGACCAAGTAGAAAAGGCTCTCGCCAGAGGCCACCGCCATCGGAACTTCGATGTGACAGCCGCTCAGCTCGACGTCGTTGCTTGAACCGGAGAAGCGAAAACCCTCATTGTCTTCAACGCGGTAGTTTCCCGGCTGCAGAATGATCTGCTGATTGCTTTTGGCAACTGCTTCACGCAAACCACTCAATGAATCGACGCGTACCGTAGGCCGCCGTTTGCCGCCCTCGATCGTTTCGAGAGAGTACACCTTGAAATTCGAATAAACGTGATGCGTCTGCACCATGCGGAATCCGAAGTAACCCTCGCGATAGACGGGATAACGCTGAAGATCGTAGACGGCGTCCCGCTGCACTCGTTTGCCTTTGTCATCACGACTTTCGAGTTGAATCGCGTCTGCTTTACACATCTGATAAATCAGCTTGCCATCGACGATGTATTGGACCACGTCGTCGTAGGCCACCAACTGAACCTTCATGACTTGGTCAGGAAGGATCGAGTACCCAAGTCGCCCGTCCTTGTCGTTCAGCGCGACATGATCAATCGGTTTGCCAGTCGTTTTGCGCGGGTAGCGTCGCATTCGAGTCGTCGTATTCTTGCGTCCTCCTGTGCTGGCGTAGTAACCATGCATCTTGTCGTAGGATCCAAAGTCGCCTGTGTAGCGTGACGAATCAAACAACCCCTGATCGGCATCGATTGGATCCATGGCCATCCAGAAGTTGTTCACGTCTGTCGGCGAGAGGCCATTGATCTTGGGGTCGTGTGTCCGGCAAATCACGTCGTAAGTGATGGTCACGCGAGTCGGAAATTTCTTTTTGAACCACGCCGTGCATCCACGCCCGGGCAGAAAACAGTCCATTGCGCCATCGCGAGCCTCAACATGGGCGGGATTGAATCCGGATTTCTCTTGAATCTGAACTACCCAGTTCTCAAGATTCTCGAAGTCATCGTGGGCGATCAAAGGACCCACCTCGTAAAGCCCGACTCCATGCCCGAGCACCAACGGACGACCAGCTGAAACTTCACCAACGTGGCAAAGCGCAATCACCATTAGGATGCCCAGGAACGACTTCAGCCGGGTGAGTAGTAGTCGCTGTGAAATCATCTCTTCCTCGTCGCCCATTTTCAGCCGTTCGAGTCATTCACATTAATCACGACGCTTCGATAGTCAATCGCAATCAACTCTGCAACTTACGTTTTGCTTGTCCGATTACGGTAACACCAACAACAGTTTATTGCCCGAATGCACGTTGATCATATGCCGATTGCGATAAGCAACCATCTTTGTCACAACGGCGCTGCTGCTGCGTCGAGCGGTAAGTCTCAATCGGCTGACGAGTCGACGATCCTTGGGTCGAAAAATTCTGGTTTGACGACTGTTGACGCGTTGTTGATCCCTGAGATCGCAAAGCTTGAACAGAAACAACTTTTCGGCCAGGTACTGAGCTCTTGCGTGGGGCCAGATTCAGTCCCCAGTCATAATCGAGGTAGCTGATCGTCGCCGAACCGCTGGCTGCCAATCTGCCGGCATCAGCGGGCATGAATTGTGATAGGTATTGTAATCGTTCCTGATCGCTGCGACCGAAGTCCTCACCGAACCACTTGATGATGGGTGACAACCCGATCTGGCCTCGCTGCAAGTCGTAACTAAATTTGCCAGACGAGTGAAAAAACAGCCCCGTGCTGTACGCGAGTTGTTCATCCAACGAGTCTGCGAAATACGCTCGCTGCGACAACTGCGGACAGCTTTTTGACGCACAGACGATAGCAAAGTGAATTCGAGGGTCGCCCATCTTGCGGAGTATTTTGTGCTCGATGTCGTTCAACGAATACTCAGTACCGCCCACGGGCAATTTGAAATCATCCCAAATGTTGAAACCATTCGCGTCGGGAGCATGGTCTTTGATACTTTTGGTTGGAAATAGCTGAAGAATACCCTCAATGGTCAATGCGTTGTACGCATTTATCCAAAACGCCATCTCTGATTGGCGACTTGGCCTGACTGATGCATCAATAGAACTCATACCGCGCAGATATTGAAGCAGCGTCGATCGGTCCTGCTCGTTAGATTGCCAAGTGGCGTAATCTACGTTTCCGTTTCGATCAACATACTTTTGCAACAAGTTGTCCCACGCTCGGTGACCGTACTGCTCCAAGCCTGCACGGGTTATCTCGCGCGGTCGTGATTCGTAGGAAAATGATTGGCGACGTTGAGCAGAACCTTGTGGTGCCCTATATGTTTCCTGAACAGCAGCAGAAGGTAGCCTTTGCGGCCGCAATGTTTGTGGCAGTTGATTTCCACTGTTCCTGCTGCCGGATTGCGCAGCGGCAACTTGCGTCAATACCATCCAACAGACTACGACAGCAGTAACTCCGAAGGTGTTTTTTAGATGCGACTTCATGCTTCACTCCAATAAAACGAAGGGATAGTGAAAAGAAAGAAGATCAAAAAACGTGCCAATTGCGAGATGTTAAGATTTAAGGCTTAGGCATGTCAGCTGGACCACTTAGGGCTCCGACTTTCGTATGCCGCAGTACAGCCAGCGACTGCTATCACCCAATTCCAAAATTCGATCTGACGACAACTTTTGTAAATCTGACACGCCAGCACAGGCGTTCTTCAACGTGCGAATCGCTCATTCGCTAAAAGCACTTACACCACCAAGGAATCGGAGCACACCGAAAGACGGTGCGGCATCTTTGCGTCGAGGCCGAGAATTGATAGGCAAAGTTTTCAAGATTACGCTCAGGTTGGCGATCAGCTCAAGCTGAAACAGCTTTGTGGCTATGCCGAGTCCGTAAGCAGCCTTGCGGCTGTGTCGGTCAACTTGCGCAGTGAGAAAGGCTTACGCAGAAACGCAGTCGTTCGCTCGTCAATTCGATGTTCCCCACTTGGCAACCCGGAGATGACAATGGCCAATCGATCTGCATGGGTTTCTCGAACTTTCCTGAGGCCATCCCAACCGTTTTCTCCCGGCATATCGACATCGACGATGACCAAATCGAATTGGCGCAGATTGGCACGACTCACGAACTCCTGGCCGTCACCAACCGTTTCCACTTCGAAGCCCGCCTGACGCAAGCCCTTTGCCAAGGTTGTCCGAACGTGAGTTTCATCATCAGCTAACAGCACTCGGCCGTTGTTATTAGCACGCGACGCTCTTACAGGCAAATCTGCCGTTTGCGGATCCGGCCCAGGATCGCTCAACGGCAAGACGACTTGAAACTCTGAACCCTTGCCTTCGCCTGAATTGACGATGACCTCTCCACCGTGATCTCCAACAATTGCGTGGACCATTGCAAGACCTAGCCCTGTCCCTTTGCCACGAGTTTTTTCTGTGTAAAACGGTTCAAAGATTCGTTCTTGAGTTTCCTCTGACATGCCACATCCAATATCGCTCACCAAAATCCGAGCGTTCCCTGCAGCTTCTTCAAGTTGCAATTTGAGCAAGCCGCCTTTTGGCATGGCATCTCTAGCGTTCAAAGCAAGATTGACAACAACTTGCTGAATCTGTGACGGATCTGCTTCGCAATAGATTGGTTCATCCGAAAGTGTGCAGGCGAAAGCGATGGACGCTGGTAAAGTGCGACGTAGAATTTTCTCTGCTTCTGAGATCGGAACATTAAGATCAACGGTCTGTTTTTTGGCCGTACCTTTGCCACCAAACATCAACATGGATCGCGTCAGGTCAGCGGCTTGGGTAGTGACCGCCAAGAGCTCGGAAATCAACTCGTCTTTGTCGGCAGCGGATTCACTCATTAGCGCGAGTTCTGCGTTACCGTTGATTGCCAATAACGAATTATTGAAATCGTGCGCCACGCCAGTAGCCAGCGTACCCAGAGCTTTCATTTTCTCCGAGTGTTGTAATTGCCGCTCCAAATCCGACAGCTGTACAGACTGGTCCTTGACACTCTGCTCCAAGTCAGACCTTTCGCTCCGGATGCGTACAAAATAGAGCAAACCAAGAACCACACTGGCAATAACTGCAGCAACGAGTAGAAGGTTCTTCAACCAACGCCCGTAAGGTGGGCGGACATTTAATGCGATCTGCAGGGTTTCAGAGACTCGTAGGTCACGGTCAATGGCCCGAAATCGCAATTGGTACTCCCCTTTCGGCGGAACGTCGAACTTGGCATTTGGTTCTGTTCTTTTCCATGCCCCGTCGTCGATCTGATGTTGGTAGATCATGCCTCCACTGCGAGTTTTCGAGCTCGTTGCTTGAAGCTTGACTTGAACTGACTTGAGATCGGAGGTGACGAAAAGCCTGTCCCGTGGTCCCATGGACTCGGTGGTTACTACGCCTGTGATCGAAACACGAGGCGATTCAGTGCTGCGACTATAACACCACACGCCCGATCCGCCAGTCAGCCACATGGTTTCTCCATCCCGTGCTGCGCCGGTAATCTGGTGCTCCCCAAATCCATCGTTACTGAGGAGATGCTGGATGACGTCATTGGAAAGAGATATTCGATTAATGCCCGCGTGTGCTCCGCACCAAACTTCATCATCCCAGATTTGCAACAACCAACCGGGGCGATCATCCAGCATTCCGTCTTTTGCACGATATGAGCGCAGGCCGCCTCGAATGGACTGGAGCCCGGAATTGCTAGCCACCCATAGTTTCCCATCGGCACCGTACCTGATTGCTTTCGAGTCGTTGGCCAACAGCCCGGTCGATTCGTGATGACGTATGAGCAGCTGCATCTTGTCATCGACAACAAAAATGCCCTCAGTGGTTCCGATCGCAAACCGTCCGTCCGGAGACTCGGCTAAATGGCGCAGCTCCGTACCTCCGGGCATGTGTGGAAGTGTCAACGGAGTCATCTTGCCATCTTCACTACGAAAGAGTTGATCGAGGGTGCCGATCCATAGTCTCTGTTGCGAATCTTCTGTCACGAACGAAATCTCGGTAAAGGATTTAGTATCGAGCTTTACTGCTTCCCACTGTTTGTCGCGCAGCTTAAACACGCCATGAGCTTTCGTACCGCACCAGACTCCGTTGTCGGAGGCAAAAAAGTTGGTAATGATGAATGGATGCTCCGTCTTGGCGTCGGCTGGCAGCGTGATTGGAAACGATTGCCAATCGGAAGTCGTTTTATCGAACCTGACTGCGGCCCATTTCCGGGGACGCACATTGAATCCCGGAGTAAGATGCAACATCCAAAGGTGATCGCCAACGGAACATGGGAAGCGTAGGAAAGAGCCGGACGAAGCGGTGTATTTCTTCTGCAGGCCTCGATCGTCACGCCACAATTCGCCATGGCCAAAACCCATCCAAAGTTGCCGGTTCCGGTCCAGCAACATCGACTCGCACGGCGCAGCTTCGGGATGAATCACGTGGCCGGTCTGCGGAAAACCTGGCGGTATTTCAACAACCTCGTCGAAGGCTCCTACTCGAATGGTACCGTCGTTCAGTTCGGCGAATGATCGAGCGTAGGCCTTTCGTTCTGTCTCGTGCTTGTGCACGAGGTGAAATCGATCGCCTTCGAAATAGTAGAGCGAGCTTGCCGTTCCCGTCCAGAGTCGTCCCTTGCTGTCTACAAAAAGGCTAACGATCCGCGGGTCATCCAGACCGTGCTGATCGTAGAGTTCATAGTTTGTTCCGTCGAAAGCTACCAACCCCATATTCGTGCCGATCCAGGTAACTCCACGATCCTGGTCACTCACGATTGCCGCAATGTATTCGTCTGGTAGCCCGTCCGACGTTCCTTGATACTTAAACTGTTCGTTGTCCCAGAGGAATAAACCCATCTTGGTTCCAATCGCCACACGCCCGTCGTGTGTCGGGCCCACACAAAGGGCAAACTGCTCATCAAGAAGCGGAAACTTTGTCATGGTTCCGTCGGAGATGTAGCCCACCCCACTTTTTCCGACAACCCAAAGTCGATTGTGTTCGTGATCTCCCCAAAGACCTTGGGTCCGAACCGCAAGTTCATCGGTGAAGACGCTCAAACGCGTGCCGTCGTAACGAGCCAGATTCGCTTCGGTCCCAATCCACAGAGCCCCGGTCGAATCTTCTGCAAGTGCAAGGATACCGCTGTTAGGCAAACCGTGAAGATTGTTGATTTCGTAATGCTGAGAGTTAGTGCCACGGTTAAGCATCGGCGCAAAATTCGAATTGAGTTTTTCCCGCGAGTCGTACTCCGCAAGTGGCAGACGCCGCAAAGCCGGAAGTGCGTACTCGATCGAATCGACCGTCGTTTCTCCGTCGCGAACTTCCAGAGTCACCGGCGGAAGATGGGTGCCGCTACGCAGGTAGCGACCCTCGGGTAGATCCAGTTTGTAGGTTCCGCCGGGCTCGGTACGCAGGCTGACGTCAACTAATGGATGGTCAACGGAACGAAAGTTGAGCATCAAACGGCCGACATCATTTAGTCCCGGACGGCGGGCTAACTTCCCTTTAACCCGACCACGTCGCGCTCCACAAATGACAAGATCACCTCGACGGAAAGGGTCCACGGACTTGTCAATTTCCGGAGACCAGAACTTGACTGTGAAAGAGCCATCTTCGTCTTTGTCGTTGCAGGCAACCGTGAAAGCGGCCGAGAGCGGCTGGCTAAAATCGGTGTACCCAGCATCGCGAAGGTCAAAACTGCATTCGAAGAAGCTGGATTGACTCTTGATGACATGCATCACTTCTGCTGAATCCAAATTGACTTCGTTTGGCTCCTTACCGTTGTTTTGATTGGGACTCGGCACCTCAAGGAGGACACTAACCGAGTCATGTGAGTTCCAGGTCCTATATCCCATCGGTTCGGGCATGGGAGAATCGTCTCGAACTTCGACTGCGGCATAGACTTTCAAGTCCGCGACATCAACCGCGATACGAAATCGAGCCGAAATATCTCCGTCGTGACTCTCGGGATTCCCGTAGAGATTCAAGCCAACAGGATGCCACGGAATATCGCCTGGCCAATCACTGAGATCGCCGTCCACCTCTACACCGTCGACGACGGATGTGACAACGACGCTCCCGTTATGGGCATGGACTGGCAAAGCAAGACCGACGAGCAGAATCGTCGACAACAGGCATGTTATGCAGCGTGAAAGTCGCTCCGTCATTTACCTAAAATCTCATCCTTAT
Organism: uncultured Pirellulaceae bacterium; assembly: GCA_964397295.1. Taxonomy (GTDB): domain Bacteria; phylum Planctomycetota; class Planctomycetia; order Pirellulales; family Pirellulaceae; genus CAYNJG01. The sequence continues at coordinate 31,299 of CAYNJG010000051.1, forward strand.
CTCTACTTCTGAGAAGCTTGGCGATAAGTGCCAAATGAAGCTCAACATGCGCACGACGGCAGTATCCTCAAACCGGAAGAACTTGAACAGACTAACATCACAAACTATATCCACGGCCCACGAGTATCCGAGGCGATCCGGCATACGCTTGCGGCTCACCGCGATTCCTGTCGAAGAATTGAAAACGTTCATTCACGACTTTAGCCAGAGTCGGTTCCAGCGCGACTACTCCGATCGGTTCGGTCGATCAATCCTTGCCAGGCCAATTCTTCCACCAGCATCGAAACTGGTTCAATTGAGTTTTGGCAAACTGTTCCTGACTGGGACTTAGCTTGTCCGTCGGATTAACTTGCAGCGTGTAGTCCGAGTCGCCAAGCAGAGTCAACAGATACTTATAGTAAAGAACAAGGTCAGGGCCTTCGTCGAAGAGAGATAGAACCTGCAGCGCAGCCGCCAGTTCCTGCGCATATCGGTCGGCCGATGGGTCGCCTGCTGCTGCCTGCCTGCAAAGCTCGATGTATCGGAGCACTTCTACGGGAAGGCAGTTCCCAATGCCAGTGATCGCCCCGATGGCTCCACAGCGCACGAAGCCGTGGTAGACCTGAGTGTCGACTCCCGCCATCAAAACGACATCTTCTTCGGCGTGAGTAATATGCTCGGCCGCGTAGCTCAAGGCCTGTGCACCTCCGAATTCCTTGAATCCAATCAGGTTCGAAAACTCGCGACGCAGATCAAAGAATAGATCGGCTTTGGTCTCAAAGCCATAGTAAGGACTGTTGTAGATTACCGCTGGCAGGTTCGGCGCTGCTGCAAGTATGTCGGCAAAGTGCTGACGCTGCGCGGCGGGTGACGTTCCGCGTGAAAGCACTCGCGGTATGACCATCAGACCGGCGGCGCCGACTTCAGCAGCATGTGCGGCATGTTGCACAGCCAATCGTGTATTCTGAGCACCGGTACCAACAATTACAGGGACTCCGGCATCGCACAATTGCCGAACTCCCTCCTGCCGTTGATCATCTGAAAGAAGCGGCCAGTCGCCCATTGATCCGCAATAAACGACTCCCGTCATTCCCAAGTCGACCAACTCCTTGGCCTTCTGAACGAGCGCCGGATAATTGGGCGTTCGATCTTCGAGACAGGGAGTCATCAAAGCCGGTATGCAGCCGCGAAATATTTGTGAATCCATTTGTTGTTTTTAACCCTACCGTTTGAATAATTCCGACGTTCGACGCTACTCCAGGTGATCCAAACCTGAAGGGATGAACTTGAAGACTCACTTAGTGTAAGCGAAATAGCATCATCTCGTCTTGGAACAAACAACCTAATTAGGACACCTACGCACCGACGCCTCAGGTCAGGTCATGTTCAGACGGGCAACCTGGCATGTCGAATTACAAGCAGCAATACTCCACATCAGGGCTGTACTTGCTGTTGAGGTTGGCTGGCGTTGGTCTTCTTCAGCCAGTCTTCCAACTCCGCTCGAAGCTGCTTTGCCTTCTCAGGCATTTCGCCTGCAATGTTCCGCGACTCGCTGATGTCTTTCTTAAGATCGTAAAGCTCAACGGACTCGTCATCGTAAAACTTGATCAACTTATAGTCACCCGAACGAATCGCGCTAGCCAAACGATTGCCTTTGTGGAAGGCATAGTTCGGGTAATGGAAATAGATCGACTCGCGTTCTAGCTCCACATTGTTCTTGAGCATCGGTATCAAAGAAACTCCATCAGGCGTATTGGACGGATCAGCCTCGAGATTTGCGGCTTCAAGAATTGTCGCATGGATATCCATCGTGATCACGGGTGTCGATGTTCGCGTCGCAGGCTTTACTTGCCCAGGCCAGCGAACAATCATCGGAACCCGAATTCCACCTTCATACAGAAAGCCTTTCTCCGCCCGCAACGGTTCCACATTCGCCGCGAACGGCCCGTTGTCCGAGGTAAAGATCACCAAAGTGTCTTCGCTCAGTCCCTGATCGTCGATGGCCTTGAGGAGTTTGCCAATCGATGCATCCATCCCCTCGATCATTGCAGCGTAAGTCGGATTTTCGACGCCGGGTCCTTTCCGTTTTTCATACTTCGCGATCAAGTCTGCAGGAGCTTGAAATGGATAGTGGACGGAATAGTTCCACCAACAAAGAAAGAACGGCCGATCGCCGTCCGTTTTGGCGGACTTGATGAAGTTGATGCACTCATCGGCGCATCGGTCTGGCAAATACTCGCCGTCCTCTTTGCCTTGCAGGTTGGGAATCTTGTACGGACTGAAATAGCTTGGTGGTCCGCCGAAACGGCAGCCTCCGATGTTGATATCGAAACCCTGGTGTTCTGCACGCAGCTCGGGTTCAGTCGGACCCTCGCCCGAATCGGACTTTGATTGAGGGCGGTGAGAGAGATGCCACTTCCCAACAAAACCAGTTGCGTACCCTGCCTTCTTGAGTTGCTCGGCCAGCGTAACTCGCTCCAGCGGCAGATGTCGCAACCAAATCGGTGTTACTAAATCGGTGCCAGGCTTTTGGAAGTTCGGAGGGTGTCCTCCAGCGTGATTGGTGATATTCAGACGCGCGGGTGATTCGCCCGTCATCAAAGCCGCTCGTGTGGGAGTGCAAACGGGGGCAGCTGAATAGGCGTCGGTGAAGAATAGCCCTTGCTCTGCCAGTCGATCAATGTTGGGAGTGTCGAGTTTGTCGTTGCCGTAGCAATGCAGATCCTTCCAACCGAGATCATCTGCCATAATCAAAACGACGTTGGGCGTTTTCTTTTTCCGCGTTGGCGAGTCAGACTCTCGGTCATGAACCTTTCCATCCTCCGCTTTGGTTCGATCCACCGGCAGCACACTCGCTCCAGTGAGCAGAGGCTCGTCGGCGCTGACGGTTGCTTGCGTGACTAGCAGGCCGGCGAAAACAATTGCAAGTACCGTCGCAACATGTAAGCGTGGTTGAGAAAAGCGGTCAGAAATCATGACGCAACCTTAATAAAACATGAAGAGCCGGAACTCGTGACAGCCAGTCTAAGTGCACGATCAGCAAATCGGCGAATTCCCAGGCGCACATGAGCGTTTGCAGCTGAGGTTTCGTTTCGAGCAAATGCTTCCAAGTCGTCCCTGAGCTGGACCAACTTGTCAAAAACTACGGGTAAAAAATCCATAAGGACATAGCGTAGACCGGACAACTCAAGCGTCAACTGCCAGGATACATCCCGGTCCACCGCCGAGCCACTTGATGCGACCATTCCCGCACCACATCCGGTCGGCTACGCCGAGAGCGATGCCTCATCCAGAATCTGAGCCTTATACTGACCCTCCCAAAATCGTCCTGTAATCTGCAACGTCCGAATGTAAGCAGGTCAGCGATTTCGGCGAGTCCGACTTGCGCGAGCCAAAACGAGGACGAGAAGCCATGCGCATGAACGCGGTTCTGGGACAGCCGCAACCGCAGA
>CAYNJG010000052.1:0-34682 GCA_964397295.1 uncultured Pirellulaceae bacterium
TTGAATGTGTGATTCCGAATTGGAAACTTACAATCGTGAAAGGGTTTCGACGTCCCCAGCAACATCTTCGTTGATGTCGAATGCGTAGAAATGACGAGCGATACGTCCAGCCAAGTTGTCCATGAACAACTTGCGGAATTCTCTTTCGGAGGTCGACGTTGAAGGTACGCCAGCCGTCATGGGAAACTCGACTTCAGGCGGAGATCGCGAGAACACTTCCTCGCCGGTAATCATATCGTAGACGACGATGTGAACAATTGATCGGCCTTTGTACATGGTTGGTCCATCGTGCAAACTCATCGCATCAATATCAATGGCGACAACCATGTCTGCTTCAACGCCTCGTCCGATCGCGATAAAGTCGACCATGTCCCAACCGTTTAAATCAATCCAGTCATCGACCTTCTGCTGTGAAACAACTTCGACCTTTTTGACTTTCTTAGCGAGCAACTTTGACACACGTAATCCAATGTCGCTGGACGTTGATGTCGGTCCAAATAACTCGGAGTTCGATACGCAGACAACGGCGACTTTTTTCTCTTCTAAGCCTGCGAAAGCGGCTGGCATCAAACCAGCACCCACTACGTTCAACAAGTTCGCCACCATTCCAATGCATCCCGCGGTTGGCAGAATGCAAGCGATGATCAAGATTGAAAAGACGAAACGACGGGATGCAAAACGTTGGAAAGACATCCTGGCTCCTTGAGATGAACGGGCGATCTTGGTGCGGGACGGATTGGGCCGCGATTGATCTGGCCGGACTTGTACTGTGTTCGCCCGGTTTGAGGACAGGTCAAATCAAAAAATCCGTAACACCCAATCAACGATCGTGATAGCAAAAATAATGATTGCCAGAATGGTGCTAGCCTCGAGTGTGATCAATCGCCAATAGCGGCCACGGATCGCCATCGTAATTGTCCAAAATCCCGTGCCGATCGAAGCAAGTGCAAGGCAAAGTCCGCCCGCGTTGCATTGCCATGAACGGACGAACTCTCCGCGAGTAAAGTGAGACCATGAAGTCGTCATGCCACACGATGGGCACGGAATGCCAAACCACATGATGGCCGTGCACGGCGGAAGCCCAAGTTTTTGGTGAGTCCCCATGCCCCCCTTGTTCGGTGTTAATAACCTCGCAACCAATAGCAAAGCCAGCAAGCCGCATCCGATGGCGGCGTAGTAGAGTCGTTGCTTGCGGTTCAATGGCGGCATAGCTTTATTTGATACGCCTCACTGACACCAATTGCAACACGAGCACGACAGAGCAAACGTTTACTCGAAAAGAAGCTCTTCGAGTACCGGCATGTATTCGTCGCCATCAATCGTTGCCATGCCTTTCAGTTCTTCGGGCGTGGTTTCCTCTGGCAATCGAAAAACTGAACCGTCAGCCATCAATGTGCTTACGCCTTGTGGATGGAGACTGGCTGGCCCTACTGCGTTGCTGCCGTTCAACCCTGCGCGCAGTGTCGAGACAGGGATATCGCGAGGCTCGAGCCAAACGACACCGCAGTTGACCGCTTCGACCACAACCATCGTTTCTGTCGGTTGGTCAGTCAAAACGAACGTTCCGCTGCCGGATCGTACGGTTTCGCCCGACTTATTGATCACGGTTCGATCTCCGACGATCGCTAAATAACTTGTTTCGTCTTGTGCAAGCGTTGTATCGGCGGGGCATCGAAACTCAGGCGGCATTTCGACCAGGCAGTCGCGGTTCTCGACGGCGTCCCATGGCTTGTTCATATCGTATTTCGAAAAGGTGCTTTGCGCTTCGGGGCCGAGAAACGGCAAGATGAGCACACGCCAACTATGCATCGGTTTACCGTTTTCATCGCGAACAACCGCGGGCGGATAGTGGCCGTTTTCGATGTAGTAATCTTCGATGGCTTGACCGATCGAGATCAAGTTCTTTTCGCAGTCGGAAGCAATCGCGGCATCACGTGCCGCTCGCATCACGGGCCCAGCCAGTTTTACAACGAGAAAGCCTAAAAAACACAACGCGGTGATGCTGCCGATCGCCAGTGCAGTTTTGACGGCCCAATGCATGGACGGCTTTTTCGACTTCGGGGTTGGCGGCGGTGCTAAGCTCTCGAGCGTAGGAATAGAAATTGTCTTGCTGCAACTGACACATGGCCCCGACTGTCCTGCGAAACGCGATTCGACGTCCGTGGTATGACCACAGTGCGGACAGTTAAACGATATCGTGCGTGGATTGGATTCGAGCCGAGACATGATTGTGTAGCATACCTTGCATCCGAGATTCGAAGCAAATTTGGCTTTTGCGCAACGCTGTCAGGAAGGATGCGGGCCGATTTGAAGCGGAATTGGCACCGATTTTTGGTGAATGCCAAGTTACGCTCTAGCTAGTGTTTCTCGTGGCCACCCAAGAGTAAGAGAGCGTAGCATCGAACCGGGCCGGAGGGAATTGCGCGACAGCTTAGACGCTGGCGGTCGGGGCTTCGGTAGCTCGTTCCCAAGACGCTGGATGGGAACAAGTTTTGGATTAGCCAGCGGCTTTTGCTTTACGAATCAGCGCTTGCAATCGTGATTTGTGTCGAGCTGACTTGTTCGGGTGAAAGATGCCACGTGAACCGGCTTTGTCGAGCTTCTTAGCACAAACGCGAAACTCTTCTTCAGCTTTCTTGAGATCACCTTCAGAAACAGCAGCACGAACCTTTTTGATTTGGCTCCGGACGGCAGTTTTGATCGATCGATTTCGCAATCGAAGAACATCGTTTTGGCGAAGGCGTTTTTTGGCGCTGGCGGTATTCGGCATCTGTGAACGAATCTAACTGATCTGTGGTTTTGGGAAGTGGTCCGCATCGTCGTCCGTGGCTAAGCCCTCGACGATGCCCACTGAGTAATCCACTAGTTTGCCGGATTTAGCCGAGTTTGTCTAGCCGAGCTGATGCGTCTTTGTAACTGGCATCGATTTTTACCAGTTCTGCGAACCATGTTTTGGCTTGATCCGTCTGCTTCGTCGCCGCTGCGAGGATTCCGCCGCGGTAAAGTGCACGTTTTTGCCGCTCTCCGTCCACCTCAGAGCTCTCGTGGATGGCAACCTGGTAACACTTTAACGCCTTGGCATACTGTTTCAGCTGTTGCCAACACTCCCCCATTTCCAAAGTCGCTGCGACTAGGCAATTGGGATCTTTCCGTGCCGCATCGAATGCCTTGGTGGCCTGAAGGTGATTTCCTGCTCGCCGCAATCGCACGCCAAGCTCGAATTGCATCCGTAGTTGATCGGGATAACGCCGCGCTCGTTTTTCGAAGATATCCAGTTCCAGTCGATTCAGATCCGATCGCATTTTTTGTACGAGTTCTTTGGATTCGTCCGTTTTCGCGCTGGCGTCTCGTTGTTCGGCGATTGCGACACGTGCTCGTGAGTGCAAAATCTGCGCGTCCTCGTAAGCTGTTTCGAGCTTTAGCGATGGACCTACAGCCGTCATTGCTTTGGCGAGCACCGCTTCTGCATCCTTATACCGTCGCTCTTTTGAGTGCAGGTCAGCGAGCTGAAAATAGTTATCGACGTCGGTTGGCTTGGATTCGATCGCTCGTTCGAGTTCCTGGCGTTGGTTCAGCGCGATTTTTGGCTTTTCTTCATCTGTCTCTTCCGCAGCCGTTTCTTCAGTGTTTTCCGCGACGGATTCGTCGCTAGTTTCATCGTTTTCCCCCGTTGCAGCCTGCTCTTGCCCTTCTGCTGGTGCAGCCGAAGGTTTGGGCGCCATGGGGCGATCGCCGAGCGCACCGATGGCTTCAAGGCTAACTGGTTGAGCCATCGTTTTCGCGACGGTCAGTTCCGACATCATGCGTTCTGCTTCGTCGCCTTTCGTTTTTTCCCCGACTCGGTGCCAGCAAGAAATCGCCATGTCGAACTGACCCATTCGAGCCAACGATTGCGCACAGTGGCGGTTAACTTCGACGTCTTTTGGCTTGCCGTCGAGCGCGTTCTTCAGGTAACGCAACTCGGCTTCGTTAAATCGATTGAAGGCACATGCACGCGCCATTTCACGCAACGCCTGCGTATCCCAGGGATTGGTCTTCAGTATCTCGATGCCCTCAGCAAAGATCTCGTCCCAATCTTCATCTGCGACGGCTGCCTTGAACGCCTTGCGTCCGCCAAAATTGAAACGTCCGCCCTTCTTGTTGTTTTTGAACTTCCGCTGGAGATTGTCCAGCATGGCTTCGACGTAAACCAAGTTGCCGGGGTCGTTCACTACCGCTTGCGAATAGAGGTCATGGGCGTAGTCGAAATCCGGCTTGTCCTTATGAGCCAATTCGTTGGCGCGTTCATAACACTGCTGCAGCTTCTTTCGCTTCCCGGGTGACATCAGATCGTTTTCGGGGATTGCGGCTGCGGAATCGACTTTTTGTTTCGCCATGGCTTCTCTCTCGGGATTTTCCCTACCTACCTAGTGTACCCATCGACGGTGGATTCGTAGCTCCGTTAAAATGAGAACTGCGATTCGTGTACCTTTTCCTTGTCGGAGCTGGTGGCGTACTTTTCTTCAGCCACGGCTAGGCGAAAAGAGCATACCGAATTCTTTATACTTCTGCTGCGTGGTCTTAGCGTGAGTTCGACTTCGAAAACAGACAGGCCGCCGGCTACCGGAATCGTCTACTTTGTGGGGGCGGGACCAGGGCATCCTGGGCTAATCACCGTTCGAGGGGTGGAGTGTCTGCAACGAGCTGACGTCGTGCTTTACGACTATCTGGCCAATCCGCTCGTACTGTCACACGTCAACGATAAGACGGAGATGCTATGCCTCGGTCGCCATCGGCGTGCGGACGTTTGGTCGCAGGAGGCGATCAATCAGGAGATGGTGAAGCGAGCTGCCGCGGGACAATGCGTCGTACGATTGAAGGGTGGCGACCCGATGGTGTTCGGTCGCGCAGCCGAAGAAATGTCTGCGCTAATTGACGCGGGTATCGCATTCGAAATCATTCCTGGCGTAACAACAGCCAGCGCTGCCGGGGCGTTTGGTGGAGTAGCCATCACCGACCGAAGGCACGCATCCGCCATTGCCCTCGTTACCGGGCACGAGCGACTCGGCAAACCAGACTCCGCGCTCGACTATCAGGCGCTCGCCAATTTTCCCGGCACGCTTGTGATCTACATGGGAGTTCGCACGGCTGCGAATTGGAGCACCGCACTACTCGAAGCCGGCAAGCCTGCCGATACACCCGTGCTGCTCGTTCGCCGTTGCAGTTGGCCCGACCAACAAAAGCTTCAAACTACGCTCGGCAAAGTAGCCGACGAACTGACGCCCTACCAGAAATTTCCGCCGCCAGTGGTAACGATCATCGGGGAATCCGCGCGAGCAAATCCGGGCTACGATTGGTTTGCACGCCTTCCGCTTTTGGGCAAAGGCGTGTTGGTGACTCGCCCCGCTCACCAGGCCAGCTCGATGATCGCGAGGCTCAGCGAACTCGGTGCTAACGCGATCCTTGGCCCGTCGATCGCCATCAGCGAAGTTGTTGACCCTGCTCCGATCGACAAAGCGATAGACCAACTTAGCGATTATGATTTCCTTGTCTTCTCCAGCAGCAACGGCGTGCACTATTTTTTGCGTCGGTTGTTCGCGTCTGGACGAGATGCGAGATCGTTGGCTCATGCCAAGCTGGCTGTTATTGGCCCACGCACAGCCGCGGCGCTGCGTGAGTACAGCCTTGTCGCGGATGTTCAGCCCGACACTTATCGAGCTGAGGCACTCGTCGAATCGCTGGCCAGTGACGCCAAAGGTAAGCGGTTTTTATTGCTCCGTGCCAATCGAGGACGGGAAGTCCTATCCGAGCAACTCACAGAGCACGGCGGCACGGTACAGCAAGTTGTGGTTTATGAAAGCAAGGACGTAGCGAGCCCCGACCCCGCGATTGAAGAACGCTGGGCGGAAATCGAGTGGGTTACCGTTACCAGTTCCGCGATTGGCAGATCACTACATCATCTATGGGGCGAGCGTTTGAAAGAAAAACGGCTCGTCAGCATTAGCCCCGTAACGAGCCGCACACTTCGCGAGTGCGGGTTGACTCCGGCCGCCGAAGCGACGACTTATACGTCGGCTGGCGTGATTGAAGCGATTCTCGAAGCGACTAATACGTAGGTCGAAGCGTATCGCTTCGCGGCTAAGTCTTTTGCTCAAGACCATAGCGGCGAATCTTGCGGTCGAGTGTCGATCGTTCGATGCCAAGCGTCTTCGCCGTACGGCTTTTGTTCCAATTGAAGTTTTGAAGCGTCGCGGAAATGTGACGCTGTTCCAACTGCGCCAGTGTCATGGTTTCAAATTTCGATGGATCGTCGTTGACTAAGTTCGCGGGCAACTCGACAGAGTCCGAAACCGTACTAAGCGTTGATAGTTTCAAGTCAGATACGTCAACGCGATCGGTTCGAGCTAGAACGACCGAACGCTCGACGACATTCTTCAATTCCCGCACGTTTCCGGGCCAGCGGTAGTTCAGCATTTCCGCTCTCGCTTCTGGTGTGAAGCCCTTAATCTTCTTGCCCATGTCGGTTGAGTAGAACTCTAAGAAGTGATCAGCGATTTCCGCGATGTCATCGGTTCGCTTTCGAAGCGGCGGTACGAGAATCTCAACAACTCGTAAACGGAAGTACAGATCACGACGGAATTTTCCCTCGCTAACCGCTTTCTCCAAATCGCGATTCGTGGCCGAGATCACACGTACGTCTACTTTGATCGCCTTTGCGCCACCCACGCGTTCGAACGGATGACCTTCGAGTACACGCAAGAATTTGGCTTGAATCTGCGGACTCATTTCGCCGATTTCGTCCAGCATCAACGTGCCGTTGTCTGCGGCTTCGAACTTCCCCATCTTGCGATCGGTTGCACCGGTGAATGCGCCTTTCTCGTGACCAAATAATTCGCTTTCCAGCAGCGTTTCGGATAACGCTGCACAGTTCAAACAAACGAATGGCCCCTTTTTCCTTGGGCTCGCGTAGTGCACGGCCCGAGCGACCAGTTCCTTGCCCACACCGCTCTCGCCGCGAATTAGAACCGTTGCGCGACTGGGTGCTGCTTGAGCAATTTCGTTTTGGACTTCGATAATGCCACGGCTGTTGCCAATGATTTCGCTGCGCTCGCCCAACAGTTTTCGCAGCTGAACGATTTCACCTTTGCTGACCGAGAGATCTTCGGACAGTTCCTGTTGCACATGCAGTTTCTTCAACGCCAGTGCCACATTGTCGGCCACGGCAAGCGCGAACTCTAAATCGTCTGGATCTGGGCCAAACTGTGTGGACGTGGAGTACAGGTGAATCAAACCAACCACGCGTCCGTCGGAACGAATCGGAGCACAAACGACACTAGTCGCATGGATTTCGCCCTGGCTATCTCGGCTGCCAAGTGTACTGTCGTCTTCGATATTTCGTGCGAGGACCGCTTCGCCTTCGCGTAGGACCATCGTGGCAAGAAAATCCGAGACGCGGTGATAGCGAACGTCATCTTCTGTCCGCGACGCAATCAATTGCAAATCGGCACCGGCCGGAATTTCGTTCAACTCATACGGCAACAACAGCACGGCACCCGAGTCAATCTTCGTGCCTTCAAACAAACCGGAAAGCGCAAGTTCGGCTACTTCGTTGACGTCCGTTTGATTGGCTAGTTCGAAGGCCAGTCGGCAAAGTTGCGTGGCGGCTTTTCCAAGCTTGGACGCAACAGGAATTTCCTCGTCCTTATCCGGAGCAAGAAACTTTGTTCTATCTCGACGATGCGTGATGGTCGTCGGCTCGTGCGCTGTAAGCACGTCCGAGTCTTCGTTGTTCTCTTGAACTGTTTCGTCTTCTACTTTGTCAGGAAACGCTTCCGATAGATCGTGTACAAACTTTAGTTGCGCGTGAGCAATGCGAATGACGTTGCCAGGCTCCAGCGTCCAGTCGGTTTCGACTTTTTCTTCACCAATCAAAGTGCCGTTGCGACTTTCCAGGTCACGTAATACCCAGCTGTCTTTGTTTTGAAAGATCTCGGCGTGATGACGACTGCAACGCTCGTCCTTAATTACGATCTGATTTGTAGGAGCTCGGCCGATCGTGATCGTCCGTCCGGCGACAAGACGGAATACATCCGTCCATTTCGAGCCTTCGCGAATGACCAAGTAAGCAAGCATCAACCACCAAACAACAAGAGACGAGAATTACGGCAACAGAAGTTAGTATGAAACGAAGTCGTAGATTCCACTCTAGTCAACAAAAAGCGTCACGATTCGTTGACAAGCTATTTCTGCCACCATGTTCGTTTACAGAATCGCGCATCGCTAATCGCAATCCACAACTTCTTATTTTCCAGATTAGTTGGCATGTGGCCAGCAGTGCGAGGTCTAATCTTGCCATTTCTGCTCGACAAAACAGGGCCACAACCCGACATTGCGGCTCATTCCATAACCTTGACACTCTGTGCCGCAACCTCCGGTTCGCTTTACATCGTCTCCTGTATCTCACGTTCTTGTTGAAAATGCACTTTGGGAAAGTTATCCTCGAAGTAGGAACATAAAGTCGCTTCAGCTGTGTCGGTCACCGTTCGGTAGCCGCTGGGGCGAATAATCTCGCACAGTTTTGCTAGACAGTCTCTACGGATCTCTTATGCAACTTTCAAAGTACACAGTTCGTGGCGTTCAAATGCTATTCGTCCTTGCGACGATCGCCGTCGTCTCCACACCAGCGACTGCGGGTCGATTCCGGTCATCGGTGGGTGGTGTTGCCATCGACGCTGACGGAGTTCTTTCCGAGCCAACGCAGCAAGCGAATGAGCTGCTTGTCAATCGCATGAAGGAAATGGTTCAACCAGCTCAAGGCGAAATGAACGAGGCGTCTGAGTTACGTCGCGTGTCGCTGAAGGGTTTGTTGAAGGTCGTCGCTGAAGCGGCTGCGACGGAAACCGAAGTGCCTGACGAAGTGCGTTACCTCGCTGGACTTCAACGAGTTAAATACGTATTCGTCTACCCCGAGCAAAACGACATCGTCTTGGCGGGTCCGGGCGAAGGTTGGACTGTCACTGATAGTGGTGACGTTGTCGGTGTTACAACGGGCTCACCCGTGCTGCAGCTTGATGATCTACTCATCGCACTTCGCACGAGCCAGCAAGCTCGCCAAGTTGGTATTAGTTGCTCGATCGATCCAACGGAAGAAGGTATCCGTCGCATGCAGGCTGTTGCTCGCAAGCAAGGTACTTTCAATCGATCTGTCTTGCCAAAGATGGAAAAAGCACTCGGCCCACAGCAGATCTCAATCACCGGTGTACCGAACGACAGCCACTTCGCACGCGTTTTGGTCGCGGCCGATTATCGCATGAAACGCATCGCTATGAACTTGGAACCATCGCCTATGCGAGAGCTACCTAGTTTCCTTGCGATGTTGAAGAGCACGAATGCCAAATTAACCAACGCCATGCCTCGTTGGTGGTTAGCGTGCGATTACGAGCCGCTGGCTCGTACAGAAGACGGTATGGGCTGGGAACTTCGAGGTCCTGGCGTCCAGGTAATGACTGAGTCTGAATTCGTTGCCGCTGACGGAACTCGTCAACGCTTGGGCAAGTCTGGCAAGGTTGCTCAGAAATGGGCGGACACCATGTCAGCACATTATGAAGACCTTTCGAAGAAATCAGCCATATTCGGCCAACTCCGAAATCTCATGGACCTTTGTGTGATCGCAGCGGTCATCGACAAAAACAATCTCGATGAGCAAGCTGGTATTGATCTCAGCAAGCTCACATCGGATGACTTGCCCGTCCAGTCGTTCGACGCACCGAAAACCGTTTCAACGCAATGCAGCTTCACCAAGCGAGGCCGCGATTACCTGATCACAGCATCGGGCGGTGTTGAGATCGAATCGTGGCACGTTGCGGACAAGTCGCAAGTTGACGCTCGTGTATCGAAAGCTTACGAGAAAGCATCGGAAGCCGGTGCGAGTTGGTGGAAGTAACTAAAATAATCTTCCGCAACAATCTAAACGACGCAAACGCTTGGTCAATTCAGCCAAGCGTTTGTTCGTTTCACGACGTCTTACTTCGGCACTAGATGCAACAAAACTGTCGTGTCTTTCAACACCGACAGTTGAATCGGGTTAAGCGTCATGTCTGCACCTACGACGATGACTGGCCACCGCTTCTTTCGCTGCTTCAGCTTTTCAAGAAACTCTTCTCTCGCGATCTTCTGACCGTTTACTAAAACAACGCGGTAGTCGACGAGTTGACTAGGCAGCGACATTTTCCTTTCCTCCGTTTTGGAAATCATTCGGTTTACTTTCCGCATCTTGACTTCACGTTGGACGCCGTTTTCTTTGGTTACCTTGGTGACCGCGTAAGGTTCTTCTATCTCGACCGGGGTATGCTTTGTTATCGACAAAGCTAGGTCAACTTTCCCATCATCTTGGACACTCACGGTACCGAATATCGCGGAAGCGAACATGGGAGACTCTCGACGTTCGGTTTCTTGTGCGGTCAGTGTCGAAGCCAGCAGAGACAAAACGACAATTGCAATGTAACGAATCATAACTTAACTCCGATCCTAGAGGGGTTGGTGATGATCCGCTTAGAATAGCCACTACGGATTGGCAGCCAAAACGAAAATGTTGACGAATAGATTTGCTGACCCAACCGCCAGCGTTCATAAAGGAACACATGGTTGCCTCTGCAATCAGCACCGATTAAAACCAAGCGGTTAGAACTCTGGGGGATCACCATGCGTCGCGCCGCTCTAATTCTTTGCACCATCAGCTTTTTCGTTTGCTCGGCCTTTGCCCAAGCAACGACGAAAAAGAAAGAAACACGCTTTGCTCTCGACGAATCCGAGAAGGTCGAATTCAAACAGGTCGGTGAAACGAAGCTGCATCTCCACGTCTTCAAACCGGAAGGTTGGAGCGAAAAAGACTCGCGGGGCGCGATTGTGTTCTTCTTCGGCGGCGGTTGGAACGGAGGCACACCGGCTCAATTCGAACCACAATGCAAGCACCTTGCCAAGCACGGCATGGTGGCGATCACTGCCGAATACCGAGTCAAGAGTCGGCACGGCGTGCACCCTGCGGAGTGCGTTGCTGACGCGAAAGACGCGGTGCGTTGGATTCGCCAGAACGCCCGTGAATTGGGCGTCGATCGATCTCGTATTGCTGTTTCTGGTGGATCGGCTGGTGGTCATGTTGCCGCGAGCACCGCGACCCTTGGCAAGCTACCGGAGGAAGATGAGAGCGAAATCGACTGCACACCCAGCGCATTGATTCTCTACAACCCTGTCTGCGATACGACACTTCGCGGCTTTGGCGGCAAACGCTTGGCTGAACGAGCCTACGAACTTTCACCCGTTCATCACATTCGCAAACATATGGCGCCGACGTTGATTTTCCATGGCGAAGCGGATAATACCGTGCCGTTTGAAAACGCCCAGCGGTTCAAGCAATTGATGGACGAAGTGGGTAACGCGTGCGAGTTGGTCGGGTATCCCGGCGCCGGTCACGGTTTCTTCAATAAAGGCCGTCCGAAGAATAAATACGAAGACACCACCAAACGGCTTGTTGAATTCCTAACAACGCTCGGCTTTCTCGATCCGCCGAATGAAGAATTCAAAGTCGCTGGTCGCTCGCTTGCAGGATGGAAAGGCGAACTCACTAGCTCGGACATTACGGGGCAACGTCGGGCCGCCCAAAGCATCGGCCAATTCGGAAAGCTCGCTGCTAGCCAAAACGCTGCGTTGTTGAAGCATCCCGACGCCGGAGTTCGTGCGATTGCCGCCGGCCACATCGGTGACTATCAAGCTCCCGAATCAGCGAAGGCAGAATTACGTGAGCTTTTGGGTGGCGATTCCCAAGGCGTTGCGATGGCCGCAGCCTATGCGCTGTGCCGACTGGGCGATACGGATGCGGGACTACCTGTTTTTGAATCCGCGCTGGAAAGCAATGAACGCGGTACACTTTGCACGGCGTCCGACTATTTGGGTCGCATTGGTCCGCCAGCGCAGCCGCTCGTCGAGTTGATGCAAAAGAAAAGCGATGCGGTCAAGGACTACCACATTAAGAATGGACTCACGAGCGGAATAAAACACATCGCGCAAGACGAGAGCTTCATCGAATACAAACGACCAACGGGCGGAGGCACACCGCGAGGCTGGACACCAAGTCAGAAAGCTGGTCCGAAAACGGAGCTCAGTAAACGGCCTAACATTCTTTGGATTAGCTGCGAAGACATCAGTGCCAATCTTGGTTGCTATGGCGACGATTACGCGAGAACGCCAAACCTTGATCAGCTCGCGCGCGAAGGTGTGCGATTCGACCGCGCGTTTACTCCCGCTGGAGTTTGTGCCGTTGTACGGTCGGGAATTATCACGGGTCTGTATCCGCCTTCTCTGGGGTCGCAACACATGCGCTCGCGAATCGTTTTACCAGAGGGTGTGCGGTGCTTTCCCGAGTACCTGCGCGAGGCTGGCTATTTCTGCACAAACAAATCGAAAACGGACTACCAATTCGAACCACCTAAATCCGTTTGGGATCGACAAGGTAACAGCCACAACGACTGGCGCGATCGAGCCGAAGGCCAGCCGTTTTTCTCGGTCATCAATCTCACTTGCTCCCACGAATCGCAAATCCGCCACGGCGAGAAAACGCATGCCGCGATCCTTGAACGTCTTTCGATCGACCAACGGCACGATCCTGACGAAGCGGGAAAATACTTGCCGCCTATCTATCCCAACACACCCGAGTCAAGAAAAGACTGGGCCTGGTACGCGGACAATATTTCGGAGATGGATCGCCAAGCCGGACTCGTTTTGCAACAACTTGAGGAAGACGGCCTAGCGGACAACACCATCGTTGTCTTCTGGAGCGACCACGGACGCGGACTTCCACGCGGTAAACGTTGGATTTACGATTCCGGCGTGCATGTGCCGGTAATCGTTCGCTGGCCGGGCAACGTGGCTGCTGGCTCTGTTCGTGACGATCTAGTTTCAACGCAAGATCTTTCGCCGACGATGCTAAGTCTCGCTGGCGTAGAAGTGCCCGACTACATGCAGGGCCGTGTATTCTTGGGCAAAGACCAACAACCCGATCCTGAGTTCCTGTTCTTCCACCGCGACCGCATGGACGAAGTGTACGAACTTATGCGAGCCGCCCGCGATGATCGTTTCAAGTACATCCGCAACTACAACGTGCATCGGACGTACGCTCAAGACATCGAGTACATGAACAAGATGCCGACGCTGGTCGATCTGCGAGGCATGAACGCGACGGGGAAGCTGAATTTCCCCCAATCGAACTTTTTCCGAAATCGAAAGCCGCTCGAGGAACTTTACGACTTAGAAAAAGATCCACACGAGACGGTGAACTTGGCGTGGATGCCCGAGCACGCTGAGCGTATCGCGAAAATGCGTGCGGCCTTGGAAAAATGGCAGGACGAAATTGTTGATTTGGGCTTTGTCCAAGAGGCCGTGATGATGGAAGAGATGCAACAACGCCGTAAGTGAGCTCCTACTCAAGCGTACGACAGTCGCTGATTGCCACGTTTGAAGCAGAATCTCTTGGGCCAAGAATAGCCTCCGCGTAAGAATTGCTGTCAGCCGAACTGTTCTTCGAATGAGACCATGAAAATCAAGCTCCTTACCTGCGTATTATTTGTCCTCCTCGCAAATCGTCTCGACGCAAAGCCCAATTTCGTCTTCATTCTCGCGGATGACTTGGGTGTCAAAGACATCGGCATCGAAGGCAGCACTTACTACGAGACGCCGCATATAGACGGCTTGGCAATGAGTGGCATGCGTTTCACGCAAGGCTACGCGACGTGCCAAGTTTGCAGTCCATCGCGCGCGAGTATCATGACGGGAAAGTTCCCTGCGCGGCATGGAATCACGGACTGGATCGGTGCGGCGGAGACTTGGGATTGGAAACGCAATGGAAAGGTGCTGCCAGCCGAGTACCGGCGAAATTTGAATCACGATGACACGACGATCGCTGAAGCCCTAAAAGAAGTGGGCTACAAAACTTTCTTCGCGGGTAAGTGGCATCTGGGCACGACCGGCTCGCATCCGGAAGATCACGGCTTCGACATCAACAAAGGTGGTTACTATTCGGGCAGTCCGCGCGGTGGCTATTTTTCCCCGTATAACAACCCAGAACTCGAAGATGGCCCAACTGGCGAGCCGCTGCCTATTCGTCTCGCGGAAGAGACGAAGCAATTCATCAAGACAAATAGCAAGCAGCCGTTCTTCGCGTTCCTTTCGTTTTATTCTGTGCATGGGCCCATTCAGACCAGCCAGCCGCTCTGGAAAAAGTATCGAGAAAAAGCCACGGATTCTTCTGGTCCTCGATTCGTGATCGATCGCACGCTGCCTGTCCGACAAGTGCAAGACTGCCCCATCTACGGTGGCATGATGGAACTCATGGATGATGCAGTAGGCATCGTGATGAAAAGCTTGGAAGACGCTGGTGTGGCGGAGAATACTGTCGTGATTTTCACTTCTGACAACGGCGGAGTATCTTCTGGCGATGCGTTTTGCACCTCGAACTTGCCGCTGCGAGGTGGCAAGGGCCGACAGTGGGAAGGCGGGATTCGCGAACCTTTCTACGTCGTTGCACCGGGCGTTGCGAAAGCTGGATCGACATCGGACACTCCGGTTACTGGCGCTGACTTCTACCCAACAATTCTGCAACTCGCCGGATTGCCGATGGCTCCAAAACAACACGCTGACGGGCAGAGTATTTTGCCGCTATTGAAAGGTGAAACAATCGCCGACCGTCCGCTGTACTGGCACTACCCGCACTACGGTAACCAAGGTGGCGAACCGTCTTCCATTATTCGCAAGCAGAATTGGAAACTGATTCACTACTGGGAAGACGGCCACGACGAACTTTACGACCTCTCAAAAGACGAAGTGGAAAAGAACGATCTCGCGTTGCAACACAAAGATCGTGTCGATGAAATGCGAGGTCAGCTTATCCGCTATCTCGCAGAAGTAGGTGCGAGAATTCCTGCTCTTGATCCCCGTTACGATGTGCAGCGAGCCGAGCAGACGAAAGTGCAGATGCGAGAAGTGCGTCTGCCCAAGCTTGAAGAACAGCACGCTGGGTTTCTGGATCCGAGCTACCAACCAAATAAGAATTGGTGGGATAGCCAGCGCGTCGACGATTAGAACTCCCTTAGCCCTCTCGTGCCGTTCGCGGATTGCTGGAGAAAAATAGCGGCAATTGGGCCCACAAGTGGTAAGGCTGGCCTTCCGCTGAACAATCGTCTTGCTACCAACGACCGGAAAAACTATTCCTATTGTTGTGGCAAGACATGGGGCAGGAACACTTGTGCGCGTACGGATACAGCTATGAATACTCTCTCGGCAACCGCTGTGCTTGTGGCGATACTTTTTTGTTCGCCGTCGCTCGCTCTTTCCGCGACCATCGAAATCACTGACGTCATGGTGGATGCTTCCGCCGACCTCGCAGGAATCAATGGCGGCTTTGTGGGCGAGAACAGCGACAGTCGCGTACGAGGTGGAATCGTTCAGGTTCGACGCATCAATGAGTTGGTCATGCCAGGAGATCTTTTAACGTTCGAACGCAGCGGAGCAATCACCGGGGCCGCCGACGCGGGCTTCGACGATGCGTTCGACACAGCATTTAACGCAACGGTTACTGTGCAGATTCCGACACTCAGTGAAATCGCCCAACTATCCGGAACCACGTCGCCATTCTTTTCGACAACGACGTTCGTGATTCCCGCAGAAGGTTTTCTAACCATGCGAGAATCCGTGTTTTCGGCGTCCGGTGAGCTAACGCAAGAGTTTGCGACTAGCCAACCGCTGGCTGCCGACGGTGTTGCCGATCTCGTCGCGATCAACGGCGTGTATCGAGTCACCGGGTTTTCGCTCGCGACAACTAACGCCGTGTCAAACAATCCGGTATCGCCTCCAACGACTCCCACTTCGCCGACGCCGGTCATGCCCGTGATTACGTCTGGCGGAGTCTCTTTGTCGCCGATCATTCCACCATTTACGTCCGCGACAGCTCCTGTTCCAGAACCCGGTTCGCTGGCAGTCTGGATGCTATTGCTTGCCGTGTTGCCGATCGCACGGAGGGGCTATGTGGGGCAACGTGACCGATCCAGGACATCCACGATTGCATGACCTGTTGCATTTCCTCGGGCGAAGGTTGAGGGCCACCGGCTGGACTGCGATACAAACATGAACTTTGCGGAGAACTCGCACAAGGACGCTATTCGACCGAATTCCAATAGATCACCACGTCTTTCGTCGCACGACCGGCGGCTATGATGTCCACCTTTCCGTTGCCATCGAGATCCGCCAGCTTGATGTCTTCGCAGGCAATCTTGTCGTCGAGCATATGTGTTTTCCAACCGTCGTTGCTCGCTTCGTAGATTTTGATACCCGTCTTGCCGTCCGAGTTCTTCCCACGCCAGCCGGCGACTATGTCTGGCGTCTCCGAGCCTAGCAAGTTACTGGCCGCCAGCGCGTGTCCTTGACTGAGTGAGCCGTCGATGAGCTCGCGGCTCCAATCGCCGGGCGAGTTTTCGCGATAGATTACGACGTCCGTTCCGTGCATCGGCTCGATACCCACGAACGCGCGACTCGAAATTGGATAGCGACGTACCTCGCCCGCGCCTTTGCTTTGCGAGCTGTCTACGATCGGAAGTGTATCGCTCGAAAGTAATGCCGCCATGTATCCTTCTTTTCCTGCGACAAGCATGAAATCGGCTTCGCCTAACTCGGGATCCGTTAGTGTTTCAAAGTTGTGCGTCATGTGCATGGAGGTATCGACCCGTTTAACAAGCTTGGGAGTCTCATCGACTATTTCGTACAGACCAATCGAAACCGACTTTCCATCGCCACCTTTGTTACCGACGCCATGCAATGGCAAAACGGCCAACGCAAACTTGCCCTCGTATTGAAGCCAGTGCATTCGGTGCGTTGTCGGTTCGTGATCCGGCAAAGCCACTGGCGCCCACGGCTTCGTTGGGTCATCCGGGCGTTTGAGATAGAAGCTGCCGCCGCTAGTGCTTGTTTCTTTCGTCTCGCCCGGATTCCAGTTAGCGCCGACGGCAACTTCGACCATGCCGTCGCCAGTGATATCACGAGCAGCAACGCATACGTTGTCTTTCGCAGTAAGGTTTCTCGCCATCACGTGCTTTGTCCACGGCGCTTCTGCAGAGCCTGGATTTCTATACCAAACGATCTCGGTTTTGTCCGCCACGATGATGTCTTGGCGTTTGTCGTCATCAACATGCCCAACAACGAGGCCGTAACCAATTTGAATGTTGGCATCGACCGTTTGTCGAGTGAAATTCAATTCGTCCGCGAGCAATGCGAGAGGGAATATAGACAACAGCAAAAGCGATTTCATGGCAGCACCGTCGAACAGGCAGGCAATTATTGGAAAGCCGAGAGTATAGCTGTTTAGAGGTCCGCGGGCTTCAAGCTTGTAAAAGAAGGCTATGTGGCGGCATAAAAAAAACACCCTCGACAATTGTGCCGAGGGTGTTTCATTTTTCCAGTCGCAGGCTCGACCTGCGCGAGTTTCCTTACTGAGTAACTCGTGTCAAGTCGCGTGCGTGCTCGAGCCAAGCTTGTGGACTCGCCGTTTGGAATCGCGATCCAGCTCGGTCCAGAATATCTTGTAGACGGTCAACATCTGCGTCGAGGAGATCACCGAAGTTTCGGATTCCGTTGTCTCGCAACAATTCTTGAGTCGCCGCGCCGATGCCGCGAATCTCCGTAAGATCGTCTTCCTCAACTTGAGACGATTCACCGTCTCGCTGATTCATAAAACTAGATGTTCGTACGTCACGTTCTTCGGAGTCGTATTGGTCGTAGCTAGACTCGTCGTAGCCCGCTTCTTCGATTTCGTCGTTCACATCAAACGATGCAAACTCGCGACGAATGCCACTAACGCTGGCAAGCAAAGAATTGGCGTCTTCGAGAACTGCAACCTCTTGATCGTAGTCGTTTTCTTCGAATTCTCCGAAGTTCTCTCGCGAGAGATCTTCTAAGCGTTCTTCACGTCCGTCGAATTCGGAATCACTTTCCATCGACTCCAACTCAGCTGCTCGCCAAGTCTCGAGTCCTTCCCAGTCACCGCTCGCCGCGTACTCAGCCTGAGCAGGCCAAGTTGTGGGATTGATGAGTTGGAATCGATTGCCTGCTTTTTCGAGGATGCTCTCGAGTTTGACGGAATCTGTCGAGGCGATATCAGAGAACGACTTGATACCTTCTCGTCGAAGTACTTCCGAAGTCGCGGGGCCAATTCCGTAGATCCGAGTAAGATCATCGCGCGACGCGTTCGAGCTGGTGTTCTCGAGTGCTGTCTCACGTTCGGTTTGACGGTCTGACGCTCGTTTTTGCGATTCAAAACGCTCGCCTTGTTCGCCTTGTTCGGCACTTGCTGTCTCGAATTCCTGGCTTCGTTGTGCTGGAATCGAACACGAAGATTCGCGAGTTTCGTATCGCTCTTCCGTGGGACGTTCGGATTGACGTCCAAAAGTACGATCGTCGGTAGCAGACGCTGCGATTCCTGTGGAAGGCGCTGACGACACGCGACGACGACCTTCGCTGAAGTCATTCGAAGCAACTCCAACTGAGCCGGATTCACATGTGTCGGTACCGTTTGCACTGAAGTTGCGTTGGTAATGCATCGTCTGAGAATCGGCTTCTCGTTGCTGTCTAGTCGATTCGGATTTTTCGGGGCAATCGTCGCATTGGAGATGCGTCAAATCACAGCTGCCACAGCCCACGAGACTTAGCTGCAAGGCTTTCTGTTTGCGGTAGTGCTGAACACCAAACCAAGCCAGAGGCACGGCGAGGCAAGGCATGAACAACCAACCTAGGCCGCTGGTTCGTTGCGTTCGGTTTCGTGGCACCCCGCGCTGTGCTTGGGCCGCGACCAGTCGTCGGCGATCCGTTTTCGGATTGAACCCTCGGACATATTGTTGCGACGTCTGCGACTTGGCAAACGCCGACTGGCTCGAGATGCGTTCGGTAGAAAGCCGTTGGTCGGCAAATGTTCGATCATCCGATGGGCTTGGCTGTTCTTGGCTCGTGAGCAGCAACGGATTGACAATGGTTGTCTCTGTAATGCGATCGCTGGAAATTGGCTGGTCTACGAGCGTGCGGGATAGCTCGAATTCCTCGATTGGAAGTAGCTCTGTGCCTGCTCGCTTGATAACCGTCGCTCGCGTCTCGTAGCTAGGGCTCAGGACTACGTCTTCGAATTCGTTGCTAGCCCCGCCCTGTTGCGTCATTGCAATCGCTGGGAGGTCGTTCCATTGGAAGTCGTAACCTGGAATTTCCAATGGCAGTAGCGAAGTCTCCAGCGAAGGAGTCAGTGTGTCATTGCCCATCGCAACGTCGTAGTTGGCGAACCAGTTCTCGGATGTCAGTTCCAATGCGGCATTGGCTATGGCCGAATCAATTGCTGGCGTGGTGCTCTCTGCAATACGTGCCGTGCGATTGCCAGGATTTGTGGCTACGCTTGGACGAGCTAAAGCGAATGCTTGTGTAGCTTCGTCGTCGCTTATGTAGTTGTCGATATCTTCCGCAACGCGGATTTCAATTGGTGCGTCAAACGCGTCGATGTTCGGTCGGGTAGTGTACGGGTCATTTTGTGCCCACAGGGTTCCCTGACTAAGGGCGAGTATCGCTATGACAAAAATCAGTGGTGGTCGTGACATGATTGTTTCCTGCCTAAGTAAAATGAGAGCGTGCAAACTGCAACGTTCATCAAAAGTGTGAGTCATCGCAAATCGTGCTTTGCGGCATGATGACCAGCATGCGGAAGATTCTGACAACTGGACTCGGTTGCCATCGATTGTGTTGATTACTCGGCGACGCTGTATGAGAAAACCAGCATGCCACAATTGTGGCTGTGATTTTTTTCAACATGTTGCATCTCGACAATGCTTGGAATTCACGGGGAAAAAGCCACTCGCCCCCAGTTGCTCAAGTCACGTCGGCGCGACATCATACGCCTGGATCTTCATCGCGCGACAGTAAAGAAACGAGTCAGATTGATATGAGTCAGTGGATCGCAGATCGCACCAAGGCCTTCGACAGCAGCGGAATTCGTAAAGTCTTTGACCTCGCGGCCAAGCTAAAGGATCCCATCAACCTTTCAATCGGGCAGCCTGATTTCGAGGTGCCGAGCAAAGTCAAAGAAGCTTGTTGCGACGCGATTCACGAAAATAAAAATGGCTACTCACTTACACAGGGAGTGCCCGCACTTCAAAACAAACTGCAGGAGCGAATCGACAATCAGTACGGGCACGACGACCGAAAGGTTTTTATCAGTTCGGGCACGAGCGGCGGATTGGTGCTGACGATGCTCAGCCTGGTGAACCCAGGTGACGAAGTCATTATTTTCGACCCGTACTTCGTGATGTATCAGCCGTTGGTTGAACTTGTTGGTGGAATCCCCGTGTTGATTGATACCTATCCGGACTTTTCGATCGACATCGACAAGGTTGCCAGCGCCGTTACAAATAAAACGAAACTGATTCTACTGAATTCGCCCAGCAATCCCACGGGCGTGACGGCTACCAAGGACGAAATCGAACAGCTCTCGAAGTTAGCAGCGGACCAAAACATCCTCTTGGTCTCCGACGAAATATACAGCGAGTTCTGTTACGACGGTCCACTGATCTCTCCTGCATCGTTTAATGATCGCACGCTCGTTATCGATGGTTTTTCAAAGAGTCACGCAATGACCGGTTGGCGCGTTGGCTTTGTTCATGGTCCAAGCGAAGTCGTCGAAACCATGATAAAGATCCAGCAATACAGCTTCGTATGTGCGCCGCAGCCCGCACAATGGGCAAGTCTTGCCGCGATGGACGTCGACATTAGCGGCTTCGTGGATTCGTATCGTGGCAAACGCGATCGGCTAATTAATGGCATCCAAGATCTCTATGACGTATCGGTTCCGGGCGGTGCCTTCTACGTTTTTCCGAAAGCGCCCGGCGGATCGGGGGCTGAGTTTGTCACACGTGCGATCGAAAACAACTTGCTCATCATTCCAGGCAACATCTTTAGCCAACACGATTCTCACTTTCGGATCTCGTACGCGGCTAGTGATGAAATGATCGACCGCGGAATCGAAGTACTGCGCCGGCTTGCTAAGTAGCCCAAAGCTCTAGGTCTTCCGAGCTTCTCGCAGTCGGTGACGGAGTGTCCAAGTCGATTCTTGATTCTCTAAATCCCGTATTCGAAAGAGCTTCACAGCAATGACAGCAATTGCCCCTAATTTGGTCGCTCGACATAAAATGCCCTACGTCGCATGGTAAGCAACGTCTATAAATAGGCGGAAGTCTGAGGCAGGCCATGCGTGGCCTCGTTTCATATCTACACAACGAATGTGAGATGGAAGAGTCTAATGAGATGGAAAACTCGATTGCTTATTGCAATCCTGAGCTTGCTACCTTCAACGGTATTGGCACAATTAAGCGTGTCGCTCGACGATCAAGATTACTTGGTCCTTTCCGCTGAGAATTTGGACTTACTTGCGATCGAGCTTCAGTCAGCTAGCAGTAGCCTTCTGATCTCCGAGGACGCTGCTCCGTTTCAGGGCGTCTTCACAAGCAGCGGATCTACCACCAACGCTCGACAGTTTGCGCTCTACTACAATCTTGGTACACCAATCACTATCGATGGTGACGTTACTCTTGCCACGCGGTGGGATTCAGCTAGACGAAATGACGTGCTTTACCAATACGGTACCTTAACTCACGAAGAGCCATTGCAACCAATCGTGGGACATCAGCGGTTCATCGATACGGTCAGCGAAACTCCCGTCATCGCGGAGCAAGGCCCAGGCGTGGTTGCTGGTCAGGAGATCAATATTCCCGTGGACGACGTTAATGTCACGATTCCACCGTTTACTCCCAATGATTTTATCGTCGCGTCTCCAACGGAGCACGGCTTCTTTTTCTTCGACGAACAAAATGTTTCCGTTGTTTCGTTAACCGTGCGATCTGAAGAAGGCTTGCTTTTGCCTGGTGGGCCATCGCCATTATTCGATTCGTTGTTGTCTGATACACCTTTCGAGATTACGTATGCGTCGGACACCGAAGTGCCTCTTTGGGGAGAATTCTTCGTTCCCGGTGGCTGGTCCGGTCGTGACTTCCGCGACTTGAGTTACGAATTCATTACTGCAG
Source organism: uncultured Pirellulaceae bacterium (assembly GCA_964397295.1). GTDB lineage: Bacteria > Planctomycetota > Planctomycetia > Pirellulales > Pirellulaceae > CAYNJG01. The sequence goes on from CAYNJG010000052.1 coordinate 22,125, forward strand.
ACGGCGAAATGCTTCGCGTAGAGACGGATATGGCACGGGCACTTCCCGAACCATCGTCTTCCGGCTTGATTCTCGCAGGGTTGGTTCTGTTGACGATCAATCGGCGACGAAGATAGATTCGACGAATTGCGGGTTGTGACGTCCGTTCTTAGGCGTTTGAGAGTTTCCGCCAACACCGAAGTTTTTTGGCCGGATCATTCCGCACCATCCGCAACATCTACCTCAATCACGCTCCGTGTTTTTAAAAGCATCGGCTTAGGAAGGCTCGCATGACGTACGGTTTTGAACGTACTGAACCGTCAATCAATGCTGAGCTCCCTGATGTTACGCGAGATATACCAAGAAGTCGTTGGTACTCGAAACGCCCGATTTCTGAAGAGTAGCGAATTCGATTCGTTGGATGATTTTCGAAAAGCCTACGAGAACTGCTCGTGTCCCGTGCTGGTTCAAATCAACCAAGACCAAATCACGGAAGTCATGTCTTGGCTGGGTGACGAAGACGACGTCTGTTTCGACACGGACCGAGCTAGTCTGATCGGTCGGCGCATGCAAAAACTCTGCTGCGAAGAAGCGTCGGCGCTGGATCCACTCACAAATACGCTCAATCGAGCATCGTTGGTGAAAGTCATTAAAGCTGCTGCAGAACAGCGTGGTGGCGAAACGCTGTCGGTGCTGCTTTGCGATATCGACAACCTCCGATCGCTGAATGATGCGGAAGGCCATGACGCGGGTGACGACGCTATTCGGTCTCTCGCTGATGTCCTTCGCGACTCGGTTACCGAATCCGAGATTCTCGCGCGCGTTGGCGGTAACCGTTTTGCCGTTCTTTCCGAGTTCACCGGCACGGAGTTAGAACAATACGGAGAGCAGACTCGGCGAAACGTTGAATCCTATTTTGCAGATGATTCAGGGCTCACGACTAGTATCGGTGCAGCGACCGGTACTACTAGCGATTTCATGCAGTCGACCATGTCGCAGGCGGACGAGGCGATGTACATCGTTAAAGCAGCCGGCAGAAATCGTTATCTACATTTCGAAGAATTCAAACAGCTATCCGAAAAAGCAGACCTTCACCCAGACATCAACACGGATGAGGAACGCGTAGCCTATCTCGCTGAGCGAGTCGCCGAATATGTTGCGATGCGACAACACTTGAAGCTTGCAAATGAAATGACGCAAGCGGAACACGCCGAACGCAAACACCGCCGACGCTTTCAAGATCAAATCGGAAGTGAGAGCTTTGAGACGTCTGGCTATCTCACGTTGGCGTTCGTGGAAGTCGATCACTTCCACCAAGTCAGCCATTTGCATGGCAGGCAAGAAAGCGAAAGAGTGTTCCACGCCGTTTGTGACATCGTCCGAACACAAATTCGCGAGACCGATTGGCTTGGCCGGTACGGCGGCAAAGAGTTCTGCATCGTCATGCCAAAGACTACGCTAGACGCGGCCTACAATCTCCTCGAACGGCTACGCGAGCATATTGAGAAAGCGGAAATCGTGTCCTCGAAAACCGGCGACATCGAAGACATTACACTTAGCATTGGTGCCATCGAATCGATCGGTAACGAAACCCACTGCGAGTTGCTTGAACGCGCCGCCGCAATGGCACTCAAGGCGACCAGGTCCGGTCGCAACCGTGTCTGCGTCTGACAGACGCCTTTCGCTGACTAACCGCAAAATGAGAAACGCTCGACCGAATCCGGTCGAGCGTTTTCTGATTATCCAAAAACTGAGCGTTGCTGTCTAACGAGCGACCTCATTGCCGTTGCGAGTAAACATCGCTTGCCAAATCGAAGTTTCGACATCGTCGGTCATGAACTCAACCGAGCCGTCCATGCGAACCATGTTGACTCCGCCGCCGTGATAGCTGCGTGATGTCACCGCCGCGAACGTCGAATTGGTTTCCGACTTACCTTCTTGCTGGCTTGTCCAATCGACGTCTACCTCTTCCTCACCCGCTTCGTCCGAAGTGTAGGTGTAGCTGACTTTCGTGTTGGGCGGAAACAGTCCTGTCAGCCCTGATTGATGAGCGCGGCCATCCAAAGATTCTGTGTGACCGCTATTGGTTTTGAATTCACCACCCATCGATGCAACACTGTCGGGTGTTGGTGCCGTAAGGTCAGAACCACCTGCATTGCGGAAATAGGGGGTCCAAGCTTTTACTTCGGCGAAGGCAATCGTTTTGCTCATGCCATCAGAGAATTTTCCGGACGACAGCTTACTGGTAGGGAAAAACGCACCTTGACCGCCGCGGTTCGTTTCGGGGTCGTAGACAAACCAAACGCCCACGTTTGCTGCATAATTCAGTGGATAGTATTTTTCAACTCCACCGCTTACGCGAACTTTGTCACCGGGTTCATCGGGACAAAGAAAAACAGGAACGCGCTGCGCTCCGAGCTGTTGCCCGCCTGGCAATTTCGCGTCGTTGTAGCTTATGTCAAAGTCGACGTTCGAAAACAATGCGCCTTCTTCCAAAAACGGAAGCAATTGCGCGGCCGCCGACCAGCCATCCACACTACCGCTCATGCTGCGTGCTGGTTTCCAGCTGGGAGGATAGTGTCCCAGTGCTGACTCATAGTTGTTCAAGCCGAGTCCAAGTTGCCGAATGTTGTTGGCACAAGTGATACGACGTGCGGCTCCACGTGCCGCTTGCACGGCAGGCAGCAACAAAGTTACAAGCATCGCGATGATGGCGATGACGACGAGAAGTTCGACGAGCGTAAAGCCGCGTCGTTTTTGGTTACGTGTCGTAACCGACTGTTGGAAGTGCATTCCAAGCTCCTGACAATTAGAGAAACAAGTTTCCCGAACTGGCTGGCTTGGACCGCTGAGAGCGGGGCGAGCTCACCTGGATGGCGGCTCGTTGGCTGGCTTGTTCGTTAATAACATTTGGCGAGGCGACGCCGAGTGTCGGGGTTCTTCCCGTTGACATCGTTTCACCACGTGCATAGAGTAGCCGCAACTGAGACTCATTGTCAACAAGCATTTGGGGCGGCCATGGCGAAATCGCTTTGTGAGCTAAAAAAGACGCTAAAACAGGATTTTGAAGCCTTTGTTTCGCTCGTGGAGAATCCTACGCACGTCTGTCGCAAGTGTGGCAGATCCGCCAATAGCAAGAAGCTGCTGTGTAAGCCCATGAAGCTAAAATGTGTGGATCGTGTCGATGGCTGATGAATCTCAGAGCGTCGCAAAGGTGGATCTGACCAAGCCTGTAGCGCTCGGTACGCTTTGCCACCCCATAGAGTCTGCCAATCTATTTGGGACGTCGAAAGAGATCTTTATTCGCCACGGCGAGGAGATGTATCGATTAACAATCACTCGCAACGGCAAACTTATTCTTCAAAAGTAGCCGAATCTGCGGGATGGAATTCCCCACGCGGTGACATCACCATAGAACCAACGAAACTGGAAGTCCGGCGTCGTGGAATCATGGTGAGTTCTTGGATTCGCAACAAATCAATCAATTGACCGAGCGTTACGGGCCATCACTTGTCTTGTACGCTCGACAATGGTGCAAGCAACCGGACGACGCGTTGCAGGACGCGCTGGTTGATCTCATGCGACTCGAGGTAGCCCCCAACGATCCGGCAGCCTGGCTTTTCACAACGGTTCGCAGGAAAGCGCACAACATTGCGCGCTCGCAAAAGCGACTTGAAAACAAGCACGAAGCCGCCAGGCAAACGCGGCAACCATGGTTCGCTGAAGACACCGATCGCCCAATCGTTGTGGCTGAAATTGAAACAGCGCTGCAATCGCTTACCGATCTCGACCGACAAATTATCGTCGCGCGGATTTGGGGTGAATTGAGCTTCGAACAAATCGGACAGCTTGTAGACAAATCGAGTAGTTCCACGCATCGACGATACAAACACGCTTTGGCGCTGTTGGCTGACGCGATGAGCGAACACGCAAAAGACACTAAAATCGAGAGGTAACGCCATGCAATCACCAATCTACGATTCAGATGAAGATCGAAGCGACGAACTTTCGCCGGACGAAGTTGCAGAACTGGAAGCTACGTTGCGCAGTTTCCAGCCTCGAAAACCGTTGGCTACAGTTGCTCGCATGCCTAGGCCAGTGAAACAGGCTCGGCGAGAGTCTGCACGAACGAATTGGCGCGAGTTGGGTGCAACTTGGATCAGCGGAGCGATTGCGGGTGCACTAGCCGTCTTTCTATTCGGTCAAGTGGAAGCCCAACCGCAACTGATGCCAACGCAAACGACCGTCGTCACGCAAACATTGACAGATGATACTCAGCACGAAGTTCCTCCAGCTGAAATCGAAACATCATCAGTCGTGCTTCGAAGTGAAAAGATCGAGCGGTTGTTCTCGGATCCCTGGCTTGAATCGAATTGCCTGTCAGCGAGTAGCCATCTTGCTGTTCAAGTAACGCCAAAGCCTAAATTGCTCATGACGTCTTCGGATGAACGCGAGTTCTTACGCGAAGCCGACCCAAGTCCAACGAAACAACAACTACTTCGGGCATTGCTGAACGATCCCGATAGCGTCCTTTGATAAGAGGTGTTGAGATGGTGAATAGAAGAACCTGGCTTATCGCGATCTGTTTCGCGTTCGGTGTAACGTCAATACTTCCGGCGCAAACGGTTTCGCTGCTTGCTGATCGCAGTCAGAAACGCGAAGGTGATTGGTTCGTTCGCAACGATGGACAAACGGGCATTCGGGTTTACTCGCGTGAAATGACACTGCATCCGAAAGCAGAACCGAAGCCGGCGCTCAAACATCGCTTTGTTCCAGATCGCTTCGACCAAGTCGAGGGAAACTCAGCGGTCTATTACCTCAAGGCAATGTCCTTCCTTGAAGAAACACGGGCAAGGGAAGAGATCACGAAGTTCGAAAGGAATGCACAGGCGGACGCCGACGCGAACGGCATGTCGGGGGACGAGACTCCACCAAGCGTTTGGTACGGAACTGCGCCGAACGAACTCCCGATTCCCGAAGTAAAAAAATATCTTGCCTGGCACACATTTCAACCGCCCCTTCTTCGAGAAGCAACTCGCCGCAAGTCGTTTACGCTCGAACGCCGCATCAAAGATGTCAAGAATCCGATTATGTATCTGCTTCCAGAAATTCAATCGATGCGTGGACTCGCTCGTGTGCAAGTATTACGACTTCGCGTGGCTCTAGCCGAAGATCGCATTGATGATGCCATCAGAATCCAAGGGCAACAGTATGCGTTGGCCCAGCAATTGGGAACCGACGAGTTCCTTGTTTCGAATTTGGTCGGAGCGGCCGTCGCGGGGATGGCGAACAACGATGCACTGCATTTGCTCGAGCACCCAGACACGCCAAATTTGTACTGGGCATTCGCAACTCTGCCGACACCGCTAATCGACATGCAAGATTCGATGGCGTACGAGCGACAGGTTCTTTTCGAGCAAGTGAAATCGCTGCGTGAAGTGACTTCAGAGCCACGGTCCGAAGGATACTGGGCCGATTTCCTCGATCGCTTCCAGCCAGAAATGGAGTTGCTGGCTAGTTTGGAAATGAATTTCAACGGAGAAACAAATCCGGCTATGGCACGAGCAAGATTTGTGGCCATCGTCGCTGCGGCTTACCCTGGCGCTTTGCAGTACCTGACTAATGAAGCTGGTATCGATGCTGAGAAAGCCAAAGCTTATCCGCAATTGCAAACTGTCGCGCTCGCGATGAAGTTGTACTACGAAGAAGTACGCGACGACGTCTTCAAATGGCAGTACACCGATTTCCATGCTGCAAGTCAGGTGCGGCAAACATTGTCGCAAGAATGGGCTGAAGACAAGAAGAAGTACGGTTGGATAACTGAACCGATACAACTTGTCTTGCCCGCGATAGAAGCCGTTCAAGCTGCACAGCAACGCCTCCAACAAGGGCTGGCAATGCGGCAAACGTTCGAATCGATTCGCGAATACGCAGCGACCAACGACAATAAGCTGCCAGCCACTCTCGATCAGCTCAACCTGCCGGCGCCCAATGATCCGTTCACCGGCAAACCTTTTCAGTACGAACTCAGCGGTAAGAAAGCTGTCTTAACGGGATCCAAGACACCGTCTGCCATGCAATATCGCTTCGTGATGCAAGTCGCGAAATAGCCAACGCAACCAAGTTGGCCAACGAAACAATCTCAAGGACTTGATGCCATGCAAATGCGAACTTACAAGATTCTATTTTTGTTCTTGCTCTCACTCGCCGCCGCGAAACCGACTTCCTTCGCCCAAGAGCCAGAAGTCTCTCAATCGCCGATTGCAAATGCAACGACAACGGTGATCGCAAGTATTGATGCCAACAAAGTCGATTTCCCAGATTGGTTCTCAAAAGACTCAGCGACAGAAGAGTTCTTTGGCGTCGCCGATGCGCTGCGGAGTGGACTGGAGCAGCTGAAAAAGATGTCGCCCAACGATACCGTGTTCGTCGCGATGGACTTTCCTTCTGCGAGCACTCACTCTGCGACACGTTTGCTGGTTCGAAACAAGGATGCGTCGCAAGGCTACGACGTGATTTCGCTGAGTGCGATAGACAAGTTCGAACACGGGATTGAGGGGGACGAGCCACGAAGCGGATTTGACCATGCCAACGCTTCCGGGGATGGGCTTCCCATCAAGTTGCTGATTGCACCGCCACAATACGTCTACGACACGTTCGATCAACTGATGCCAACGCTGCCGGACGCACTTGGCGGTGGGCCAACGTCCGTCTTGACGCGTGGTTTGGAGTGGGCGTCTGTGGGAATCGATCCATCTAACTTGACGGTTCGAGCGACGATTAGCTCCAAGTCGAATGCGGATGCGAGAGCGTTGGCAGAAAGACTTCCCGAGTTGCTCAACGTCGGCCTGCAACTGCTACCTGAAGCCAGTCGGTCAAATGTGCAACCCATCGCGGAATTATTCTTGCCGAACATAAAGATCGCCGTTGATGGAACCCACATAGAGGTAACGTTCCCGGAACTCGGCGACAACAAGGCGACGCGTCAGTTGATTACAGAAGTTGCGTTCCACCTGACGTCCGTATCACGCAGCACAAAAACAAATAAATTTCGATCGATCATCTTGGCAATGCTGAACTTCGAAAGCGCCAACCAAGCCTTTCCGCCAACCACTGAACGCCGTGACAAGGACGGCAAGCCAGGCTTGAGCTGGCGCGTTCATATCCTTCCCTACATCGGTGGAGAATCCCTGGAACTATGGAAACGATTTCACCTGGACGAACCGTGGGACAGTCCTCACAACAAAGCATTACTTCCTGAGCTGCCAGACATCTACAACCCGCAAACGCGTTTTTCGAGCGTTCCCAAGCTCAAGCCAGGCTACACAACCTACGTTGCTCCGGTTGGTGAAGGCACCGTGTTTGGTCAAACAAAGCCAACCCGAATGGGCCACATCAAAGACGGGACAAGTAAAACGGCGATTCTGCTGGAGGTAACGCCGGACAAGGCTGTACCGTGGACCGCACCGCAAGATTACCAATTCGATCCTGCTGATCCGTCTAGCGGAGTCTTGTGGGATCGCGACGACGTAACGGTAGGTGGATTCTGCGACGGGCATATCGCAAAGCTCAAACGCGAGATACCCAAAGAGACTTGGCTTCGACTTTTCCAAATGGATGATGGTCAGCCGATTCAATTACCGTAGCGTCAGGCCCGCAGTACCGATGGTCCCACAGCGACGAACGATGTTGACAACATAAAACTTTGGAAGAGTGGTAAATAAAGGCGGCTGGCACAGTCGTAGCTGGACTCGCCAGAGTTCAGGCTTTTCGACAACTCAAAAACACAACAGAAGTTTAGATCACCCGATCGGCTTCCGAAGTCTGGCGACATCGGCTACGTAAAACCCAAGCCGAACACGGAAACGATCATTGACTCAAAACCAATTTCTCTTTTTTACCCACATACAAACACCATGCATCTCGCCCTGAAGACCATTCTATTGCTCCTCTTATCCGGAATATTCCTGAGCAACACAGCGAACGCATTTCAAAAATATGCGCTCACGGGAAAAGTGATGGACACGGACGACAACTGGCTTAACGACGCCAAGGTAACGCTGCTGCCAGTCGGTGCCAAAACCCAAACAGACGCCAATGGAGAATTCTCTCTGGAGTTCACACTCGATGCTCCGCTCAAAGCGAAGCCACGCAACAGAGGTATCGCAATCCTAAAAGTGGAACGACACGGTCACATCACCAAGCAGGTAAGGATTGCCTCGATGGACTATTTCTCTCAGGAGTCCCCGGTCAACATCAAGCTAAAGCCTGAACCCGTCGACCCGAACCTTACTGGCTTCACCGTTCAGATGGACCCCAAGAATGCGGTTATTGGAAAGTCGAAGGGGACGGATGCTTCTTTTTATATCTTTGTTCCTGAATCGGTCAAGCAGGTAAAGGCCGCGTTCTATCTTTCGATGCACGGGATTGGAAATATCAAATTGCCGATCCTGCAAAAATTTGCGGAAGAGGAAAACTTGGCGTTGGTCGGCATGAACGGCGATCCAATCAAGCGTGGCATCACCGATGTGGCGTTGATCGAAGAACACATCAAAAAGCTGGCAGAAATGTCGGGCCATCCCGAGCTTGCAACCGTTCCGATCATGACGTTCGGGCACTCCAACGGAACCGGATTCGCAGCCAGCTTCCCACGTGATTTACCCGAACGAACCATTGCCTGGATCGCCTTCCATCCTGGGTTCAATCCTTATCTAAAATTCGAAAACACCGACCAAGTTCCAGCCATGGTCATGTGCGGATCCATCGACAAATATTTCCTCAAAGCACGTCAGAACGAAACCGTGGCCGGTCTGCGAAAAGAGCGCAATGCGGCGATGAATGTCATGATGGAAGGAGGAGTCGGACATGGCACAGCCGATGCAGATTCGACTTGGCAATTTGTAATCGATTTCCTGCAAGCCGCCATGCGAACGCGTCTCAATGACGACGGCAGTCTCAAGCCAGTTGAAATTGACAACGGCTGGTTGGGAGCCACCTACGACTTGGAAAAAGGTGGACGTCAACAATTGGAGATCGCGCCTTATGCAAAATTCAAAGGTGACAAGTCAACCGCGAACTGGCTACCGGATGAAGAGTTTGCCAAAAAGTGGCAGGCTTACGGCGCAAAGCAGCCAGAAGGAAAAAGACGAAACGGCAAACGTAACAAGAAGACTAAATGATATGTCAGATAATCTAAGAAAAGAAAAGATGCCAGGAGCCTAATTGGCGCTTTCGGTGCGTTGTTCGTTTGGTTTGCGGTCTTTCTTGCGTGTTTCAGATTGCTGTCCGAGAAAATCGCCTCTCCACTCATGACCCGATTGCATCGTCTTCGCAACCACGAGCTGTACGCTGCCCTCCCACGAGTCGTTTTCGATTCCGTTAGAATGTGCGTAGTGGTGGCTTCCAGTCGCCACAGAAATGTCAAGCACAAGACACAATGTGGCGGCAACCCACTTGATACAGCTAACCGAAGCCAAGCTTGAGAACATACATGCTGACGCAATCGCACGTCGCATAGTGAGTGTAGCGTTGGTCGACTGCTACGCCGGCATGGCTCGTAGCTTTGCTTTCTACGGTGCTGCAGCAGTGTTCATCACTATGCTGCAGTTCTTATCGTGGGATCGACTCCTGAGCGATCTGGGGTTAGTTTTCCTCCAAGTAGTCACGGCGGCTTTCCTATTCGCTTGCCTAGCAGGCGTATGGGGGATTTGTTGCTCTGGCTTGACAGTCTTCATCTTGAAGACAACGAAAGTTGCATTGCATCCACTGTGGACTGTGTCTATCGCCAGCGGGTTGACTGGCTACACACTTATGGCCCTCCCGCTTCTTTTTACGATAACTACGAACATTAATTTCGTGGTGGCTTTCTTTTTGTGTCCGCTATTGGCCATGTTTGTAACGCAAGTCGGTACCGTCTACTACACCGGAACGCGACTCTATTGGAGGATAGCTTTCGAGGCTTACAAACATGGCGCCGACAAAGAAGAAATCGAAGCTAGGCTAGCGCCCGATGCGTCACTCCAATTTGGCTTAATACAAATCGGCGCAATGTTGGTTTGGTTTGCGGTATTGTTTGCGTGTCTCCCGTTGCTTCCCGAAATATTTGCGGTTCGAGCGATGTGGCTGTTGTTCGCATGGGTCGTTTTGACCGTTCCGATGACTTGGGCAACGATACGTATATTCGAGTGGTACAGACTTCGCTATCGCGATGTGCGATGAAGAGGGGAAAGTGGTCGCTTTGTCGTAATCGATTCCGCTAGAATGTGCGAAAGCAAATCTACTGGAGTTCGAAAATGATCTTACCGCCAAAGTCCGTCCAATTTGTCGTTGTCAGCTTGGTGATGCTCGTCCCGTCAATGGCACTTAGTGATGCCAACGATTGGCCAAATTGGCGAGGCCCGAGTCAGACCGGCAGCAAAGCGGACGGCGACTATCCATCGGTGCTCGATGCATCGACGCTAGTTTGGAAGACTCCGTTGCCGGGTCGCGGGTGTTCGACGCCCATTGTCTTAGACAAACACATTTACGTCACCATGCCCGTTGATGACCAAGATGCTTTGGTCGCGTTGGATTGGACTGGCAAAATTCTCTGGCAACGGGTGCTTGGTCGCGAAGTTGCGGGAAAGCACCGAAACGGATCAGGCAGCAATGCGTCGCCGACGACTGATGGCAGCGCGATCTTTTGTTTCTTCAAGAGTGGCACACTCGCCGCGATCGAGCTGGACGGTACGATTCGTTGGCAAACGAATATGGTTGAGCGATTCGGCCCCGACACATTGTTTTGGGATCATGGAACTTCTCCCGTTTTGACCAGCGAACATGTCGTGATGACTCGGATGCACAAGGGGGAATCGTGGCTGGCCGCTTTCGACAAGGTGAGCGGCAAGCTGGCATGGAAGGTCGCGCGGAACTACAAAGTGAAAATCGAGAACGATCACGGCTACGCCACACCGCTGGTGATCTCCCGCGAGGGTGAAGAAGCATTGTTGCTCTGGGGCGCCGAACGAATCACCATTCACAGCGCCAAAGACGGCAACATGATCTGGTCTTGCGGCGGATTCAATCCAGATCAAAACAAATTGTGGCCGGCCATCGCCACTCCTTCGATCGTCGGCGACATCGCCCTTGTCGCGTATGGACGCAACGACAAAGGCAGTCCGCTTTTGTACGGGGTTGACCTCCGCGGCAAAGGTGATGGAAGTCCCAGCTTCAAATGGAAGCGAACCGATGTGAGCACGTTCGTGCCAACTCCGGTTGCCTACCAAGATAGTTTTTACATGGTCGGCGATCAGGGCAAAGTAAACCGACTGAATCCGAGTACCGGCGAATCCATCTGGTCCGGTGCGTTTGCCAAGAGTCGCAAAAAGTTCTACGCCTCGCCACTTGTGGCTGGCGGAAAGATCTATGCGCCGCGAGAGGACGGCACAGTCTTTGTAGCTCAGGAGAAAGACGGCAAGCTGGAAACGCTATCGGAAAACGAATTGGGTGAATCCGTGATCGGTTCTCCAGTGCCAAGTGCAAACCGAATTCTCATTCGCGGAGAAAAGCATTTGTTTTGCTATTCCAACGAAGCTCAATCCAACGAAACGCGATGAGTTCAGGATACATGCTCGCGTGGCTGAGTCGTGGAGCTCAAGCGGACTGATGAACTCAACGGAAGCTACGCCTGAAACTGAGTCGGTCGATGAAATCTGCGGACGCATTGCCAGTGTCGCGCTCGTTGATTGTTATTTGGGGATTGGTTTTGGTTTTGGGGTGTTCGCTTTCGGATTGGCGGTCGTTATTGCACTCCGCTTCCTCGCACAGAGCGCCAGTGCATCGAGCGTGATGCTGGCTGCGTTGGGCGGTGGGCTTTTCTTTCCGGCCGTTTCTGCCGTTGTCGCAGGATTGTGGGGATTCATTTGCTGTGGGCTTACCGTGTTGGTTTCAAAGGCGCTAAATCTTGTAATGCACCCGCTGAGAATTGCGTGTACTGCTGGAGGTTTGACCGCGTGCACAATGATGTATCCAACATTCCTATCGTTTGGGTACGTTGTCTATGCGCTGATCGCTTTCGTCTTAACAGCGTTTGCTATGGCTGCAACACAGATTGGCGCGGCTTACTTCGTTCGGTCCCAACTTCGACGGCAGATTCCAATCGAAGCGTATAAGAGCGCAATAAGCGCTGAGACAATCGAAGAAGAATTTGCCGCAATGGGAACGTATCAAATCAGTCTTCGCCAAATTGGCATCGTTACTGTTTGGTTTGCTATTGCGCTCGCTTGGTTCAGACTTTTTCCCGTGAATGTTGCGGGCGTGTCGCTTTGCTATTTTCTGGCATGCTTTGTTCTGAACATTCCGTTGTCTTGGGCTGTTTCTCGCTTTTTCAGAGAAAACCGTAATCGCTAGGCACATACAGAAAGGAATAGACTCAAGAAAGGCCTCCGAATCGTCTTTACGCTATCTAGCCAGCTTGGTATTTACTAGCTGCCAAAAAATCTACCTTTCGGATGCGACAGCACGAATCGGCGTCCGTGGTAAGACTGGTACGGAGACCGAGATGCCACGATGGCAACTAATACTAATTCTGGTGATCTATGC
>CAYNJG010000053.1:0-34502 GCA_964397295.1 uncultured Pirellulaceae bacterium
GTGCCGCAACGAACTCTATGCCGCCGCTAGTTATTGTTCCGTTTGGGGCTAACACCACTATTGTCCCGCCCTCTTCGGGATAGTAGGCAATTAGATCTATATCGAGCGAGCGAGTGTGCCAATCTTCCGGTATGCCGTTGAAGACGATTGATGTGGTTGTCTCGCCGTCGAACGCTTGCCCCGCGAGCAGAACGTTGGGTTCGACTTCGAGATCGAGTTCCACAATGCCATCGATCGTGACACCACTCGTAGATTCAACTTGCCAATTCGTATCCGTGTTCGTTGTCACGGATTCAAACGGCGCCGGATTTCCACCAACGAGTATTCCATTGTCAGATATTGTGCGAACCGATAGCCGCTGCAGAGTGACTGGTCGATTGGAAGCAAGCGAAACGGGCCCGCCGTCCGCCAAAGAATAGCCGCCAATCAAGTTTTCGTTGCGTAGCTGGGCATGCGACGCACTGACCATCGACGCTAGTGCGATGAGAATCCATAACACCGTCGCCCGCTTAGAAATGTGGCACATCTACCGTGGTCCCTTCCGGCAAAACTGAGCAGCGAAGAAGATTCCGATAAGCAAAAGACTTATCGCGCTAGGCTCGGGGACCGCAGCGACCGCTGGTCGTGATTGGCCAAAGTTTCCACCGAGCCGGATGAAGTCTTCGAAGTCGACCGTACCATTGCAATTGATGTCGCCGTCGCCGTAGGTGTCTACTTCCAAACCGAAGTTACCTGCGAGAACCAAGAAGTCACTGAACTCCACCGTGCCATTGTCGTCCAAGTCTCCCACGAGTTCATCTTCGGGAATAAAGCAGGTAATCGTCGGCACAGAAGGCGTACGGAAGATGGGTAGCGGAGCATGGAATCCAGAGCCCCAAATTCCACTGATGCTACCGTCTGGTGTATTGGGCGAGACTGCCACGTCTAGCTCAATTGTGCCGTCGATCGTGACCGGTGTTCCGAGGGAACCGAGCGTTACGTTACCTGGTGCGGAGGCATCGGGTATGAAGAATTGAAATGGTGACGGATCGTCTCCCTGCTGCAGGATGCCGGGTTCAGCAGTGAATGTTATGGCGCCAGCGCCGACTGGAGAATTGTTAGCTACTAAGAACAAATTCCCGCCTTCTTCGGGAAAGATTCCAAATAGTGGTGTTCCTTCATCCACCCGGATGCCGTCAAGCAGCTGGGCATTCGCTAGGTTTGTAGCACTGAAAAGTGCAATGGCTAGAAGGAAAGCTACCGTGTTGAATTTAGAGAATTCAATCGTAGTTTTTTTGCATTTGTGCATTGCTGGATCACTCCAATTATCGGCCTGCCGTGCCCCTGATGCTGCATCGAATTCGCCAATGACTCCCAATCTCGTCAAGCAATTCGCACTGTTACCTTTGATTCAAGCTGCTCCGATTGTCATCTCGGTGTGAAGCGTTGAACCAACCGAAAAAGTACTCATCAAATTTTCTTCGGTTCAGTAAGTCCGCATTTTTGGGGGCATCAGGTTGCCGCTAGCGACTCTGCGAGTACTAACGGAGACCGGCTGTAGCGTCCAGACAAGGATGGCTCGCCAAAATTAGGCGTCCTTTTTCCCGTAGCCACAACGGCTAGTTCGGCAAGTCGCACGAGCGAAGGCATTTTGATAGATTAATCGTAGTAAACTCAAACGCGATTTTGCAATGAAAATCGCTTTCTCAATAATGCACATGAACCGAAACTGCCATGACGGACCTGTACGCGAAGTGCCCCTGCGGTAGCGGCAAGAAGATCAAATTCTGTTGCAAGGATATTATCTCCGATCTGGAGAAAATTGAACGCATGCTGCAGGGTGAGCAGCGAAATGCAGCGATCGAGAAAATTGACAAGTTGCTCGACAAACATCCAGGCAGGCCTGCGCTGCTTTCGATGAAGGCTCGTGTTCATCTCGATCAAAAGCAGCCGACTGAAGCGCGTGCGGCGGTCGACGCACTGTTGGAGGTTGAACCCGACAATCCATCGGGCTTGGCACTCGACGCCATTCTGTTGGTTACCGAATACAAGTTCACCGAGAGCCTCGCTTCACTGCACAAATCACTTCGCGTCAGTGACGGCACTGTTTCGCAGACCGTTTATCGCGCGTACTTGGCGATCTGCTACAACTTGATTCAAGTCAAAGAGCACATCGCGGCGTACGCGCACTTGCTGACTCTCGTTGCTATGACGAAAGGGCAAGATCGGACGGCACTTCAGATGTTGGTGCAGGTCACATCGTCCGACCAGCTGCCAGCAATCTTCCAAGGTCTGGTGATTACCACCAAAGCCCCGGAAGACGCATCTTGGAAACGTGAGTTCGACATAGCAATCGAGCTATATCACCAAAGTGATTGGACGGCCGCGGCGCAGTACTTCCGCGATATGAACAGCCGTATTTTGGACGAGCCGATTTTGCTTCGTAACCAAGCGATTCTTGACGTCTGGACATGCAACACCCAAACGGCAATCAAAGCATTTCGAAACTACGCAGCTATTCGCGAAGTTGACATTCATGATGCGGTTGAAGCCGAAGCATGTGCACAAACGTTGGACGCGTCGGACGATGCAGACATGCTCGACTTGGTGCGTCTCACGGCAGAGATCGACTCCGCAGATCCAATGATGGAAAAACTATTGTCGCTGGACGAGGCAAAGTCGTTGCCCGTCGATCGCCTCGCAGCGGAAACTGACGGTCCACCGCCCAAAGGCATGTTCTTGATCTACGATCGTGCTATTCCGAAAGACGATGACGCGAAGCTCGGCATTGGCGAGCTACCTCGAGAGATCTGTTCGCTCAGCTTGTTCGGCAAAGAAACGGATCGGTCAGCGCGTTTACAGGTAATCATTGCGAAGGACGACGAATTCGAAACAAGCCTCAAGACGCTCAGTAAATCGATCGATGTCACGGTGTCGCCTGATGCGGACAGTGAAACGTTGACAAAGTTGAATCGCGTTCAGCACGCGCTGCGGCCAAACTTTTGGGTGTCCGACAAAACATCCGTCGAACAGATGCGGGATTACCAACAGTCCTGGCATCAAGAACAAATCCACAACGTTTGGCCAACGATTCCACTTTCACTCTACGATGGAAAGAGTGCCAAGGAAGCGGCCGAGGATCGCAAGCTGAAAAGAAAGGTACTGGCGAACATTTTGAACATGGAAATGTGGTTCGAGCAGCAACCGATCATGATCGACTTTGCGAAACTTCGGGAAGAGCTAGACTTGCCGGCGCTGGAAAAGATCGACCCTTCGACAACCGACATTCGGCGTCTATCCCCGGCTCAGATTCAACGACTAGAAATCGAAAAAGCCAGCGACGAAGACTTGGCCAGCTTGTTCGAAAGTGTTTCCGTGCGACCTAACGGAAAGACGTTGCACTGGATTGGCAAAGAGATTCTCGGACGCGGCGATGCGATGAAGGGCAAAGTCGATTTGGTCGAAGTCCACGCAAGACTCGCCGAGACTGCGCCAACGTCAGATGAGAGCCTCGAACACCTTTCGTCCGCTCGAGACCTTGCGGTTTCCGAAGGCGAGTCACCAGCAACGTGGCTGATTTCCGAACTCGATCACCGAATCCAACGCCAGGAACTGGACCATGCGAAACGTCTGATTGCCGAAATTCAAACACGATACTTAAAAGAACCAGGTATCTCACAGATGTTGGGCCAAGTCTTGTCGAAGTATGGGTTACTTCCGTCGCCTGGTGCAGTACCATCTGGTGCGATGGCAGCGCAGTCTCAGGTTCCAGCCGAGGTTGGTGCGACTGCGGCGGGCAGCGAATCTGAGGGTGGTTTGTGGACGCCTGATTCGGACAGTCCGGCACAAACGCCCGAAGATGGTGGCGGTGATTCGAAGCTATGGATGCCTGGAATGGACTAAGTGCGTTTTAGTCTCTGTCTCAAAACATGTAGCGGAAGTCGTCAAGAGTTTCGCTACCACACCGAGATTCGAGACGGATCCTAAGGTTGAACGTCGGCTTCCGCTCGTGTTTCCTTACTGCTGATACGCACGAGGATGCGCATTCGAATGGGCTCCTCTTTCGTTTCAACTTGTGCGTCATCACTTCTTTCCATGAGCAGCTGTTCGTCGGCTTCGTAGAAATGATTAGGCTCTGCGGTGGCAGCCGAAACACGTGCTTGGGCTGGAGCTTCAGAAGGGTCTCTGAACAACGCCTCTTCATCACTTTGGCCGGGAGCCAAATAGTATCTCGTCGTCGGCGCCTCATGTCGTAGTGTTGTTGTACCCGTCGGGCCCACAAGTTTCTCGTTTTCACGGCTAAGCGTGCGCGACTGGTCCATGTTCTCGGAGAAAACGTTTTGGTATCGCCGGCCGAGTTGTGTTTCTGCGAGCTGTCTGATCGGGGCGGATCGAAGGACTGCAAGTTTTGTGCGAATTTCCTCCGGCGTACCTTCAATAACATATTCGGTGACTTTGCTATCCGCTTCGTTTGATGTCGACGTCTTCTTCTGCGAGCTCCAAGCCGTTGAAACCAAATTGTGGTTCTCCGGATCCATCTCAAAATCAATGACAAGGTCATAGCCACTAGTAGCCGTTCGGTGGTATTGCAACTTCTGCTGACTAGCCGCCATTGCAGCAGGCGGCGCATTCAATCCGGAATCCATTGATTGTGATAACATCGGCATGCCGAGCTTTGTTGCCATGCCGCTTTCAGTCGGAGCGGTATCAGACTCTTGTAACGCCACCCTGGAAGAGCGTTTTAGAGTGTCCGATTTTTTTCGATCAGCGGCGTCCGTTTGGTCTGCAGTTGCCGGAGCCGATTCCGACATCGCGGTAGTTTGCTCTATCGGGTTATTGAAGATTCCCCAGACGCTGATTAGCAATAGTGCCGCAATGGTGGCTAGTATGGCTACCATGCGCCGCGGGGTAGTGATTCGCGGAGCGACTGGTTGCGGCTGCGTTTTAGGCGGCTGCTGGTCGATAGACTGTGTGATCTTTGCTGCGAAGTCGCTCGAAAGTTTGTGGCGAGGCAGTTGGCGAATTTCGTTGCGAATCTGCTCGATTTCAGAAAGGGTTGTGCGTAGTGAATCGTGTTGTTCGATTTGTTGTTCAACACGCAGCGATTCTTCCTTGGATAGTTCACCATCCAAGTAGGCGCTGAGTAGTTCTTCGTTTATTGGTTCCGAGTTGTTCATGGTTTGCCCACCGATCAATCAGGATCAGGATAAGTCAGGCTCTCCGATAGACTCACGCAGTATTTCACGCATCATGGTGCGAGCACGATGCAAACGGCTTCGCACAGTGCCCACGGGTACATCCAGCATCGACGAAATTGTTTCGTAATCGCAGTCTTCCATTTCTCGCAGCACTAACACAGTTCGGAATTCTTCGGAAAGTTTCCCTAGCGCGTTCTGCACTTGTTTCGCTCGTTCTTCGATCTCCACGGTCTGCGTCGGTGGCGCCGCTTGGCTTTCTGGGTCGAGGCCCACCGAACTATGCATCTCGTCGAGGGATACTTTGGGTTTCTTTTTTCGTTTCTTGCTTATCGCCACGTTAAGAGCGATTCGATACAGCCACGTATAAAACTGGCTATTGCCACGGAACGTGGATAGTTTCGAATACGCCTTGAGCATCGCGTCTTGCACGACTTCTTCGGCTTCGTGACTATCGCCAGTTACATGAACCAACGTATTGAACAACCGATCCTGATACCTGCGCACCAACACCTCAAAAGACGCAGCCTTCCCGGCCAACACTTCGTCAATGATTTGTTGATCGGTATTGCTCAACTTGTCTGAGACGCTCAGGGGTCCAAGAAAGTTCCCAAAAGAACTTGAAAATGCGAAATAGCAGGAAAAAACATGCATCTTCCCGTTCACCTAAGTCTATCAGAGCAGTCCGATACCGCGAACGCCAAGTTATAGATAGAGACGCAGTGTTCCGCTTTACGCTCGGCGATGGCCGGTAAAGACGATATTGTTCGTTAGTTAGCTGCTGGTTCTGTTAGATTCTCTTCGACAAAATCAGCGAGAGGAAAATCCTTCGGTGGAAATTGTTTGTCGAGTTGCCCCAGGAGTGCGCGGTATTCGTTGAGGCTCTTGAGTAAGCCTGCTTTCGCGTCGTCAGCCAGCGAATTGTCAGAGGAAAGTTGCTTGGCAATCATGGGCCATGCTTCTTCGTACTTGGCGAGCGCACCGTCCAAGTTCGATTGCTTGTATTCGTCATACGCTTCGGTCAGGATCGACATGGAAGCACCGAGGTCGATCGCTTCCTCCGTTTCGCTTGCTTCGACTGCCGCTGGTACAACTTCAGCCTCTACGGTTTCTTCTTCTGCACTTTCTTCATTCATGTTTTCTTCGGCTGGCGATTCTTTTACTTTCTCGTCCATCGAGGAGTCGTCGGTAGCTTCGCCATCCTTCGCAAACTTGGCCTCGTACTCGTCCGCCATTTGCTCAAGTTTTTCTCGATCGAGTTCTGGGAACTCGCCGGAGAAGTTTGCGAGCAATCGCATCATGGGGAAGTCCTTGGGTGGGAATTCTTCCTCGCCCAGCTGCCCTAGCAATTCGCTGTATTTCTTTACTGCATCGACCAAGTCCTCGGCCATAACGTCGTCGGAAAGAACGGGGTAGTCGCGATGGATCGACGACCAATTTTCCCAGGCCTGGTCGTATTTTTCGCTCGCGCCGAGCAAATCAATGTCGCGATACGCTTCGTTTGCTTCGTACAAGTAGCGACGTCCATCGAGCGCTCGGTCTTGCTGTTCGACTTCGCATCGCGTTCGCCAGTAAATGAAGTTCACAACGTCGCGGTAACGACGGAGCATTGTTGCTTCGGCCTGGGTGTCGGTGATGCTGTCGGCCAGAAGTTTTGCTTTGCGTCGAGTTGAGGGGTCTTCGATCGACCGAACCATCTCATCGGGGGTAACGGCAATCGCGTTGGCGACTTGTCGTGCTTGCTGGTAGGCATCGCCGATAAGCGTTGATCGGTCGACGCCTACTAACGCTTTCTGTTTGTCCGTTAGTTGTGCTACTCTTTCGGCGATTAGCTTTTCACGGAGTCCTGGGACGAGATCTTTAAGCTTTTGTTCTTCTTCTTTGACTCGCTGGTCGACATTTTCTCCTTCGTTCAACTGAATCGTAAACCCAGAGGATGTTGGAATGTCTCGGTCGCCGTACTTGAGCCAGCGTGACTCAGCTCGTTGCCACGCAATTCGCGCGACCTCGCCAAACACGCCCTCTTCCTCGATAGCGTCGGCGTAGCGGATCAGTGCCTTGGCAGAATCTGAGTGAAAGACGAGAGGGTTTTTGCCCTTAATGGTTACGCCTTCCAGGTCGACAACACGTTGTGCCTCGTTGTACCACTGGTGAGCTGTGAGCCAGTTGTCGGGTTGCCCTAGATAGTTTTTGGCTTCGTTAACATCGATCTTGCCAGCGAACGAATTGTGGAAGTCTTCGTCGGTGTTGTATTTCT
Organism: uncultured Pirellulaceae bacterium; assembly: GCA_964397295.1. Lineage (GTDB taxonomy): Bacteria > Planctomycetota > Planctomycetia > Pirellulales > Pirellulaceae > CAYNJG01. The sequence continues at coordinate 7,432 of CAYNJG010000053.1, forward strand.
GGCGAAACTGTTTGTACTCGTCCGATCGACCGATTTTGTGGCCGAAGAACCAACCAACGTCCGCCAGCAATCGCGGTTCGTTGCGGTTGTATCGAATTCCTTCCATCAGGAAATCGATACCCTTCTTTACCCAGTGGTAGCGATGTTCGTAGTTGTCGAACTCAACGGAAACGTTGTACGACAAGTTCCACGCTTGGTGCTGCCATACCGAGACGAAGTTTGGCTGTAGCTTCGCGATTTGGTTGAGCGTGGCACGGTAGTTATCCCACTGCTCTTTCTTCTTGTATCGGTTGCCTTGTTGCCAGAGTAGGTTGGCTGCAACACCACGCATGCCGAGCGTTGCGAGTTTCATCGACTCACTGGCTGGATCGATTTCGCCCAAGTTTGCTTGTGCAAGACCGTTTTCTTCGCGTAGTTGCGTGAGGGTGCCACCCTGGGTGCGCACACCATCAGCGTCCAAGAAAGACGGTGCACTAATGGAGTACAAGGGAATGAGCAGAACTGCCATTCCGACCAAGTAGTAAATCTTACGTATGAATGACTTGTTTTTCATGCCGCAATCTCACGCGTTTTGAGGAAGAAATACCCCACCGTCGTCAACACTGCCACATAGGCTGCGGTAACAACGAAGTCGCGCCAAATGAGCGCGTTGTTGATGTCGAACCCGGAGGCAACGAAATCAGAATTATTGAATCCGCCATAGTCTGGAAGCAGTGCACATATGCCTGACATGATCAGGACTGTCACGAAGTCGAACGACTGAAGGACCATCGTCGTAACTCCAGGCTCGAGTTCCATGATAACGTTTTGCTGTCGAATGATACGCACGAGCGACTCGGATGGTCCACCACCTTCGACTTCGCCGTACAACATGCCGCGAACAAAGTTGGCAAAGTAACCCATCACAATTGCCGCGACCGTTGCGAGCATGGCAACGGATCCATTGAGGAACGTACTGAACATGACCGCAAATGAAGTCACGATGACCATCTGAAACCAGATGCCCAAAAAGCCTTTCAGGAAGTTCGCCCAAAAGTAGCTGTCTGCTTGACGGATATAAACGTCCGCCTGAGCGACCCCATAATACTGTTGTCGTTCGGCACATTGAATCCAGATTTCGAGCGATCCGTCTTTCGAGACGATGTCTTCGAAGAGCAGCATTTCTTTTGGTGTTCCGTTCGCCGTCGTTCCTTCGGACTTAATCGGAATCGTCAGTCGATCGACAGATTGGTCTTGTGCGACGAAGTTGATCTTTTTCAGCCGGTTGCGTTCACGAGGTAGAGGTACGCGTTCGCCGGGTTTGACATCGACTGCTTGGACAACTTGCAAAGAACCAGAGATGCCGCGATCGATCGTACCTTTGTACGTTCGGAAAACTCGAATCACCATTTCCAGCGGGATACCGTCACGGAAGTCGGTGGCTTTGAGTCCCTCGAAACGCCAAATTGCGGCCGCTGATGTGCCGCCTTCGATGTACCGTCGATAGCCCCATTCGCTGCCGACACTGACGCCTTCTCCGACCTCGCCGCTACGTTCGATGTAGGTAAGCTTGCCATACTTGGGAACACGTGCGAGCAAATTGCCTTCGGATTTGCCAAACGAGAACTTGCCATCTTCCGACACATCGGCGGGGTGCACGTGATCGTGGTTCGTTGCGACCAGGATGCCATCGGGCGAAACTTGAACTTCGTGACGATGGCGATTGTTACGCGATGTTGTGCCTTCTTTGATGTCCGTCAGCTCGCCACGAATCTCAGCCTGCACGTTCTGTAGCGGTTCGGCGGCGTGCGTATGATCGAGTCCTCGAACGACGAAGAAATAACTGAAAAGTCCCATCGTCGCGAGCAAGATCGTTCCGATTGCGGTGAAGCCAATAATTCGGCCCAGCACAATTTCCCACGATCGAACAGGTTTGGTCACGACGGTGTAGATCGTGCGATTCTTGACATCGTTCGGTAGGCTGAACGTGCTGAGGAACACGGCCAGCATGGTGACCAGGAAGTTCGTTGCGGTGAGGACGAAACTCACGTAGAGGCGACCGGGATGGTCAGCACTTGGATCTAAGAACCAGCCAGCAAACAACAGCATGACGAGGAACAGTCCGAAGACGACCAGCACCTTGCGGCGAATGGCTTCCCGGAATGCGAGAGTCGTCATGGCCCAAACGCGTCGTGGCGAGATCTGAAAGAACTCGGCGACCGCAGTTTTGATTGCGCCCACCGTTTCGCCAACAGCGCGGCCAGGCCCGTATCGCAAGGACGAAACCAGGTAGCCGATAAACAAACCGCCGGCGATCAGAATCAACATCGTGACTCCGAATACCGAAAGGCCAGCTGGCAGCCACTCAAAAAACGGGATGATTTCTTTGTCTTCTAAGACCATCGAGTTGTTCTGCAATCAGGTAGGGTCGGGAACGCGATGACGTGCCTGGCTTGGCCAGGAATCGATTTAAGAGCCGGAAGCTCCAGTGGATCGACGGCCTGGATGAGCTTGGCTTTCTCGGACAATATCCAAGAACAGTTCTTCCAGCGTTGTGGTTGGATTTTCAATGCCCAATAACTCGGCCCCGTCTGCAGCAACAACATCGCGAATCTTTTGCTTCGCGTCATCGCTGAGACCCTTTGTCTGAATCTGCGTGACATCTTGCACAGACAACAAACTATCTACGCGGCCCAGCTCTTTTAGTTCGCCCTGGTATAAAATGGCGATACGATCACAAACGTCTTGAACGTCAGCGAGCAAGTGGCTGCACATCAAAACCGTCTTGCCTTCGGCTTTGAGTTCGAGAATTAAGTCCTTCATTTCGCGAGTACCAATTGGATCGAGACCCGTTGTAGGTTCGTCGAGTACGATCAGGTCAGGCTCGTTGATCAGTGCCTGAGCCAAACCGATTCGTCGCGTCATCCCTTTCGAGTACTCTTTCAGTTGACGTCGCTTTGCCCAATCGAGTCCCACACGAGAGATCAGCTCTTGGACCTTTCGCTTGCGGATGTGGCTGGGCATGTCGAAGAGCCGACCGTAAAAGTCCAGTGTCTCTTCCGCGTTCAGAAACTTGTAGAGATACGATTCTTCTGGCAAATAACCAATTCGCTCGTTCTTTGAAACGTCGCTGGCGGACTTGTTAAAGACGAGTGCCTCGCCGCTGGTGGGAAATAGGAGCCCGAGCAGGAGTTTGATTGTGGTTGTTTTTCCCGATCCGTTGGGACCGAGCAATCCGAAGATCTCACCTTGTCGAACTTCAAGATCCAATGCCTTCAACGCACGAACTTTTCGACGACCCCAAAAGTCGCGATAGTCCTTGGTCAAGTTCCGAGTTTCGATAACAACTTCATTCGAACTCGAAGTACTTTGAGGCTCATTGGTAGCGGCAACGGTTGATGCCATATTCGTCTCCGGCGAGTGATTAGGTTTGATCTAGGGAGGACTGACAAAGCGGAGTTCAAGCGAGATCAAGCCAATATAAAGGCAGGGCTTTGCCATTGCATTTGTTGGACATTGCGAATCTCAATTCAGGATTGCGAGGTAGGCCCACAGCGATCGCGGACGCATCTCCTACCTTAGCCCCAGAGACACGCAGAATCCTGTGGTTCCACTATAAATCTCGGCAGACCGAGTTTCAAGCGTACAAGTTGGGGCCGGCAAGATAAGACCCGTATTTAACGACACAGTTGGACTGGAAAGAGAATGACTCTTGTCCAAACATGACCATCACCATCGAAAGACGATTATGACGGTCCGCGTATCGTTCACGAAGCCTTATCGATAGACCCAGCGATGCCGCTCGGGCTTATCAATCTGGTACGCTTTTAATACGTCCGCCTGACGTTTTGGGTCGTTCGGATAGAGAGGAATGCCAAACAACATTTCGTTGTCGTGCAGTTCGTTGGCATCACCACCACGCCAGAAATTAAGCTGCAACGCTTTTGAACGTACAACATCCTGCTCGCCCGCATTGGCACGATAACCGCCTTCAGGTGGTTCCCAGCTATATGCGTTTGTTAGGCCGTGAACAAAGACCGAAATAAAGTCCGCCCGAGCGTCCACGTTGTCCCAGGTCGCCACGCCCCACACGCGCCGGTCGGCCGTTGGAGTACTTACAGGGATTGTCATGCGAGTGATTGAGCTTGAGTCGTGCAAGGCACCACGCGTAACACGCTCCTTAGCAGCAATTCGACTCACCACATCGGGACGAAGCGTATCGCGATATGCTCGCTTCAAACCATGAGCTTGGAGAACAAATGACGGTAAGCAGCGAATTGGCTTTTCTTTGCTTTCGATGTTGATCTTCGCGACTTTGGTGACTGGAACGCGAATGTCGCCGTTGTTTTTCACATAGTAAACGAGATACCAAACGGGACGTCCGCCTACATTGATAACGCGTAGCGGCTTAAAGCCGAATTCCAGCGTCCAAACTTCTCGTTGGAAGCTAACGCGTTTTGCTTTTTCTAAAAGCGTTTCCGTTTTCGGATCGAAGTTTGGATCCCAATCTGGCGGTCGTACTGTTGCCAGCAACTCGGAGAACTCGCGCGGACCTTCGAGAGTTGCGTCATCAATGTTGGCGTCACGAATGACTGTGATCACACCAGGCTTTAGCTTTCGCGGTTTCTCATACGAGTACGCTTGAGCCCACGCTTGGTTGCACGCAAAGCAAATCAAAAAACACGCTAAAAGTTGTTTCAACATTGCCACTTTCTCGATCCGACGGATCCAGTCGACGAGTGTCCAATAAGATGTTCCGAGGTTACCCGAAGCATCGCCGCGTTCGGTACAAAACCCAGTCTTCAGTGTACTTGGGCGATTTTGCCATGGTCAAACGGAATCGAGAAGTCAGGCAACTATCGCGGCTTTTTCGGACTTTCGCCGGCTGTTCGCTAAGTCAACTTTACTTTCGCAACTGGATATCACTTACAATCCATCTATTCAGCAACTCGGTCGTGGCTTTGATATTGCCGTCTATGATACGCTCGTCTGCCAGCGGGCCAGCGGGCGAGTCGGTTGGTATAACAACGTAAACATAGCTTTTGAACTTTGGCCAGGGCGTAATCGCATCACAAGGACTTTGGATATGAAAGTAAGAAGATCCAATCGACGAGGCTTTACGCTCGTTGAGCTACTCGTTGTTATTGCCATTATTGCAATGCTGGTAACGTTGCTGTTGCCGGCTGTGCAGGCGGCCCGCGAGGCGGCGCGTCGAACGCAATGTCTAAACAACATGCGCAACATGGTTCTCGCGTGGCTCAATCACGAAAGTTCACTTGGTTTCCTTCCCAGTTCTGGATGGGGATGGCGTTGGCAAGGTGACCCGGACCGTGGCTATGGCAAGAGCCAGCCTGGTGGATGGGCATACGATATTTTGGCGTACATGGAGGAGCAGCAGTTACGCGACTTGGGTAAAGGAATGGAAGACTCGATGAAAGGCCAAGCGATGCTGACTGTGGTCTCGACGCCTATATCGATCTTCAACTGTCCGACGCGACGCGAGGCACGCACGTATCCGAAATCCAAAGGTGGCGTTCTAGGTGAGAATCTAGCGGAGTGCCAAGAAGGAAGGTGCAATGTTGCACGCAGCGACTATCGAGCGAACTCAGGCAACATAGCACTAGGTGAAACCAGGGGCCCAACAGGCGATCGATCGTTGAACTTCGATGGAGAGCCTTACCACAACGGCAGAGCAAACGGTCTGACGCACCATGTCAGTCAAACTCGACTCGGTCAAGTTTCAGACGGTACCAGCAAGACGCTATGCATTGGCGAAAAGTACATGAATGCGGATCGCTACACTGACGGCCTCGACCCCGCCGACGACCAAAATATCTTGCAAGGTATCGACCGTGACGTAAACGGTTACACCGCGAGTATGTTGAACGGCAGGGTTGTTGAAGATTTTGTTCCTCGTCGTGATGTTCATGGCTTGGGTTTGAATTGGACGTTTGGTAGCTCGCACGACGCGATCTTCAATACCGTATTCATTGACGGTTCCGGTAGGACGCTCGAATACGGCATCGAGCCGGACGTCTTCTTCTTGATGGGCGGTCGAAACGATTCTAATTAGCAACGACCGGCATTGGCTGAATGCGTGTCTTCGACTACTGGTCATTGCAGGATTCGTCATGGATCTTGCGTTGGCTGCGGAGACATCGGAGCCGCCAAAGAACTCGCTCGCCGATGCTGAGTTAACCGTTCACTGGAAGGATCGCTATCTCGAAGTCCGCGGTTCACACATCCACGGCGGTCCGATCAAGACGCACTATTTGGAAGCTTACTGCCGTCCGGGATCGACGGATCGCGAGTGGGGCGAAACGGTAATCCCGCACAAGAGCCGTTTGGTCGACGCGTCCAAAAATGGCAAACGCCTCGAACTCGAAGACAAACTCTCGGATGGTGTCATCGTCAAACACGTTATTCAAGCTGGTAAGGACGACGTTACCTTTTCTGTTACGGCCACGAACCCAACAGAGAAAGCCTCCGATGCACATTGGGCTCAACCGTGCATGCGAGTGGATCGTTTCACTGGCACTTCAAATGAAGACGCAAGAAAACTCCATCCACCGTACATCAAAAAGTGCTTTTTGATGGTGGACGATAAGCTCACGCGATTGCCGACCGAGCCGTGGGCAAAAGAAGCGCGATACACGCCCGGGCAAGTTTACGCTGCACCGAAAGTAAACCGCGACGATGTAAATCCGAGACCGTTAAGCAAGCTCGTGCCATCAAGTTCGCTCTGCGGATGTTTCTCGGAAGATGAACAACAGATTTTGGCCGTTGCATGGGAGCCCTATCAGGAGATCTTCCAAGGCGTGATAACGTGCATGCACAACGACTTCCGAATCGGAGGTCTCGAACCTGGCGAATCGAAGACGATCAAAGGCAAGCTCTACATTCTGCCCAACGACGTCAACGCGCTTCTCGCTCGCTTCCGCAAAGACTTCGTCGACGAATAGCTGCTATTGTTGGCCGCAATCTGATCAGCTGATTTCGAGTTGGTTCCATTGCAATGGTGTTACTCTGTGCTCCGTGCTAAACAATTGCACTGGCTTTGGCTCTACAAAACTCCTGGCAAATCTACTTCATGACTACCCAACTCATCGTGACCCATCCGGGCGGCGCCCATAAAGACGACTTTCTGGCTTGCTGCTTGCTCGCCCATTTGCATGGTGCTCCCATTCAACGACGAGAGCCAGTTGATGAGGATTTGTCAAATAACGCAACGTGTGTTGTTGATGTCGGCGGGGTTCATGATGCTGATCTCAATAATTTCGATCATCACCAGTTTCCAAAAGACGCTCCGCCGATTTGCGCCTTGTCGTTGGTGCTTCAGAACTTGGGATTGTATGACGATGCCTTGTCGTTTTGCGCGTGGCTTCGCCCTGCCGAGTGGCTTGATACACGTGGCCCTAACGAAACCGCAAAGCTCATGGGGATTCCTCGATCGGCATTCAGTGATTTGAATTCGCCGATTGATATCACACTGCTAAACAGGTTCGCAAACCACACAGAACTCACGCCCAACGATCCAATCTATCAAGTGATGTGCATGGTGGGTGAAGACATCGTGAACTACGTTCGGTCGTTAAGAGAACGATTGGAGTTTCTGAAACAGCATTGCCAATGGTGGACGCTTGAGACCGACGGCGATCCGATCCAGGCGTTGTTTCTGGAGCACAACGAGGTGATCGCAACAGATCCATCATTTGGGCTCTATGCATTCATTGCCGAGCAACAAAAGCAGGATCAGGTCCATGCATTGGTTTATCCAGATCGCCGTGGCAGCGGCTATGGTCTGACGCGATACGAAGACTGTCCGCGTTTGGATTTTTCGAAGATCGAAAACCAGGGTGATGTCCGGTTTGCTCACAAGCGTGGATTCGTAGCAAAAGTCGAAGCGACTGAAATGGATCGGCTCAAGGACTTGGTGGCGCTGTCCGCGGTGAATCCGAGCGATGTCTGAAAAGGTCGATGTTGGACGTGCTTTTCGATTTACATGCTACTGCATGCAAGAGCTACCAACTCAGAATCCGAGTTAGGCCGCCGTAGAGGCACATTCTTCAAGCGACTGAAGGTGCCCCTTCGATGCGCCCAGCGCCTCGCGGGCAAGAGCGTTTGCAGTTGAACTAGGGTCGAGTGAACTAGAAAGATGCTCGATCCATTCGATCTCGCACTTTTGCCGCTCGATTACGTTCTTCAGAATGTGAGCCATCGATAGATCGTGCATACCGGTGAAGTCCATGGGGAACTCGCCGCGAAAGGGTGTCCCACCAAGCTCTTCGATATGGTCCGACAGCTTTTCCATCATCAGCTGTTGATCTTCGATGACGTTAGTCAGCGCTTCCCAGACTTTCTCGTCACCAAATCCGCGATGCGGCGGCGCACTCGTCAAATACATCGGCAGTGATCCACCGTGGATGGCGAGCAACTGATTGAGGATACGAACGGTGTCCAAGTGGTTTCTCCTAGCCGAACAACTGAGCGGCAGCGTTTGAAGTCCAGGTAGCCAACTGGTTCCAGTTCACAATCAGCAGGGCGACCGGGATGGTGACCAAGCCGATGTAACCGAGTCCTACTGGACCGACCAGACGATCGGTGTGTTTCGAAAGTGCGTCGGATTCGGGATCAATCGTCATTACTTTCACGACACGCAAGTAATAGAACAGGCTTATCGCGGTGTTGATACCGCCAACAACCAGCAGCACGATCAAGTGAGTTTGACCGGTCGCGTTGTACGCGTCTGCTAGGGATGCGAACAGTGCGAACTTGCCAATAAAGCCAGCTAGTGGTGGTAAGCCGACAAGGCTGAACATGATCAGTGCAAAGCAAACAACCAAGAACGGTGCTCGTTTGATCAATCCGCCATAGTCATCGATAAGTTCCGTCCCCATCGAGTTGCGAAGAAACGCCACGCAAGCGAACGCACCGAGATTCATGAACATATAGATCGAGACATACAAAACGATCGCCGAAATTGCATCTCGCGCGGAATCCGGATGTGTCGTGGCTACTGCCAAGGCGGCGGGAACCGGCATCAGCATATAACCCGCATGTGCGATCGTTGAATAAGCCAACAATCGTTTGATGTTCGTTTGAGCGTAAGCAGCTAAGTTGCCGAACGTGCATGTGATTCCCGCCAAAACGGCAATCAAAACACCCATGAATGATCTTACAGGTGTTAGGGGATCAACATCAGTTGCAGCCAATGCCGCATCGCCGTGTGCTGCTTCCGCGTGGGCCGCATCCGCATGTGTTCCAACCTCGTCTTCAACAAGGAAGAGGCCCGCACTCGTATCGGCTTGAGCAACAGTGGCTTCATCTTCTGCTTCGGAGTCTGCCGGTTGTTCGATCACGGGTTTAGGAAGATCAGCAGCCGTAATTCGCTCGGGACCTACCATACCAATGCCAAAGCAAACTCGTACAAGTAAAGCCAAGGCCGCAGCTTTTGAGGCAATCGAAAGAAACGCGCCGATCTCTGCCGTTGCGCCTTCAAAAATATCCGGGCACCAAAAGTGAAACGGAACGGCTGACAACTTGAAGGCCAACCCAACACCGATCATCAATCCGGCCAGGATCAAAACCAAGTGCTCCGAGTGAGACATCTCTCCAACGCTGCTGGAAAGCGCCAAAGCGATCGATGGCAAGTGAACGGTATTCACTAGACCCGCGAGTAAGCTGATGCCATATAGCATCACACCTGCCGCCCCAGCCCCGTAGATCGAGTACTTCAGTGCTGCTTCGCTAGCCGGTCGTTGACCACGCATAATTCCGGCCAAAGCATAGGATGGCACACTCGCCATTTCAACAGCAAGGAACACCATCAACAGATGATTTGCCGAAACCATGAGGCACATGCCCAACACAGCGCCGATGATCAAACAATAAAAATCGGTGCCCGCTTCTTTGGGAGGCGTGCCAGAGATCTTGGTGAAGATCACGAACAGTATGGTGAAGACCAGTAAGATTGCTCGGACACCGATGGTGAACGAATCGAATACCAGCATTCCGCCGAACAACTCGGCGCCTTTATCAGACGCGGGCAATGCCCAGGGACCAGCGAACGCTAATGCGATCCCAGCACCTAAGATCGTGAGGTACCCAGCATCGATTTTTTCGCCGTATGGCAAGAGACGAACGAGTAGCAAACCCAAAACCCACGCAGCTAAAACCAGTTCGGGTGCGAATGGCAGCAACGAACCAAGCGTGTCGGCGATCGAGGATGATACGAGTGAATTCAGGTCCACTTTAAGGGCCTCTAGAACTTCAAAGTTATTGTTTGATTGTCGCTGCTACGTCGTTTGCATTCGCGTCGCCGTAGATGGGAATATCAACGGGAGTGCTAAAGTTGCGAATGACTTCTTCGGTGCCACCTCGGTCGAGTGGTAGCTCAGTTGGTACGGGGCCGTTGTCTTCGACAACTCGCGGGACGGCTACGTTCGGTGGCAAGTTGAATCGCGCCGCCGCTGCAGCGCCCACATCACTTGCGGCTTCTTCAGCTTCCTTTTCCGCCGCGATTCGATCGTCTTCTGCTTCGTAAACTCTGACGAGGGACGTCAGCGTTTGAGCTTGTTGATCGATAGTTGCATCCATGTATCGAAGCAGGAGATTCGGTGCTACACCGAACAAAATCGCTAGGAATACTAGTGGAATTGCAACGCAAAGCTCACGTGAGTTAATTGGCTTTAAGTCTTCTTCGTGCGGGCCTTTGTATTCCGCACCTAGGTAAACGCGTTGCAACGCCCAGAGGATATACGCGGCGGTCAAAATCACGACGAATGCCGAGATGATCGCGAGTAGTTTACTGAAGTTCCAAATAGAGAGTACGACGAAGACTTCGCCGATGAATCCGCAGAGTCCAGGCAGGCCTAGACCAGCAAAGAAAATCGCAAATGCGAGAGCCGAGTAAAGAGGCATCTTTCCGTAGAGACCACCGAACTTGTCGAGGTCTCGATGATGAACGCGGTCGTACACAACTCCAACCATAAAGAACATGCCAGCCGAACTTACGCCGTGTGCAATCATTTGGTACATGGCACCCTTGATGCCCATGTCCCAATATTCCCAAGCGTAGTTATTACCAGCTGATGCCGACCAAACGCCAAGACCCAGCACGACGTAACCCATGTGGCTCACTGAACTGTAAGCAACCATTCGCTTAAAGTCTTTTTGCGCGAGTGCCGCGAATGCACCGTAGACCATACTGATCACGCCAATCGTACAGACGAACCAGCGGAAATCGTAAGCGCCCTCGGGACAGATCGGATAGCAAATTCGCAAGATGCCGTACCCACCCATCTTTAGAAGGACACCAGCTAGGATCATCGAAATCGGTGTTGGTGCTTCGACGTGTGCGTCCGGAAGCCACGTATGAACCGGGAACGACGGAACCTTGATGGCAAAGCCAATGAACAGCAGCAAGAATGCCCAGTGTTGGAGTTTCCAACCGAAGAGCAACTCAGCCCCGAAGATGTCGGGACTTTGGCCATCAGCGTTTCGAGCCATTGCGGCGAGTGCCATGATGTTGAACGTGTGGACCTTCTTATTGGCGTCGCCGTATCCGCGGTCTACCAACGCTTGCATCGATTCGGGTTTCGCGGTGATGCTTCCTCCGTCATCAGCAACAGTCTTCACGACGTGGGTGCTGATGAGTGTTTCTTCGCTGAGCGTATTCAGGTCGCTGGCGAAGTAGATCATCAAGATCGCGATCAGCATCAACACACTGCCGAACAGCGTGTACAGGAAGAACTTGATTGCCGCGTACTCTTTTCTTGGGCCACCCCAAATACCGATCAAGAAGTACATCGGCAGCAGCATGACTTCCCAAAAGATATAGAACAGGAAGAAGTCGAGCGCGAGGAACACGCCAAGCATTCCTGTTTCCAGTAGTAGGAACAGGATGCAGAAACCTTTGACTTGTTTTGTTATCGACCAACTGGCAATCATGGCCAGTACACTAACGCCGGCGGTAAGCACGATCAGTGGAAAGCTAATTCCGTCGATACCCATAAAGTAATCGATCGTGAATGCTTTCGAGCCAACCCACGAAAAGAGCTGAACATCTTGAAGCCCCGCGACGCTAGGATCGAACGCCATCTTGCCAGGAAAGAAGAATGCAGCAACGACGGCAAACAATACGGCCAAAGTCCCAGCGAGTGCTCCGAAACGGAACAAATTGTCACCCGAGTCTTTCGGGAAACATGCCAGAACCAACGCGACGAATGCGGGAATGAAAATGATTAACGATAACGACATTGGTTACCTCAAGCGAGCAAAGCTCGGATGTGTCTGAAGTAAGTGTTTTTTAAGTGCTTACAAAAATGTTTTGTGAATCAGTGTTAACGACGGTCTTACTGACCAAAACCGGCGCCCCAGAAGAAACTTGCCAGGGCGAAAACGGCGACCGTACCGGCGCCGATAAACATGATGTATTGTCGAAGGGAACCTGTCTGGGCTCCACGGAGCTTCGAACCCGTTCCGTAGGTAAAGCTTGCCAGTTTGTTTACGGCACCGTCGATGATTGTTTGGTCACCGATTCGCTCGCTGAGTACCGAGAATGATCTCGTTAGCCAAGCGGCCTGGTGCAAGAACCAGTCAATGCAACGCTGGTCAAAGCCAGAGGCGATTGACGATACCCAATTCGTTGGCTTGATGAAAATGTATTCGTAAAGTTCGTCGAACCACCACTTGTTCGTGAGGAACCGATGGACGCCGGCGAACTGACGCTTGACTTCGTTTGGATCGACGATGCCCCAGCAGTACATGACGGTCGCCAGCATAAATCCACCGAACGCTGTGCTAAATGCGACGATCGTGGCGGGAGCAACAATGCTGCTGAAGTTCTCTTCAAGATGAGCGTAGTGTTCGTCTGGCCATTCGCCTGTGAACAGTGCTGCTTTTTGAAATGCTGCAGTCCCGGCAGGTCGAGCTTGTTCGAGCAACTGTGCGAGTGTGACGTCGCCGAGTCGTTTTCCGCCAGGACCGGGGATGAATGACCAGACCACTGAGATGACGAGAGCTGCAACGGCGAGCGTGAGACCGAGCTTGAGTGCTCCGCCGGAAGTCACTTCATCGTGATGGCCGTGGTCGTCATGTCCATCATGACCGTGGTGTGCGTCATGGCCGTGGGCGTCTTCCTTTTCTTTGCCAAACAAGAAGAAGCAAAGGCCCATAATCAGCGTTGTAAGTACTGCGCCAAGAATAGCTTCGTTGCTGACGAGTCCGTGACCGAACGGTTTCCAAGCGACTCCAATCGCGAAAATTGAAACCACGATCAGCGGCACGTACATCGATTTAGGCGATTCGTGTGCGTGGCTGTAACGGTCAGCATCGCGAGGTTGACCAGCGAACGTCATATACCAAAGTCGGAACATGTAGAACGCGGTAATTGCAGCACCACCGGCGGCAACGAGGAAGAAGAATACGCCCCATCCCGGATTCGATTGCCGGAACGAGAATGCTTGTTCCAAGATCGCGTCTTTCGAATAGTAGCCACTCATACCGACTAAGAATGGCACGCCCGCACCAGCGATGGCGAGGCAACCAATCAACATTGTGTAAGCAGTGTAAGGCATCTTCTTACGAAGTCCGCCCATCTGCGGCATCTCATTCGTATGTACTGCGTGAATGACTGATCCGCTACACATGAATAGCAGGCTTTTGAAGAATGCGTGTGTGAACAGGTGCATGACACCAGCGAGCCAACCACCAACGCCAAGTGCCAACATCATGTAGCCAAGCTGGCTGATGGTTGAGTAGGCAAGAACGCGTTTGATGTCCGTGGCCGTGATGGCGATTGTCGCACCCATGAACAGAGTGATCGATCCGCAAATCGCGATGACCAACAGCACTTCTGGAACGAATACCGGGAAGAACCTTGCGACCAGGAACACGCCGGCTGCCACCATCGTCGCCGAGTGGACAAGAGCCGAAACAGGTGTCGGACCTTCCATCGCGTCCGGGAGCCAAACGTGAAGTGGGAACTGTGCACTCTTACCAACACAGCCGCAGAAGATTCCAACGCCAGCGATGATCAACAACCAGTATCCGGGTGGAGTCTCTTCGGCCGTTTTTGCCTCATCAATCCAAGTGAGAGCGGCGGCGTCAATTCTCTTTTCGAGTTCTGCGTGATCCATTCCTGGATTTGCTTTGACGACCTCAGCAACGCGTTCTGGCGAAGCCATTCGAACCATGCCAACGGGCGTGGAAATCTCGTGATGATTTGCAGCCGGGCGAATGGTCTCGAACAAACCAGCGTCGTCACCGATCTGTCCATAATTGAATGTGCCAAGAGCTCCCCATAGAGCCATCAGACCGATGATCATCCCGAAGTCGCCAACACGGTTCGTGATAAACGCTTTGTTTGCTGCGTTTGATGCTGACTTGCGTTCGACGTAGAAGCCGATCAGGAAGTATGAGCAGATACCCACCAATTCCCAGAATACAAACGTCATCGCGATATTTCCGGCGACAACAAGCCCCAGCATGCTGAAACAGAACAGCGAGAGCGCCTGGAAGAATCTCGGATAACGACCCGGACGCGTGAGCTTCGAACCGTCCGCCATCGTTACTTCTGGGTCGGTGAAGTCATGCAACTCGTCGTGCATGTAACCCGTTGCGTAGAAGTGAATGCATGATGCGATCAACGTGACCATGCAGAACATGCAAACGGTCAGCGAGTCGATGTAGTAACCGATCGACATCTTGAGTTTGCCGAAATGACCCAGCACATACCAATCGCCCGTGTAGGCCGCGCCTGAAGCATGACCGTGTCCGCCGGCTTCGCCATGTTCGCCTTCGGCGTGCCCCGCGTGTTCAACATGCCCGCCAGATTCTTCGGCCAACATTGCGACGGCACCTTCGATCGTCGCCAGGCCCACACCTGCAACTGCTGTGTCGTTGGCATCGAACGAGATGGTTGCGTGTCCATCGTCGTGACTGTCTTTTTCGTGTTCGCTGTTTCCGTGCGTATCGTGATCGCCGTGGTCATCCTCGCCATGCTCACCAGCACCGTGGGCACCGTGGGCACCGTCCTCGTGCGAGGCTGCGTGATCTCCGTGCCCATGATGAGCTTGCTCGGGCCAATTAGCTCCAAGCCACACGAACAGGCTCAAAAATGAAAGGACCGCGGAACCAAGAATCGCTCCGGTGGCTACGTTGCCAGCAGCTTTCCCAAGCGCCGTACCGCCGAGAACGATCACGGTGAAGGAGAGTAGCGGCAGCAACACCGCGAACATCAACAGCATTGGTAGAAGTGAAGAAGCGTCCATTAACCCTTGAGCTTATCTGCCTTGTCGACGTCGATCGTCGAGAAGCTGTTGTAGAAGTTAAGAGCGATCGCAAGGGCCACAGCGGCTTCGGCTGCGGCCAAAACGATAACGAACAGAGCGATGAGTTGGCCGTCGAGGCCCAAATTGTCTTCACGCAGCAACGGGCTGCCGAACGCGATGAAGTTGATGTTGGCACCGTTCAGTACCAGCTCAATTCCCATGAGTACGCCCAAAGCATTTCGCTTCGTCGCCATGCAAAGGATGCCGGTAACAAACATGACGGCGCCAACCAGCATGTAGTGCGAGACGCCGACGGGTTCAGTGAGTAAATTCATGCGATCGATTTGGATTAGGTAACTGGTGTGCCGTCCGCATCAATGCGACGCTTCGTTCGAGCAAGGAAGGCGGCACCAATGAGCACTACGAGCAAGTGAATCGAAATAATTTCAAACGGCAGCAGGTAGCCCGACAAGCCGTCTGCTTTGGCTTGATCTTCTTGGTGAAGTTTGTCTACGCGAACATTGAGTAACGCTCCGCCGATCGACGACGCGGATTCAACTTCTGCCGCGGCCAAAGTCTGTTGATCTGCACGAGGCGTGGACCAATCTTCAACACCAACAGCCGCTTGCATCAGCATGAGCAACATGGCTCCGCCGACGACAAGTCCAGCGATCCATTCGCCGCCACTGGTTTTCATGTTTACGTACGCTGCTTGGGCAGTCAGCATCACACCAAAAATCAGCAACACTAGGGTTCCACCGACGTAGATCATGATCTGCATCGCACCAAGGAACTTCGCCCCGGCCAACATGAACAACCCGGACGTCGAAGCGAGCGAGATAATCAGGTAGAAAGCCATGCGAACAACGTTGCTGGAGAACAAGACTCCCAACGCAAACGCACAGGCGAAACCCGCGGCCAACAGGAAGAACACTGAGTGCCAGTTGATTGCTGCGAACAAGATCACCGACTCACACCTCCGAGAAGTCGAGCCTCACGAGCAGCAGGCTCTTCTGTTTTGTGTTGTTCTGCTTCAGCTGCGGTGGCTGTTTCTTCTGCTTCTTTGGCTTTAATCTCAGCCAACTCGGCGGGCGTTGGCTGAGTAACCCACGATTCGCGAACCGAAATGGCCGGCTGAGCAGGCGCGATGTCGTTAAGAAACGGTATTCCCGCGTATTGCCAGAAAAAGACCGATCCAACAAACGCAACAGCTGCGATCGGCACGCAATATTTCCAACACATGGTAATGACCTGGTCGATTCTAAGTCGCGGGAAGGTCCAGCGAACCCAAATCATAAAGACCACGCCCAGCGAGGCCTTGGTGAGCAGATTAATGACGCCCGCAACGTTCGCCAGGGCTCCCAAAATCTCAAACCCTTGAGCGTCGGGTGCATATGCAACCGACTGGAATATTGGCAACGGTCCGTACCAACCGCCGAAAAACAAAATTGCAGCGAGAGCACTGACCAAGAACATGGATCCGTATTCCGCCATGAAGAACACACTCCAGCGAAGGCCAGAATATTCAGTGTGGAATCCGGCGACCAACTCACTCTCTGCTTCCGCCAAGTCGAACGGAGCTCGATTCACACTGGCCATTGCGCAGGTGAAGAACACACCGAATCCGATGAAGACGAAGGGATCATGGAAGATCAACCAGTTCGTGAACAATCCAGCCTGAGCGTCCGCGATCGTCACCAAGTTCATCGAACCAACCAAGCAGACAGGAATCAATGCGGTCAAGCCAAGCGGAACTTCGTAGCTCACCACTTGAGCGGCTTCTCGCATCCCCCCGAAAAGCGACCACTTCGAGCCTGAACTGTATCCAGCCAAGATTACACCAAACACTTCGAGGCCAAGCACAGCAAGCACAAAGAAAATCGCGACGTTGGAAACTTGAGCGGCCCAACCAGAAGCAAACGGCAACGCGATGAACGCGGCAAAGCTTGCGGCGAAGGCGCAATACGGAGCGATCTTGAACAGCAGCGGATCAGCACCATCTGGCATGATGTCTTCCTTCGACACCAATTTGATTCCATCGGCAAGCGTTTGAAGCCAGCCAAATGCACCGCCTACGCGAGTTGGACCCAGTCGATCTTGAATCCGCCCGGAGACTTTTCGCTCCATCCAGATGAAGACGAGCGCTCCAACCGCAATAACGTTAATCAACAGCGCGGCATGAATTAGCGCCGTTATCAACGACGCAATGGCAGACCAATCGCCAGGAATTAACAGATTGAATAACCGATCAATAGTCGCTGCCACAGTTTTCCTCTGCTCCGGCCTTATCAGGGACCAAAGTTCGTTTATGAAGACCGTGGAATATGGCACAGTTCGCCATGGAGGTATAGCCCCCGCGACCCCTTAAACTCGCGAAAATTGACCTCTGTGGTGGCGTGCGCCGACCAGGCAAAACAAAGGTTCCGCGTCGTTGGCTTGGATCTTGAAAAATCGGCTTTGGAATTGCTTGAAAACCCACGTTTTGGGCGGGGGTGTACTGGCAAACAAGATCTTTGCGCCGAGCGTGAAACGAGCGTTCTCCATAGTTGGGTTTAGCACTTGTCTCGCTTTTGGGTGTAATCGCGATCATTGCGATGTCACAAGTAAAACGCGTTATCGATTCGCGATTCTGCGATACGCAGCAAGATAGGCTTCGCGATAGCCTTCGAAGCAATGTTTGTCGCGGACTTTCTTCGTGTTGTTTGCTTTTTCACGTAGCAGCTCGCGGTTTTCGCAGGCTGCTGTGATCGCTCGCACCAAGTCGGCGAGCGACTCGTATCCCACACACCAGCCGATCTGTTCGTTTTCAACGATTTCCGCATTCGCACTGTCACTGGAAACGATGATCGGCGTTTGGGAGAGCACTGCGTCATGCAGTCGTCGTGCGATGTGTACTCGGTAGTTGTAAACGTCCAGCGGGTACACGGCATACACCAAGTCAAGTTCAGCGTAGAGGCTTGGTGCATCACGGTGATAGTCGTACGGGCCGGTGTATTTGACGAAGCTATGGTCGCCAGTGAGTGTTTCGACAAATTGCTTTTTGCTGCCCGCGCCGGATAGTCTCACCATGACGTCATGGCCTCTCTCTCGCACTTCCGCCACGGCATCGACCAGCATGCGAATCTGCTTTTGCACTCGAAGATTGCCGAGGCAACCCACAACGAGACGCTCTCCGCGATCCGCTTTGGGTAGTGCCTCGCGAGAATAAGGGGCGTTCGAGACGTTCGTGGCTGCGATGCCACTGGGTAAGAGGTCGTGTGTTTTGAGATGCGAATCGATAAACGCCTGCGAAGTGGAAAAAACGTGCGGCGTCTTGCGAAGCAGAGTTCGCGTCATGAATCGCTTGAGTGAAGACACGCCGGGTTTCGGTTGAACGTCCCAGACGTCGTACACCAAAGGAGTTTTCTTGCCGAGCATCGCAAAGTTGGCCGCAACAAGCATGTTTGGGTAAACGATGTGCAGGACGTCGAACTGGTTTTCTTTCCACCATTGGCGCAGAAATTTTGAAAAGCGAAAGGTGAGCCACACACGTTTGAGTGCTCCGGCTCTTGGGTCCGGCAGTTCAACTTTGGTGAAGCGATCAGCGGAAAACGGATCGGGAGAGAATGGGAAGCGTAGGTCCGAGCCCGCTCGGTGCCAAAAGATTGCGTGTGCTTCGAACTCTCCTGATTCTTCTAACGCCCGCATTCTCTCGACAAGAAGCGGATCAGGGTCGTTCGAAAAGACGAATCCAACTTTCGTCTTCGAATCGGAGTGCTTCGTCATGATGTAATTGCCAGATCGCTTTTTGTTGTTTTACGAAGCCAGAAGATGGGAAGAATGCAAAGCAGCGTGAGGATACCGGCTGACAATACATTTGACCACTTGATTCGTGGCTCAACTTCTAACTCGAGTGCCTTGTCGCCTAGGTCCTCATCAGGATTGAATTCATCCAAACGGCTCGCTAGCGGTACGATGCCTTTTGCTTGCTGCGGGATCGATAGAGTTTCCACATGTCCATCCACAAAACCAATCGGTATCCAGTGTCCGAAAACGTAAAAATCATCTTCGATCGTGTGACCGCTGCGGTCATTCTTGACCCCGCATTCGGCAATGAATGGTCCTTGCGAAGAAGACGCAGGCCTTCGGCATCAAACGTATTGGGTGCGCCCTTGCGATCCAAGGTGTTCAGATCGGGCAGAATGGCGTTGTCGTAGTGAGAGCCATCCATCAGCCCACAGCGACCGAGGTGTGTCTTGCGAGACTACGGGCAACGGTTCGCTCAGCTTCGTCGCCGGGTGGCAGGCCCGCGATTGCTGCGAACAATCGCTATTCGTTCGCAGATCGTTCCAGGATGTTTTCTGTAAGCGTCCGTGTCCTATCGCTCTCGCAGAAGCTCAAACACTAGCGATCGATTTCACCCATCACGACATCCAGCGATCCAATCACGGCCGGAATGTCAGCAATCGGAATGCCGGCACATAGCTCGGGGCATACCGACAAGTTGCTGAAGCAACTACTTCGAGCACGAACGCGCCACGGAATCGCATTGCCATCGCTGACCAGATAGAAACCCATTTGACCGCGTGGTGCTTCGGTCTCGAGGTAGGCTTCGCCCTTCGGCAGTTTTTGCGTGAGCTTGATTGGGACACCGTAGTCGCCTGAAGCCGTGCTATAGCGATCCATGGCTTGGCGAATGAGGTCGATGGCTTGCATTACTTCAAGCATGCGGACGTAGAACCGGTGCCAGCAATCGCCAAGCACTGCGTCATGCGGTACGGGTGGGTACTTGTGGTCGTCCGGGTAGTGCCCGTCTCGCTCACAAATAACTTCGAACGCGTAGCCATCGTACATTTCGGTGTAGCGTTCTTCGCCGTCGCGTCGCAAGTCGTAGTCGACTCCGCTTCCTCGAAGTACGGCGCCCGTGCAGCCGTAATCGATTGCCATCTCGGGTGACATAATGCCGATGTTCGCTGTGCGTTTAACGAAGATTGCATTCGTCGTCAGCAGCGTATGGTATTCCGTAATCACAGGTACGAACTGGTCGAGAAACGCTTCGCATTTTTGCAACCAACCACGCGGTAAGTCCGCTGTGCATCCGCCGGGCGTGATGTACGAGTATGTAAGTCGAGCGCCGCATGTTTCTTCGAACAGATCGAGAATTTTTTCCCGCTCTCGGAAGGCGTAGAGAAACGGACTGAAGCTACCGAGGTCCAGTCCGTACGTTCCCATCCCAACGAGATGACTCGCGATTCGGCCTAGCTCCGCAATAATCACTCGTAGGTGCTTTGCTTTATCCGAGAGATTGTGCTCGAGAAGTTTCTCGACACAGAGCGCCCAGCCGAGGTTCATGTTCATCCCGGCGAGATAATCCATGCGATCGGTGTAAGGCACCCATTGCCGGGGCGAGAGGTTTTCACCAATTTTCTCAGCACAGCGATGCAGGTAGCCGATGTGCGGCGTGACTTCCGAGATGATTTCGCCATCGGTCCGCAGCACGAGACGCAATACTCCGTGAGTACTTGGGTGCTGCGGTCCCATGTTGACCAACATTTCGTCGGTGCGAACATCAAACTCGACAATTTGTTCGTCTACGGTCGCCATAAAACAATCTCGGCTGAAGTTGGTTTTTGATTCGGTTGATGGCGTTTAACGGCCGCGGATTCCGTGGTACTCAAGCGGCTGTTCGTAGTCGCGGCGTAGCGGATAGCCCACCCAGTCTTCAGGGCATAGGATGCGTCGCAGGTTGGGGTGGCCTGTGAATTGGACGCCGGAAAGGTCGAAGACTTCGCGCTCGTGCCAATCCGCTGTTCGCCAGATTTCGCAGACGGTGGGAATTTCTGGCAGCTGGCCTTCAACGTCGTCTTTCCATCGCGGAAGCTTCACTTTCACAACAAGCGTGTGCTTCTTCGCGATGCTGGAAAGGTGGTAGACAATTTCCAGGTGCGGATCGAAGTCAGCTTTCGCGGCCTTCTTCGGGTCTGTGTGAATGAAATCAACTGCTGTAATGCAATTCAGCATGTCGAAATTCAGCTTCTCATCAGACTTCAAGAAGGTCATTACTTCGACCAGACCGTCGGGGGCGACCTCGATCCAAGGATCCATGGCTTCTAGGTTCGAGCCCGTGACCTTCTCACCGAAGCGGCTCTGAAGCTGCGTTACAAACGTATCACCTGACATCAATCAAATTTCCAGATGTGAGTGTGCTATGCCGAGAGAACCGACGTCTGAGGCGTCGGCTTTTTCTCAATCGAAATGGTTGGTCCGCGTTTTGTGGCCTTTTGAGCGCGGATGGATTTAACCCAATCCAACGCACCGGTTCTCCACTCGTAAGCGAACCCTACGAATAAGACCGCAAAGAACATCGACCCGGCAACAAGTGCCAACGTTGCTAGGTCGTAACCGTTCCGAGCCCCTTCGCGAGGATTGCTAGGGTCAACTGATCCCGGTTTTTGAACCGCAGCAGCAACAGCGGACTCTGGCATTGCAGATCCATCCGCCGTGACCGGAACGCTAGGCTCTCGCACACCAAGCTCTTTGTAAAGAGACGCGACAGCTGGTTGGAAGGTTGTTTCGCCATCTTGCTTTTGAACAACTGCCTGCTTGTCGTGCATTAGGTTCGTTACTTTGCCAAAGACAGTTGCCCAAGGGAAAAGAAACGCGACTTCAACATCGAAGATGATGAACACAAGTGCGACGACGTAAAAGCGTAGGTCGAACTGAACGAAGCTAGAGCCGATCGTTGGCTCGCCACATTCGTAAATCTCTTGCTTTTCGGGATGCGGGTCTGCTGGTCGAAGGAAATGCCCGACGAGCAAGTTGACAAAGATGAATCCAAAGCCGATCGCCGCGAAAAGGGCCAAGTAGCCAACAATTGCAGTGGAAGAACTAAGAGCGGAAGCGAAAAGCATGGGAGCTAATTGACCGGTCGGTATCGTGCGAGATTAGACAATCACAAAATTGTAGGTAGCAGCTCGCGGTTCGCAAGGTGCGATGCGAATTAATAGCTGCGCCGATTTGCGATTGCCTTTGGGCGTTAATCCGCAGCCAACGCAGATTGCATCAAAGCCTGTCGCGATTCAAATTCGCCGTCAAAGTCGATCCAGTGGGTTACTTCGAGTTCGCCTGGGCACCAAGAAAGATAAACAAGCTTGCCTTCCAGCATGGTCGGGAAGCAGATGTGCCCATTTTCTCCGGAGCCTTTGAACTCAACTCCCAATTCTCGAAGTTCGTCTACAAACGATTCCACTCGTATCGATTGCGAAGCCAATCTCGCTTCCATCTCCCCCAACTCATCCGAGTAAGGGTTGCCGAGTTCCACGCCGCGGTTTTCGATCAGGTGCTTGAGTCGTTTGCGAGTACCCGTGACTGTTTGCCACAAGGGGATCAAGTCGCTCGCGATAGCTGAGATCAATGGCAGCATTTTATTTGCTGCATCAGCAGAGAACAGTCGAGGCGAAGACGAAGAAAGCAGTCGTGTCATATTGCTACTGGTTGGGGCCACCGTGTACGGGCTCAACGAGTACTTTCGATTGAGCAACCGCCGTTGGATTCAAAGTTGCTCTTCCCCAAGCAACGTCAATTGGCAGCCGTGAGTAGTCGACAATGCAACCATCACGGCTGTAACAGCTTAAATCATGCGTACCGCCCATGAAGATGCAATCCACAGGGCAGGGTTCAACACACAAGGCGCAAAACATGCACTTCGAGTAGTCTATGGCGTAGCCAGTAATTTTAAAGCCTTTGCCGCCTTCGACCTTTTCTTTGCCAATATAAATGCAATCGACAGGACAAGCTTTCGCACACTGGTCGCACGCAATGCAGGTTGTGAGATCGAAGCGATGAAAGCCTCGGTAACGTGCCATAACAGGCACTGGTTTTTCAGGATACTCAAATTGCTCGGTAAAAGTTCCGCGGTTGGATTCGTAGGTCTTCATCCAATAGCGAAGCGTTACCACAAGTCCCTGCAGGACAGTTCCGACAGCAGTAAAAACGTTGCGCAACCAAGTAATCATTCGAACGGAAAATCCAAGCTGGCCGGAGACTCTTATTTCATGAGAGATCGAATTATAGACGCGTCATGAGTACCCGCAACCGACCAACGCACGGAACACTCACTCATGTGAATCTATTTTACGAACACCAGACTTTTTCAGCCAAGGAATTAGCTGAACACAACGTGCTTGCATGAGAAAGTTTCGTGACACGGACGCATAGAGTTTCAATAAACAAAACCGTTTGTCTGTACTGAGTAGCAAACGCCAAGCTGACGGTTGTGTCACCTTTATCACTACTGCTCAGAACGCTGTTAGTGACATCTCCTCAAAGGCGGCGCGGTTCCGATTCAGACAAAACCGCTGCGGGTTAGCGCAATCCCAGCTATTTCTCGGGGTGAAAAGAGTTTCTTCGAGAGAATTTCCGTAAATTCAAATTTGGTGGGATGTAAGGGTTGCGGAACATGGCTCAGCGAATGGTGATTCGGAAACGAAACACCAAGACGAGGATTTTTGTAAGAATTGTTGCCGAATTTTATGCGGGAATTCTGTTAAGTCGCTATGCGAGCAAATGTTACGGCATGTCGCAGTAGCGTTTCGGGCTCCAATCTGACAGATCCGTTGCCGACTCACTAAATTGACAAGGCGGCAATGACGGGGACTTGACAAGTAAAACTTGCTCCATCGTCGTTGCTTGACTCGGTTAGGCCAGCACGTAGAGTAATTGTAGGAAGGTCAATCCCAGTAGGGACTTTTGGAAATCGCTGGGCGACTTTAGGAAAGTTTGACGGGTCGCTGGGCCCACAAGGAAAGTTGGATGTTAGTACTATCGAGGAAAAAGAACGAGAGCATCATCATCAACAACGACATCACGATCGTTGTTGTTGAGATTCGCGGCGACAAGGTTCGTCTTGGGGTGGAAGCACCTAAAGAAGTACCTGTTCATCGACGCGAGGTTTACGATGCTATCAAGCGTAGCGAAGCTGAGCAGAAGAATTCTGCCAATGGTGCGGATGCTCCAGCAGAGTAATCTCTGTTTCCGCTTGAAACGCTAAACTCGTTTGAAAAAAGCAACTTCATTGTAAGGACACCGGTCACACCACTTGACGCGGATCGTGCAATCCAAGTACAAACCTAGTTCGCGGCCCCTTCGTCTAGCGGTCTAGGACTCCGCCCTTTCACGGCGGCAACACGGGTTCGAGTCCCGTAGGGGTCACTGCTGCGGCATCTCTGCCACTCTCGGAAACACCAGAACATTGTCTTGTAGGGTTTCCCACCAAGCCACGTTTTAAACGAGGCTTGAGAGTCTCCGAAAGTCTCAAGGTCGACGAAATCAAAATTCTGAACATGGCTTGTGATTCGCCTTGTTGGTGAATTGTGATCAACTGTCTCGGGCATTTGGCCGGAGGTGCTGCCAGTATTGCTCTGGGTTTTTCAGAATGCCGCTTGTTATTTGGTAGTGTGTGGTTTCGCTGAATTGGATCTCGGACAAGTCTTTGCCGTCGAAGTCAATCAAGGTGGCGCCCGGGTAGGTCAGTAGGATCGGCGAGTGCGTCGCGATAATGAATTGGCTTTTGTCTTCACGGTCCAAGCGCGCGATCAACGCGAGAAGCGACAATTGGCGTTGCGGCGAGAGGGCGGACTCTGGCTCGTCCATCAGAAACAATCCTGCGTTGAAACGGTTAGTCATCAACTCAAGAAATGCTTCACCATGAGATCGCGTGTGCAGCGATTTGCCTCCGTAGATTCGATAAGGATCTCCCCGAAAGTCAGGGTCTTGCCGTCGCTGATCCAAGAGTGATGCGAAATGCGATTGAGACTCGGCGCGGAAGAAGTATGCGTCCTTGGGTCGGCGATGAAACCACGGACGCAAGTAACGCGCTAATTCGGTGCGTTCTGGCGGAGCATACGGAGTTTCGAGTTCAGCACGACTTCCACCGGTCGCTGGTAAGTTGCTGAGTACTGCGATGGTTTCGAGCAGCGTTGATTTGCCGCTTCCGTTCTCTCCAACGAAGAACGTAACTCGGTTTTTAAAGTTGAATTCGAAATCATCAGAAAACCAGTCGAGATTGAATGGGAAGCGATTTTCCTCTGGCAGAGGTCGATCCTGGTTGCGAATAACACCCCGCATGTAGGGAACTTCACGTTGCTCGGAGGTTGTTGAATTCATCGATGCGGTGGAATTCCGGCGGTTATGCGGCCGTGCGACACGTGTAAAAAAAGGAAAACGCTGATTTTTTCCGCAATGGTTGGCTTTTTTGGGAAAGCAAGAAGTCGTTGCCCGGAATCAGCCGAAATATAGCAATGTTGGGGGCTGTTTTGCGATTTCCACATGACCCCGGCGCGTTGTCAGCGTACCATTGCGATAGATGCGTTGCGATCTGTTGCGCAAGCTTAAGTGAGGAGTCTCGATGTTGTCTCTCAAATCCAATTCCTTGGTTTTGATCCTCGGCTGTGCCGTCTTATTCGGCTGCGGAACGAAAACGTCCGCGCCATCGCCAATTGAGGATGCGAAACTCTTGCTCTTCCAAGGTAAGCATGACGAAGCGATTGCAAAATGCGACGATCTGATTCGAATCGATGAACATGACTTCCAAGCTTATATGGTCCGCGGGCAAGTTCACGAAAAGATGGATGACTTGCAAACCGCATTGGCTGACTATTCCTCGGCAATAGAAGCTGCACCAAACCATCACGAGCCGTACGACTACCGGTATCAGTTGTATGTAAAGCTTGCTCAGCGAGCGGAGGAAAATGACGAACGGTTTCGATTGGAAACACTTGCGGCTTCCGATCGTCGTGCTGTTGCTGAACGCGACCCGGAGGCGTCGGTCGCTTACAAGAACGAGATGCGACAACCTCATCCGTTGCTGACGGAACCGATTCCGAAAACCCCGGACAAGTACAACAACAAGCCAGTCGTGGAAGAAAGCCTGCTTGCGAAAGACAAGGATGAACAAGGCAAAGACGGCCAAGCCAATATGTTTCGGAAGAAAACCAAGGATGCGGACAAAGAGCGCGAAGAAATCGAAGACGAGGGCAAAGATGAGGTCAACGAATCAGCCGCCGACTACGCCGCACGACAAAAGCTTGAGGCTGAGAGCATTCGGAATAAAGAATTGGGGGATGCTCCCGACCATTTAGCGTTGCCTCCGCATTTGGAGCCAGAGACCGCTACGCTTCCTCCGTTGCCCGAACGTCCGATTACAAAATTCAGCCTCCCGACGGATACTGACGGTCGGCTGATTCTGCCCCAAACAACAAGACCACAAACGACAGGTTTGACATCGCGAACCACCGCTGAGGATTCGGACTCAATCGGTGAGCCCACTGGACCTACCAATCGATTTTTTCTTCAGAATCAAGGGTTGGGTGGAACGAACCAGTTCTCGTCAGCACTTCCGAACCAGCAACCAGGCGTGCGAACGGGAATCGGAAGCTCGCGAGCAACGACGAGTGGAGGACTTGGTCCGCGCGCCGGTGGGATGCCACTCGGGTTTATGCCACCCGAGGCACGAAACAGTTTCGGCCCTCGCATCGTGTTTGATGCCGACGAGACGCTGAAGCCACCGACCGGTCGTACGACGCTTCCAACAGAACCCGCAAAAGGCACAATCTTAAGCAATGCGTTGCCGGGAACGTTGATCTTTTACGGGAGCGCGAACGGAGGTGTGCAAAACACCGGAAATGCTAACCTTGGTCAAGCTCGGACAGGTGGAATACAGAGCGGAGCTACGCGAAGTATCTCAAATCCGTCGTACTCGCCATTCGGTCCGCAACCCACGGCTACGCTACCGGTCCTTCCACCACAGCCAACGACGAATGCATTCCCGGTCACCAGATCAGG
>CAYNJG010000054.1:0-34261 GCA_964397295.1 uncultured Pirellulaceae bacterium
CGACTGCTCAAGCATTCATGCTTGGAGTTCTGTTGCTTATCCTGCGATTCTTTGCATCAGCCATTCTCCCATCGGCGCACGACTGGAACGGTTTGTTGCTGCAAAACGTGATTTCGCAGGTAGGGTTGATTGCTCTTCCGGCCGTTTTGTTGGCTTGGTTTTTGACTCGGAATCCGCGCAAGACGTTGTTGCTGCAAAAGCCAAAAACGATCCACTTGTTCCTTGCTGCACTCTTGGCATTTGTCTTACACCCAATCGTTTCGACGATGTCGAATGCAATTCAAACGCTCTATCCCGTCAGCGAACAAACGATGGCGAAGCTGGAGTCATTCCAAGGCTTGCTTGGCGGAGCACCTAGTATTTGGGCGCTATTATTAATGGTTGCCGTGTTGCCTTCGATCTGCGAAGAGTTGGCGTTTCGCGGATTCTTGCTTTCCGGCTTGCGACGAATGAAGAACACGACTCTAGCGATTTTGGTGAGTAGTCTCTTCTTCGGAATCGCTCACCAGTTGTTGCAGCAATCGATCGCGGCGTTTGTCGTCGGAATGATGATTGGCTACATGTCGATTCAAACGAAGAGCATTTTTCCTTGTATGCTTTACCATCTGATTCACAACAGCTTGCCATTGTTGGCTGCGAGTTGGATTGGAGAAACCGGTGGCATTCGCGGTTTGGTAGAACTTCAGGACGGAATGTTGCGATACGAATGGCCGTTGGTTTCGGTTTGCATTGCGGCAGCGATTGTTTTGCTCTGGCGATTTCAAAGTAGCAGTGACGGAGACGGAGACGAACGAACCTTACCCGCAGCGTTGCCGGTAGCCGTTGCAAACTAGACAAGCTTGAAACGAATAAGCGGATGTCTTAGCCAAGAACCAAAGAAACCGATGAACACCCAGCTGAAACCCGACGAACCACTTGCTCCACGGCATCCGCTTCCGCGCTCGGCTCAGGTCGACCGCGATCCGTTTTTGCTGGACCTTTGTCGGGGCAAGAAAGTTCTGCATCTTGCTTGTGCGGCGTGGCCAGCAACTCAGATGTGGTGCGACGATAAGTCGTTGCTACATCTACGGATGCTTGACGTTTGCGACCGTGTTGCGGGTTTTGATTGGTCGAAACCAGGGCTTGAGATACTGGAGAAACACGGTGTCGGCGATCTGCATCGGTTGAATTTACTGGAACCTGATCAGGTCGAAGGAGGGTGGAACAAGCTTGGCTTCGAACCGGATCTGGTTATCGCTGGTGAGCTGCTTGAACATCTCGATCGCGCCGGGTTGGTGCTGGAAAACTGTCGCCGAATGATGAAGCCGAGTTGCAAGATGATCATTACGGTGCCGAACGCATTTTCGATTCGAAATCTCTTACATGTACTGCGCGGTTACGAAAAAGTTGCGCCGGATCATGTTAGCTACTACTCGTACTCGAATGTTCGAGAGTTGGCCGAGCGAAACGGATATGCGCTCGATCGCGTCAATTGGTATCGCTATTCTCCCGCGCGAAAACCGATTGATCGTGTTGTCGATACTGCAATCGCGCCGTTCATTTGGATGTGGCCGCAACTTTCCGAAGGGCTCATCGCGGAATGTAGCCTCGCCGGTTAGATGGAATTTTAGTTGGTGAAAAGCACCCGTCGCTTCTGCTAGTTCTTTTGTCATTGATTGAGCGATTGGTCTACCAACATCTCTTTTGTTGCTGGTCGATGTTCCGCATCCAGACGCCAAAATTCCGCTAATGCCGCATTGCTGATGCTAGTAGTCGTCTGTCGGTGTGTTTGAATGAGCTTGTCAGGTTTGCGATCTCGCGTAAGACTGTCTGTTTCAAATACATCTTCAAGAACGCAACAAAGAAGCAGGTGACGCAGTGGGTGGTTCGTTGGCAATCGTTATGGCCGCAGGCAAAGGCACGCGGATGGAATCGGAGCTGCCCAAGGTTTTGGTTCCGGCATGTGGCCGTCCCATGATCGAGTATGTGTTGGACACGCTTGAGGCGGCGGGCATTGAGAAGTCGGTGGTTGTCGTTGGTTATCGAGCTGACGTTGTTCGCGAAACGCTGGCGCATCGCAACAACATTGTCTACGCCGATCAGACCGAGCAACTCGGTACAGGTCATGCGGTCATGATGTGTCGCGAGCAGATTGACGCACACGACGGCGCCGTTCTTGTCGTGACGGGTGACTCCCCGATGATTCAGCCTAGTTCAGTGCAGGCGTTGCTGGATTTGTACGCGTCCGACAAGCCTGCTTGTATTCTGGGATCATCGAATAGCGACGATCCAACCGGGCTCGGCCGCATCGTGCGAAATGAGGCTGGCGATTTCATTGGAATCGTAGAAGAAAAAGATGCGACGGCCGAACAACGAAAAATCACCGAAGTGAACATGAGCACCTATGTGTTTGATGCAAAGATGCTCGGAGGGACGTTGGATAAGCTAACCAACGATAACAAGCAATCCGAGTACTACATCACGGATTGTCCCGGCATCCTCCGCGATGAAGGCAAAGACGTTCGTGCGCTTGCTGTGTTGCAGCCTTGTGAATCGCTGAGCGTTAACAACATGGCGCAGATGGCAATCGTAGAAGCGGAGATGCGCAAAATGGGAATGGCTGAATAGCAAGAAAAGTCAACGCGATCTTGCTATCCGCTGCAACCTGTTGTTGGAGTTTCTTCACTGCGAGTTCGTCTTTCGCGAAGAAGTACGAAATCGGGCACTTCGCAATTGACAAGATCTTCATAGAATGTCAGCTCTCGATCTTGCTAACTGGTTTGTCGCTTCCAAGCGATGGAATGGCTGACACCTATGACTTCGTCGCGTGAATTAAAGATCCTTAGCGGTCGCTCCAACAAGGAACTTGCTACCAAAATCTGCGACTTCTTACACTTGCCGCTCGGTCATGTTGCTTTGGATGACTTTCCCGATGGAGAGATTCAGTGCAAGATCGACGATGATGTGCGTGGCCGCGACGTTTTTCTGATTCAGCCCACTTGTCCGCCTGTGAACAAGAATTTGATGGAGCTGTTGATCATGATCGACAGCTGCAAGCGAGCGAGCGCTGGTCGGATCACAGCTGTATTGCCTTATTACGGTTACGCGAGGCAGGATCGCAAGGACGAAGGCCGAGTACCGATCACCGCAAAGTTGGTTGCGAATATCATTACTCGCGCCGGCGCCGATCGCGCGTTGACGATGGACTTGCATGCGGCTCAGATTCAGGGCTTCTTCGACGTACCAGTCGATCATCTTTATGCGGCACCAGTGCTAAATCAGTACTTCATGGATATGAATCTGGACCCCGACGAAATTGTCGTAGTAAGTCCGGACGAAGGAAGTATCAAACGTGCTCTAGGCCATTCCAAGCGTCTCGGCGGAACCCTGGCGATTGTCGACAAGCGCCGGAGAAGTGCATCGGAGACGCAACAAGCCAACATCATCGGTGGTCCCGTCGAGGGCCGCGTTGCATTTTTGTTTGACGACATGATTAGCACCGCCGGGTCGATCTGCGGTGCTGCCCAGTTAGTGCACGATTACGGCGCCAGAGAAATCTACGTTGCGGCGACGCATGGCGTACTTTCGGACGACGCCGTTGCGAACTTAGACGCAGCGCCGATCTCAGGTGTGATTGTGACGGATACGATTCCGCTTCCCGATGAAAAGCGGATCGACAAGATAGAACAGCTGAGCGTGGCACCGCTTTTAGGTGAGGCCATTAAACGAATTCATCACGATCAGTCGATCAGTGACATCTTCCAAGCGGCACGCTAGTTTCTCTTCGTGCGTGCCTAGCCGGTTTTTGAGATAGCCCGTTTTGGGTTTCGCTTCATCGATTTGATGAATTCCACACGGCGAAATCGAAGTGCCGACCAATCGTCGTCGATAGCTATCTGGCGAACGCCTTCGAATCCGATTTTGCCAAAGGACGCCCATCCGCTGTCGCGATTGAAATCGCACTGATAGTTTTTCGATTTCTGTTTCGGGTAAGCGACCCACAGAATGGTGTCACCGGTCGTGTGGGTGGCGATCTTCTGTGCTGCTTTTTCGATTTCTGTTTGCTTCGTTACGAACAGCAGCAGAAACGAAATCCCCTTGGATCGCCAGGACCGATGTGCGGTTACGTCTTCCAGCGATTCGATTTGTGGCTCAAAGCTCTCTGGCGAGTTGAGGACGAGGATCTTCGACTCGTTTCCTAGGTTCAGTTTTTTCCAAACCGCCGACAAAACGAATCCGCCTATTCTTCGTCGCGTCGAAATACAGCGACAACGTCTTCGACTGGAACGACGAAAAGCTGGTTATCGGGCTCGAAATCGACGGGGATCGCTTCCTTCGGGTGGAACAGGATCTTGTCATATTGCCGCAGTGGAAGTTCCGGGTCATTTTCGACCTGAGCGGAGATTGTCACGATGCGACCGGTAATGGTCGGGATTTCCGCAGCATCCGGCAGAGCTATCCCGCCTTTTGTCTCTCGTTTTGGCTCGTCCTTTCGAACGAGTACCCGGGCACCAATCGGCTCGACGTATTCGAACGTCTTTTTTCTCGTTTTTGCCATAAATTGCTCGACTTCATCGTCCTGTTTTCAGTCCCCAGCGTTTGAGGACGTAGCGAATCTTGAAGTTCGCTGAATGCACTCTAACCTACCGCGGCTTCCTAAAACAACGCTGGACGGTCGGCTAAACGGTTGAACATTGGGCACGGAGGGCCCGAAACTGGCGATTGTTAACGGGCTGGCAGATTGTTCATGCTGTAGGATTTGGGGATCTGAAAAAGTCTGCGTCTGAAGCCATTTCGGCCCCAGAATGGGTTGTGTTTTTTAGGCGATCTGAGAGAATCCGGGGTTTCAACAGTGGGAAACTCTCGAGTATCGGGCGACCAAAAATGGCCAACTCACAAGTGCTGAACGTAGACGTCCGCCAAGAGACCGGACGACATAAAATCAAGAAGTTGCGTGCGGCAGGTAAAACGCCGGCGGTTATCTATGGACATGGTGGTGGTTCCATCAGCCTGTCTGTGTCATCGGATGAAATTAACAAAATTGTACACAGCGGCGATCGCATCGTTTCGCTTGGTGGCGGAGTAGATGGCGACGCGTTCATTCGCGACGTTCAATGGGATCTCTACGGCAACTCCATCATGCATGTCGATTTCACTCGCGTCCAAGCCGGTGAGATGATCGAGACAACCGTTTCGCTGGAGCTTCGTGGCGAAGCACCAGGTACGAAAATGGGTGGAGTTGTCGAGCAATCCATGAAGGAAATGCAGATCGAGATTCCTCCGCGAAGTATGACGGACAAGATCGAAGTGCGGCTGCACGAACTTCAAGTTGGCGAAACGATCACGGTTGGCGATCTTGAATTGCCTGAGGGTGCGAAGTTGCTTGTCGAACCTAACCTTGCCGTCGTGCAATGTGTTGAGAAGCAAGAAGAAGGTGACGTCGTAGTGGAAGAAGCACCTGCGGCAACCGGTGCGGAGCCGGAAGTTATTGGTGAGAAGAAGGACGACGAAGCTGGCGGTGACTAGTGATCTTCGGATTCAAGCAAGCAGATTCGTCTGACGGCACTGGTCGAAAACTGGTGGTAGGGCTGGGGAATCCAGGCCGAAAATACGAAGGTACGCGACACAACATTGGTTTTGATGTCGTGGCTCAAGTCGCCAAGGACTGGCACGCAACAACGGTAAAGAACAAGTTTAAAGGTGAGGTAACTGACGTCCGGATTCGCGAGCAGCAAGTCTGTTTGCTTTGTCCTGAAACCTTCATGAATGCGAGTGGCAAGAGCGCAAAAGCGGCTGTCGATTTTTACAAAATACCGATCAACGAAGTGTTGGTGATTTGTGATGACATGGCACTGGATTTGTCGCGATTGCGGTTTCGACCAAAGGGTAGTTCTGGCGGTCAAAAAGGTTTGGGAGACATTATTCGTTGCCTCGGTTCTGATCAGATTCCGCGGCTTCGGTTTGGTGTTGGCAAACCGCCGGATTCATGGGACGTCGCGGACTTCGTATTAAGCAAGTTCACGGATAAAGAAGAAACAGAACGACAGATTACGATTCGAATTGCGGCAGACGCGGTTGCTGATTGGGTAGAACACGGCACCGACTACTGCATGAATAAATACAATGGCAAATAACAGTTCGGGACGAGAGTTCCACATTGAGGAGATTTGATTTGGCCACAAAAACTAAGGTTTACGAAGGGTTGTTCCTTTTCGATTCCAATCGGTATGCTCGCGATCCAGGAGGCGTTTCTGGTTCGGTCGATGAAGCGATCAAAGAAGCTGGCGGCGAAATGCTTGCAAGTCGTCTTTGGAGCGAGCAGAAGCTGGCTTATCCAATCAACGGTCACCGTAAGGGAACGTATTGGCTTACCTACTTCCGCATTGATCCGTTAAAGTTGTCGGGTCTCAACCGGACCTTCCAGCTGAACGACGGAATTCTTCGCAATTTGGTCCTCGTCGTTGATGACCGATTGGTAGAACCTCTTGTCGATCACGCGAATGGCGTCGTTAAAGCGGAACCGAAAGAAGAAACACCCGCGCCGGCAGCCCCGGCAAGTTAACTTGTGACCAAACGAGTCACAGATTGATGCGATAGTTGAATTTGATAGTCGCACACTCAACAAGGTTAGCCCCATGGCAAGTTTTAATCGCGTAATCCTCGTCGGAAACGTTACTCGGGATATCGAGCTTCGTTATATCCAATCTGGTATGGCCGTGACAGATATCGGCATGGCGATCAACGATCGTCGTAAATCCAATACGGGTGAATGGGTCGAGGACACAACCTATGTGGATGTCACGTTGTGGGGACGAACGGCAGAAGTCGCAAGCGAGTACCTGAGTAAGGGTTCGCCGGTGCTGATCGAAGGCCGTCTGAAACTTGATCAATGGGAAACAGACGGGCAAAAGCGATCGAAGCTTCGCGTTGTCGGCGAGCGTATGCAGATGCTCGGCAGCAAAGGAGGCGGCGGTGGTGGTTCAACACCACACTCACGCCCACAGCAAAACAACGAATACAGTGAAGCAGCCGCGCCACAGCCTGCGTCAGCTCCACCTCAGGATGATGATATTCCGTTCTAATCGAATGCGTCACTCATCACACAAAAACAGATCGAACAGAAAACGATAACAGAGAGTAAAAGATCATGGCAGTTAAAACGAAATCGAGCGGACGCCGACGAGCACAGCGTCTTCCCAAAGGCGAAAACGGCGGGATCGAACTACTGCTGATTCACTCAGTGGATCATCTTGGAAAACAAGGTGACGTCGTTGAGGTAAAAACCGGCTACGCCATGAACTATCTGATTCCTCAAGGTTTGGCCACGGTTGCTACGGACCATCACAAGCGAATGGTGGACAAGCATCGTGTGAAGCTGGAAGCGATCGAAAAAGAACGCCTGTCGGATCTTCGCAAGTTGTCTGACAACATCGCGAAGCAGAGCGTGACTATCGAAGCGAACGCCAATGACGAAGGTCATCTCTATGGCAGCGTAGGCCAGCCTGAAATCGCAGCGGGATTGAAATCGCTCGGATTCGCTGTCACCGCAGACCAAATTCAGCTCGAAGGAGCACTCAAGGAATTGGGTTTGTACAACGTAGGCGTACGACTTCACCCGTCGGTCGAGTGTCAGATGAAGGTGTGGGTAGTTCCAGCCGTCGATCAAGACAAAGCGTAAGCAGCCGTCGACAAGCACGCCGGAGCGGCGTTAGTGCCGCTCGCGTGCCTTATCGCGATATCTAACAAGTCTTAAGCAGTTCGTGTTGTATTAACCGTTTTGCTCGTTTAGCCGACGGACCCTCGCGGGGTCAATTCCCTTGCCGGCCACGAATCCATCTCGTTCAACTTCGATATCCGTGAATTTTGCATTGGTCTCGAAGTCTTTGAAAACGTCGAGAACATCTTGATCGATGTAAACGGTATCGGACGCATCAATAATAAGTTTGGATCCGGGTTCGAGCTTCTTTAGCTCCGACTGAATTGTCGCCTTGTTCATGAAGAAGACTCGTTCGGCCAACACCATGCGGTGAACGTTGCGTCCGCTTTCTTTTCCTTCGGTGGTCATCCATGCAGACCGAACGTAGCTGTTCCTAAGTACGAATATGACGGATGAAACGAGGCCAATCGCAATTCCCACGAGCAAATCCGTACGCAGGATCGCGATGATGGTAATGATAAATGGCAAGAACTGCGTCCAGCCCAGATTGAACATTCCCTTAAACTTCGATGGGTGAGCAAGCTTATATCCTACCACCAACAAGATTGCGGCGAGACTCGCGAGTGGTATGAGATTCAGTACAAAAGGTATCGCCAGAACACACACGATGAGAAACACACCGTGAACGAAAGCCGCCAATCGAGATTGCGCTCCGGACTGGATGTTGGTGGAACTGCGTACAATGACCTGGGTGACCGGCAGACCACCAATCAACCCGGCAACGAAATTGCCAATTCCCTGAGCGCGTAGTTCGCGATTGAGATCGGTTTGCCGGCGCTGCGGGTCCAGCTTATCCGTGGCTTCTGCACACAGTAGCGATTCTAGGCTTGCCACCACGGCCAATGTCAAACCGGTAATAAGAATGCTGATGCCTGCTCGCCACGGTGTTATTCCCGCGACGTTCTGGCCACCTGCTGTAGACTCACCGTCAGCCGCATTGGCGGTTGCTTCGTTGTCCGTCGTTGCTGCCTTAGGTTCGGTCAGGGGTTCAGCGTGTGTCTTTTCGTTAGGGCCGTGTCCGAATTGAATTTCCGTCGACTTAATCGCAGACGGATCAAAATGTGGGTATGTAAGTTCGATACTTTCTGGGAGGTGTACCAAGTGTTCCTTGTCTAGTTTCATCGAGTCAACGGAAGCAAACCCAAGGTTCAGCAAGATTCCCGCAACGACGGCGACCAGCGGTCCCTGGATAATCTTTGTGAAACTGAAATTCTTCATAAATTTCATTTCCCAAAGGATCAAAATCGCCAGGCAGATGACACTGATGACAATGGCAGAAGGCGTGATTGCTTGGAATGCATGCCCGATTTCTGAAAATGTGTTGTATCCGTCTGCTTGCTGGAATGACAAATCGCCTTCGTAGTCTTTGTCGTAACCGAAGGCGTGTGGAATTTGCTTCAGGATGATGATCAAACCAATGGCCACAAGCATTCCCTTGATAACTGCCGTTGGGAAGTAGTAGCCGATCGTACCGGCTTTCATAAGCCCGAGTGCGAACTGAAAAACGCCCGCGCAAACAACAGCCAACAGGAAATTTTGAAATCCCAACTGCTGAATTGCCGGTTCGACAATCGCAACCAGCCCTGCTGCTGGACCGCTGACACCCAAGGAAGAGTCGCTAAAGCAGGTAACGATTAAGCCTCCAACGATGCCCGCGATAATGCCGGACAGTGCCGGAGCGCCGGAGGCCAAAGCAATACCGAGGCAGAGAGGAATCGCGACGAGAAAAACGATCAGACCTGACGGAACATCAGTCTTCCAGTGCTTGAATTCACTAATCATGAGTGGACCTTTGTTTCGCACCCGTGTAGGCGCGGAAATAGTACGAAATGTATGTGGAAATCGGGACGTATTCGAATCGCAGACGCGCAAGAGTTAGCGCGAGAATTTGGTCTACATTCGCAATGGAGCACCGATTCCGTTTCGCCTGGAATGCTCGGTTAGAATGGCATATCGTTTCGCCCGCTGCGGTGACGTTTGCCTGCCCACCGTTTCTCGAGCGGATGAGACGTTTTTGGTTTCCGTTAGACGGCGCGTGCAAGTTGCGTCGATCGACTCTAGCGAAGAGTCCTCGAATTCAACCGTTTCTGCGACTTCCAAGAACCCCACAGAATTGAGAACTGGTGCAGAGCCTAGAGAGAACTGCAACGCGCCTGCAAGTAGGATGATGCTTATCTTGTATAAGTGGTTGAACATCTGAAGCGAACTAGTCTTTTGGTGGCTGATAGTTGTAGTCTCTTCGTCAACCAGGCAGCGGTCGAACATTTATCCTACCAGACAATGACGTGCTAGTGTTTTTTGCGTAAGGCGTTAGGGACATGCTCGAACTCGTCAAGTTGCCGCTGCAGCAGTTCACGTATAGCGGTCTGTTCTGCCGTTAGTTGGGCAAGTGGATTTTGTTCCATGCGGTCGTTGGGCACGTCAAACATCTTGCCATTGTCGTAGAGTTTGTAGCGTTGAGTCCTGGCAAACGAGACCGCTTTTTTCGGTTCGCCGTTGCGAGAATACCATTGGTAGATGGATTGCCTTGGGGTACCGGGTTTAGCTTGGAATTGGTGAAGGAAACTTCGGCCATCAATTGTCAATTCGCTCGGGATTTCGGCGCCCGATGCCTCACAAATCGTGGGTAAAACGTCGCTGAAGTCGATGATATCAGTCACAACACGACCCGGCTTTTTTGTGCGCGCCAGCCATTGCATTACGCAGGGTACGTGGTTGCCGCCATCTACCGTCGTGGCTTTGGCCCCGATGACCTTGCCGTAGGTTGTGTTGGAAACAATTGGTGTATCCGTGCCGTTGTCTCCGACGAAAACGATCAGCGTGTTTTCGTCGAGGTTGCTTTCTTCTAGGAACGAGACCAGATCACCTACTGCTTTGTCGGCGTAATCGACCATGTCGGCGAAGTATTCTGGTTTGCCCTTATAAGTCTTTGAACCGCGTGATGACGCTTTCCAATCATCGGACATCGGCGTCGGGCAGAATGGACAATGCACCAGTGCCATAGGGTAGTAGACCAAGAAGGGTTCACGCTGATGTTCACGGATGAATTGCTTGATGAAATCAACGAAAACGTCGGTCGAGAATTCGCCGTTTTCGTAGTCGACCTGTTTTCCGTTTCGTTCAAGCCGTGGATTGGGGTATCGCGTGTCGCGTTTCTGTTTGTCGTTGCGGGGGCGAGTGTGTTGCCAAAGCAGAGCTTGGTCGAAGCCAAAGTGCTGCGGTGCATCTAGTTCTCTGCCTAGTTGCCACTTGCCTGCGATACACGTCGCGTAGCCAGCTTTCTTCAACAAATGAGCAAACGTCGTCTGGCTACGGTCTAGTGATCCGAACTGCACGTAGTTTCGCTTGTTCGACTGCCCCGTCATCAATTTCACGCGTGACGGTGTGCAGACGGGTTGCGAGTAGCAGTGTTCGAATCGAAGACCGCGTTTTGCCATCGCATCAAGGTTGGGTGTCGAATAGTCGAGACTTCCATTTGCGCTGAGACACTCGTAGCCCATATCGTCGGCCATGATCAGCACGATGTTAGGGCGTTCGTCGTCGCCGCTGGCTAGCAGAGCCAACGTACCGATCAGCAGAAGTGAGAGGTAAGCGGAAATATTCATGCGTGAGCTCGAAGATGAAGGTGAGTTACGATTCGCATAAGAACAGTTTAGTCACGAGCCTACAAAAAACAGGCCACGCATCTGCGTGGCCTGTTAACTGTTTTGTATGCCAACCGGGTCTTTTAGGGACCGATCGAAGGTGGGCTGGCTGCGAAGTAGTCCCTAGGTCCTCGAGTTGTGTAGTATGGGTAAGTGACTTGAGCTACCGCTGGACCGTCGGCAGGTCCAACTGGTCCCATGTGTGATTGCGGACCGCGATGATGCTGTCCAATATGACCTGCAAGCGGGCCAGTGTAGCCTCCACGAACTCCGTACCCATCACCTGCTAGAGATTCTGGTGAAACACAGTTGCCAGCATCTCCACCAAAGCAACCACCTCCGCCAAGTAAACCGCCGAAGAGTCCCGAAAGTCCACCGCCACAAGCTCCTCCAGCGCATCCGCCGCTAGAGTCGCAACCGAATGACGGTCCTGCGGCACAGCCGCCACCGCCAGCTACGTGGCAGCCACTAGCTGCAACGCACAACAGAATTGCAGCCGCGCAGGCTACCATGCTTTTTAAGCGCATTAGAGATTCCCCCCCAAAATTGGCTTGCCCAAGCAGCACGCTCGCAGCTAGCCTGATATCGAATCAACGACTGCGCACTCGATTTTGCGGGATGAGTTTGCAGTCCGTAGATACATCGTCTGGCCAAGGCGGTAGAATTGAGAAAATCAAAAGAATCGGTGCGTGGCGTTTTTTGAGACAACTCGGCGATAGCAAGTAGCCAAGATCATGGCGGAAAATCAGCAACCACAACGGCGATGGCATTTCCGATTCGGTATCGCCGAAATCATGATGATCACGTTGATCTTTTGCGTGATGGCTGCCGCCGGCAATTACCTTCGCTCGGCTATCCAAAACGGAAGCGGACGAGCTGTTTTTTCAATCTTCACGCTGGTCTCGCCGATGGCATTGATTTTGGTGCTCAGCGCTTACACGGCGCTAAAACGTTGGATAAAGAATCTGCGAGCTTAGTCTTCGATGCGAAGCTCGCACGCGATCTGCAACATTTCAATCGCTGCCATTGACGGTGATCTAATGGAGCTTCGAATAGGACCCATTCAAACGAGTCATCTGTAGGAGTGCGCTGAAGTCAGCGCAAAGAAAAAGCATTGTACGATGTCGTCGTACAACGCTTTGTTTGAATCACGTTCGTTGGTTTCGTGGTCGACGCATCTTAAAAAGTGAATTCGAAACCCGCGTTGAATCCGTGCAGGTAGAGTCCATCGGATACCCAATCAAACGTTGGACTTGATGGTCCCGAATCCGGTATGTTCGGATCGATCTGAGTTCCGTTTACTTGTAGATCGATGTGGTCACCGGGTCGTGCAGCGTCATTGAGGTAGATTGCATTGTAACCCACCATGATCCTGGTGCGGTTGTTAACCCAATAGCCAATCTCTAGTTGTGCTTGCGTCAGCACACCAAAGCGATCCCGTTCGAATTCACCAATGTTTGAGGACGATGCCAGAATGCCGATTGGTTGGACGATCGGTGCCACATTCGGAACGGTGATTGTGGTCGATCCGTTGATCCGAACCCTTTGATTCACGTTTCCTAAGGCAACTTTGCCTGCCGCACCGAAGGTCCAGCGTCTTTTTTGCCAGGTGTTGGTGAGACCGAACTCTACGCCATGAAAGCGGTTTCGAGTTTCGAAACTATCGAACAAGTTGAATTGGGTACCGGCAGGAATCAATGCTCCGCCGACTGGATTTAGAACCTCAGAGATCGTTAGACTCTCGTCCGCACCGAACATTCTGTAGCCCAAAAAGAAATCTGTTCGTCGCGCAGTGCCGTTGCAACGATCGTCACAGCAGCAGAGTTTTTTTTGCAGGCCGATGTTTCCGGAGAAGATGTCGCTGTCTGTCGCAACTGTGATGTTTCCGTCCACGACCCCGGGCAGGTTAACTAATTCAGCATCAAACCCATTGACGGTCGGATCTGTATTGAAAAATGGACGGCTTACGATCTGATTCGAATCGCCGGGAAACGTGTAAGAGTCTTCACCGTTGCCCAATGCGAAGAAGGATCCAGTGATTGCTTTGTCGCCACGGTCATCCAGCCAACGCCCAAATTCAATCTGAAGGCCCGGTCGCCAGTCATCAGCCAGTCGCTGATTCCCAAGTAAGTTGGTTGTTGCTGGATCGTCTAGAAGGCCAACTCGTTCGCGGGGCGTTCCATCTGGCGAACCTGCAACCAAATTGGGAACAGAGTATCCGTCGGGTCGGAGGTATAAGAAATTAACGTTCACCCAGTTTCGAGATCCACATCCTGCGGGATCACAGAGTAACCGGAGAGGTTCCGCGGCGCACTGCGAGCAGCCACAATCGCCGGAGGCCGTACATTGTGTTTGCTGGTAGTAGCCCGGCATGATTTCCTGCCCGAGCGCTTCGATACTCACCATTGTGAGAGATGTCGCAGCAAGAAGAAAAAGTATTTTGAGCCGCATCGCTTCCTCGCAATAAAAAATCCGTCCTTGGAAGTGCTTGCGTTGATAGCACTTCATGCAATTAGGCTTCGGCGGAAAAGCGCAACAACTTTCAAGAAGAGCTTCTACATTTGCGATTGAATGCAAACTCAAGTTCGGGCACGCGCGAATGCAACGAGCATGAGGCCGGTTAACCCCAATTGAAGTGAGCAGAATTGCACAAAAATAGTGGGTTGATCGATCGTTGACCGATTTGACCGGTTGGCGCCACTAGTCTTCAGGTTCGCCGATGCTGCGGAGGTAAGTCGCTAAGCGAGCTTGTAGGTCGAGCAAATACTGCCATCGTTTTATGTCGAGTTCGACAACATCGCTATCTTCCGATGTACTTACTGACGCAAGCAGATGGCGAATGCGTTGATGCAGGTATTCGATCAATTCTGACAGTTGTGCGGCCTGCGCCGGGCTCATTCCGTTCGGCAGTTCTGGCGGTTCCACAACATGAATGGTCGCTTGCAAGTCTTCTTCGTCTTGCCAGTTGATGTCGAAACGAACGCTACTGTCGGAATCTGCGACGTAGGGACGGCTATCGGCATCCGATGGCAAGAGATCGTTACCGCGAAGAGTTTTGATTCGGCCTTCGATTTCCGCTGGTGAACCAAAAAGCAAAATCGAGCGACCAACACAGATTAGATCGCCATGACGAAGAATGCGAAGCTGAATATCTTCGCCGTTGACCTTTGTACCGTTCGTACTTTCCAGGTCGGTAAGAACGACTTTTTCTTTGTCTTCTTGGATCTTCAGATGGAAACGACTGACGCGGTCATCGTTGAGTTGAACGATGTTCCCTTCCTCGCGACCAATCGTTAACGGTGTTTCGAGGCCCGAGTACACACGTCCACGGTCTGCTCCGTCGATCACTCGTAAGGTTAATTCAGCCATATGCTCTGGTGACTTCTGCCAAGAGAATTTGGCGATTGTCTCAGCCCCTCTGCTCGGGTTGGGTATCCCAGCCAACCATATCCTGATTCGAATATATCCGCATGGTTCAGTATGTCGAAGCCAAAATGCACGTTGTCCGCCGCTAGATTATGTAAAAGGTGGTTAACAGTACGTTTGTTTGGATTATCAGAACTTTCAAGAAAACAACGATGCGCTAATTGATTTCAACGGATTTGAGACATATTCTGCGGGCTTACTAAGGGGAGATATGCGTTAGAAGGAATTTCGAGAATGAAAATCTCATCGATTTGCGTAATTACTACTTTTTTGTTGTTTGTTCAAGCAGCGAGTGGAGCACCGGCGATCTGGACATCGTTTAGTGCAACTTCAGCGACGGGTGTTGTTAGCGGTATTGGCATCCGGGCTGCGACTGTTTCGACAGCGCCGTTTGACGAAACGGAGACCCATCGATTCTCTAGCGGATGGGATGCTGCGCCGGCCTTCATGCTAGATTCGTTTGGCGCGTTGGGATTGCGAACGCGCAATGTAAATGGTGGTGACGGGCAAGAATTCGAGTTTGCGTCTCCTTGGAGCAATGGACTTTTTTACATCGAGAACTTCGACTCGGGGTCGATAGCGACCATCATGGTTTCCGGTGGTGCATCCATTGATTTGCTTTCAGGCAGTACGAGCATCACGTACGTCCCGATTTCCGCTTCGATGGGTACCCTCATAACATCGAACGAAGGTTTCAATGGCGAGGGAGACGCCGTTTTCCAGCTTACGGGCCCGGTTGATTCGGTCGAAATCGATTTCCAGCGTGGACTTCAAGCGAATGGCATCTTCTACATCTTTGCGGGTGGGGAAGGCGCAATTCCCGAGCCGGCATCGCTCTTGATCTGGGGCGGTATGTTCGCGGCATTGGCACTCACGGTTCGCAGACGCACTGCTGCAAGTCGAGATACCGATCGCACTTGATCAGTGCGAACACCAGGCCAGACATGTCAAAGGTGGCGGTGCGGTGCCCAGCGGAATATGCTCACGCAAGGGTGAGCATGCATCCCAGCGCAAATCCGTCTCGCAAAGTCGTGTCGGACAGGCGAGTCAGAGCTTGTCACCGTCCGTCGTTCCCGTATAGACTATGAACCACGCACCCGTGGCGCAACTGGATAGCGCATCGGTCTTCGA
Source organism: uncultured Pirellulaceae bacterium (assembly GCA_964397295.1). Taxonomy (GTDB): domain Bacteria; phylum Planctomycetota; class Planctomycetia; order Pirellulales; family Pirellulaceae; genus CAYNJG01. The sequence goes on from CAYNJG010000054.1 coordinate 15,898, forward strand.
AACCGAGGGTTGTTGGTTCGAATCCAACCGGGTGTACTTTTCTAAAGCTTTAGCAATTTACGCTCAGCTCCGTTCAGGGGCTGAGCTTCTTCTCGTTCCCATTCATTCATTGGGCGACAGTTTTTGCTGCACCTCTTCAGCTGCCCCTGATCTTTCGATGGTTCCCAACCGAAAGTCCGTTCTGGCCACAATCGTCGCTGAGATACAGAATCGCGATGCAGAGTGCTCAGCAGACGGAGCATGCGATAGCACGGCAGGCGCAGACAGCGCAGTCAATGGCGCGACAGGCAGCGAATGCGATCCAGACAGAATCGTACTCGGCGATTTCGGTTCATGTACAATGCGACATGGATCCGGCGGCGCGCAATAGCGACGCCTCTCAATCTGTGACGCCGGTCGAGACAACGTTCGTGAGGGGGACGATCTATGGCGAAAGAGGAATCCATATTTGAACAGTTGCGTGAGCTGGAATCGTTGGGGTCTCCTGAATCACCCAACGAGCAACTTGTTCCATCTGGTCAACGGGCATGCCCGATCTGCCAACAGCCGATGATTTCTTCAGTGAAACAAGGTGTCGCAATCGACTGTTGCGAAGAACACGGTCTGTGGATGGACGAAGGCAAACTGGAAGCCATCCTTTATCGTATCGAAAAGCGAAGTCAGCTTAGCCGCAAACTGGCCGTACAGAATACGGTTCGTAATACGGTTCGCAACGAAAGAAAAAGGAGAGGGCCTTTCGACGAGTTTGGAATCGAGTTTGATTGACTTTTTCTTTTTTCGCACAACGCCAATCTCGGTCGCAACCACACCGCTAGAAAAAGTTATCTTCGCCATTTTGCTTCTTTCCGTGGATTGAACCACGCCTACGTTTTGCCCGTAAGCAGTTTTCGTTCGGTTTCACGAATCGCGATAGCCGGCAGGGCATCGCGGTGTGCAACGAGGAAACCACGGATGTCCCGATGGTTCTGGACACCGCTGTCTGTTTGCCGCTTCCGAGCCCAGATGTCTCCGTGGCGGGCGACTTGATCGCGTTTGGTGCGTAGCTTTGAGCAACATGTAAATCCATCCGTCGAGTATTCTCCCACTAGCGATTTCGCCTCCAGTTCGACCAGCCACGTGCGATTCCTGTATTTTTCAGATTCTGCGGAGATTTCTGTGAGAACATCGCCAGACCACGGACTCACTACAATAGATCGGGACACCGAAATCGTCCCTTGGTGTGCATTGCTCAAGAGAATTCGATGGGATCTCCGGAAACTCGCCATAGTTTGATTGTCCGCCTGAAGGACCAACAAAACGACCTCGCGTGGACGGAATTTGTGTGCGCCTACGAACCGTTCCTGCTGAGACTCGTGCAGAAGCACGGGACTCCCGAGCGGCATGAGGCCGATGTGACTCAACAATTGCTACTGACGATCGCCAAGTCTGTGGAACGCTGGAAGCCCGACGGCAAAACCGCTTCGTTTCGAAGGTGGCTGGGATGCGTGGCTCGCCATGTTGTCATTAAATTCATGACTCGCGAACGAACGCAAATCACCGGACAGGGCGGATCCGAGTTTCTGGTTCACATGGAAGCTATCGCAGATGACTCCGTCGAAGCCAAACATGCTCGACAGTATCAGGAAGAGTTGATTATTTGGGCGGCCGAACTGGTGCGAGGCGAGTTTCGTCCGAATTCGTGGCGATCGTTCTGGGAAACTGAAATCGAGGGCAGGTCCGTGGCAGATGTGTCGAAAGAACTAGGCGTCAGCGCCGGCAGCGTGTACATGTCCCGTAGCCGCGTGTTCGCTCGGATTCGCAATCGCGTACAGGAGGTGCTTGGGGATGAATAGACCAACTTACTCTTGCGACCTTAGCCTCCTGCAGCGATCGCTCGAAGACAAGCTCAGCGAAACAGAAGAAGAGCAGTTGTCCGCTCATCTTTGCGAATGCGACGTGTGCCAAACTGAGTTGGAGAAGATGGCTGGCCACTCGACCACGTGGCGACAAGTTGGCACAACGCTCAAGGCGGCTCGTTCGTCCGGAACGTTGGCCGTTCCAGGCTTTTCGACTGCCAATCATGTTGCCGAGGAATACGCCGCAGCGATCGATTTTTCTGTGGAGTATCTCGAACCGTCAACAGAGCCGGAGTCCATCGGAAGACTGGGCGATATCGAGATTCAGGAAGTCATCGGCCATGGTGGAATGGGAATGGTCCTGAAAGGATTTCAATCGGAACTTCGGCGGCTAGTAGCAGTAAAACTGCTTGCCCCTCAATTGTCGGTGAGTGCCGCGTCCCGAAAACGTTTTGCCCGAGAAGCTCAGGCGACAGCCGCGATTCTGCACCCAAATGTGATGCCAATTCTGACGGTGAATTCAGTCGGAAGGCTCCCGTATTTGGTGATGCCATATGTTCCCTGCGAATCGCTGCAACAGAGAATCGATCGAGTTGGGTCGATGGAAATCCTAGACATCCTGCGGATCGGTATGCAGACTGCCAATGGGCTCGCCGCGGCGCATGCTCAAGGACTGGTTCATCGAGATGTAAAACCGGCGAACATTCTGCTGGAAGCAGGCGGCCACAAGGTAGTGCTCACGGACTTCGGCCTCGCGCGAGCCATCGATGACTACAGCATCACGCGCACGGGTGTCATTGCCGGAACGCCGTTGTATATGTCTCCAGAGCAATCCCGAGGCGAAGCAGTGGATGCTCGCAGTGACCTGTTTAGTCTGGGTAGCGTTCTCTACACACTGGCCACTGGACGAACACCATTCCGTGCCGAATCGACTTACGGAATCCTACGGCGACTGACCGACGAAAAACACCGTCCGCTGCGTGAGATTTCACCTGAGCTGCCAACGTGGTTCGAGATGATCGTGAATCGACTACTTGCAAAGTCCCCCTCCGATCGATTCGCAAGCGCATCAGAGGTTGCTTCACTACTGGAAGGCTGCATTGCCCATCTGCGACAACCGACGAACGTCTCTTTGCCGCCTGAATGTGCGGCGTTATGTCGACGATCTCCACGTCGTCTGTGGTCGAGTGTCGCAGTGGCAACCATGGTTTTCGCCGTGGGAACGTGGGGATTCACTGGTCGTGGTGCTTCAGACAACAGCAGCTCACCGGAGCAAGTTTCGGTTCGGGAGACGGCGAAGTCCAAGAGCAGCAAGCAACCCGATCTACCGACGACAGTTTTGGAACAAAACACTGAGTGGGACGCAAGTGGAGACGAAGTCTCATCGCTGCGGATCAAATTTGAGCAGTGGCAAGACGAAGCGTCGAACTCTTGGCCAAGCGGCGCAACGGCTTCCCAGTAGCAAGTTCCTCTATCGGCTATTTCAACTGCAGCGACACACCAAACGCCTCATTTCGCGAGAAACCAAAAACGATGAATCGAACAACACAAGTTGCGCTCATTTTGTGCGTTTCAATTTCGTGCAGCGTTGTAAGTGGGCAAGGTAAGCCAGCAACGTTCGCGGCGCCGCGGACTAACGAACCCACGGTGATCCGCCAGCCTGCTCCATCAGTTTACGATCCAGCAAAAGTCGTTGTTTCGGTGATCAATTCTGAAGCGAAACGGTCAGAATTGGTTCTAGCCATCATTGATGCTCTGGAGAAATCAGGGATCGAAAGATCAGACGCCCCAGCCGATCAGAATTGGAATGACGATCGAATCACCGCTCGGATACGAATTCAGTCGAGCACGACACCCGAGAAGATCACTGCTCTGATCAAAGCCATGCAGTACGCGGGAGTGCAAAAATTCTCATTGACCAACCCCACAGTCGATGGGAATAACATGTTGTTTCTGGTTGCGAATACGCCTCAGCCAAGAAATGACATCGAACGCATCCAACAAGCAGCGAAACACGCGGCAGAAGAGAATGATCTTGTGGTGGACGTAATCTCGACAATTCCCGCTGCTACAGATGACATAGTAACCAACGGAAATGCTCATAAATCAACGGCACGCGCGACGACACCGTTCTCTGGACCCGCAGTATTCGCCCAGCCGAGCCCACTGACCAATCCACACAATAACAGCCCGCAACTGCCAATACCTCCCTCTGACCCCGAGAGTTCCAAAATCGCTCCGGATGTGCTGAGCAATCAAATCAAAGACCTAAGCCGTGAATACACCAACAGTAACAACCAGGCTCTTGAATTGGCCGAATCGCTCAGGCAGACGCCCGATCCTAAACAGGAAGCAGAATTGAGAAGCTTGGTTGCGAGAGCGCTTCGCGCGCGGCAGGATTTACTGCAGGCAGAACTGCAGCAAATGCAGTATCGCTTCTTTCTGCCCAACGTAATGGACTACTGTTCCCGACGAAGATCCAGATTTGGTGGCGTCGAACGACGTCGGTACCACTCAAGCCATCGTTGCTTGTTGTATTCGAAGTCCTGGTCGGTAAGCGTAACTAAGGCGCTGTGAACTTCTTTGTTGTTGAAGGCCTGGTCCACTTTTTTGGGTTTAGTCTGGCCGGCAGAAAGACCACCGCTTCCGGCATTGAGGCGTCCATCGCCGAGGCCACCGACGTACTTTGCGTGTGTTGTGGTTACCGAACGAATCAAAGGCAGGATGGCTTGTTCGTCGCCTAGGATTCCCAGTGCATAACCAGCTCGGCGGACAAGTTTGTTGTCTTTGCTCTTTAGCTCTTGGAGGTACCGTGCCCTGGCAGAATGGCGACCGTATTTTTCCAAAAGCCGAACGCATTGTATTTGCAGATCGCGGGAACCATGCAGTGAAGCCTCCACCAGTACGGCCGTTGCGTTTGGTTTGTCAAAGCTAACGATCACTTCAGCGAGGACTTCGCGCAGTTCCGTATCTGTGTTCTTGCGGAACAGTTCGATCAATGAACTCAGTGCGACAGGATCGTCAATCTTAGAAATCTGCGACAACGCCTTCTGCCGACGAGGGCCAGAGAGCCAGCCTCGCCACATTTTTGCCTTCTTCTTCCATTGATTCTCAGCTTCGCGCCGCTCGGCCATAGCGATTTGGATTTGTGCTTCTTGCTTTGGAACCCAACGACCCTTCACTTTGACCAAGCCAGCCTCTTCATTGATGACACTCTGTTTGTCCCAGGTTCCGTCACCGCGACGCTTGTGTCGAAGTGCTCGCCGGGCCAACTCGTGATTCGGATCGAGGGATACTGTTTGCTCGAGATGAAACTTGCGTTCTCGCGTAAGCGACCATTCCAAACATTGCTGAGCCATCTTCCAGTGGTTCTCGGCGGTTTCGGCGGGCATCTTTGCCAGCAGTTCCTTGTACTGGCGTTGCTCTTGCGTTGGCACAATGACTCGGCTGATCGTTTCCGCGTCGAGCGTTAACTCACCGCCTGTCTCGAGCTTAATGCGATACGTCTTTCTGGGTTTTTCATTCGCATTGAGGAGCGTGCCAGAAACCTTTCGCCCGCTACGCAACACGAAATCGTCGGCTAGCAGCGGGGCCGCGAAAAGTAGTATTGCGAAGAGAAGTAAAGAACGCATGGTCTTGTTTGCTTAGTTGAGTCGGCATCCAGACTCTCTATTGTAACCAATAGCCTTTCTTGCAAGCAAAAAGAAGCTGATTTGCCACGGTGACCACTACAATCGTTCCAGCCCGAACTGACTTCCAGGGCTGCTGGTTAACGCCAGTCGGAGAGTGACTGTTTTAATTGGTTTAGTGCGATCGCAGCTGCTTCCACTTGCCGCTCTGATCGCGAATCTGTTTCCAGCTGGAACTGCTTGAGTTCCAACTCGGTGATGGTCAGTTCCTTCGTCCGTCGATAGCAGGCTACGAATACTTTACCGTCGAGTGCTTCAGGGCTTCCTGGGCCGAGATGGCCAGTGATTCCGAGAGAAACGGTCGCTTCCCTGGACTTCTCGAGCACGCCTCTGGCGATTGCACTGGTTGCGGCTTCACTGACTGATGTGAATTCGTCGATCACGGACGCTTCCACGCCGAGCCAGTCCAACTTGGTTTGGTCTCTGTAAACGACCGCAGAACCGCAGAGATACTGCGAGACTCCTGGAACGCAGCCCAAACTGGCGGCGATCAGCCCAGACGTACAGCTTTCCGCGAGCACCAATTTGGCCCTTTGTTGCCCAAGGCAATCAACGACTTGTTGGGACAGTTTTGATAGATCCATGGGTTCCGCGGGAAGTTCTAGGGCTCGCTGCACGAGCTCATGTCATTCGAAGTCCATTGCATTAGTAAGGCCCGTGCTCGTTCGGGCTGTAGCCATCAAGGTGGATCTTGTGGCAGTTTGGGTTGTGTGTTAAAATAAGGGATTCGATTTCGTTCGTGAACGTGGAATAGACAGTTCGATGAAAGATGGCATTCACCCTCAGTACTTTGAAACAACCGTAACTTGTACGTGTGGAAATACATTCCAAACGGGCAGTACGCTTGAGGAACTTCGCGTCGACATTTGCAACGCTTGCCATCCGTTCTATACGGGCAAGTTGAAGTTCGTCGATACGGCAGGTCGAATCGAAAAATTCAGCACCAAATTTGCCGCTGGTTCGTACGCCAGTTTGCAAAAAAAATCGGCGGCCAAAAAGAAAAAGAAGTGATGGTTTGCCGGCACGGATGCGCAACACACTCTTTACGCCAGGCTTGATCTATGTCGATGCGAGAAATGCTCGAGGAGAGGCTGGCTCGCTTCGAAGAATTGGAACGCCAACTCGGGGATCCCGAAGTTCTGAGCAATGCTTCCAAGATGGCGTCCGTAGCCAGAGAGCACGGCTCGCTTAGCAAGATTGCGAACAAGGTTCGAAAATTCAAATCGATCCAGCAGCAGATCCAAGACGCCACGGAATTGGTCGAAGGTGACGATTCGGAAATGGCTGAACTGGGCGAAGCGGAATTGCCAGGTCTTCGCCAAGAAGTCGAATCTATCTGGGCCGAGCTGCTCGACATGACAATCGGTGGCGAGGACGCGAATCGAACGCGGTGCGTGATGGAAATTCGCGCTGGCGCCGGTGGCGACGAAGCCGCTCTGTTTGCAGGTAACTTGTTCTCGATGTACAAGAAGCACTGTGAGTCGCGCGGCTGGAAAGTTGAAGTGCTGAACTCGTATCCAACGGAACTGGGTGGCTTCAAGGAAATTCAGTTGGCGCTTGAAGGAGAAGGTATCTTCCGCGAGCTGCAATACGAAAGCGGTGGCCATCGCGTTCAGCGTGTGCCCGAAACTGAAACAAAAGGTCGCATCCACACGTCAGCAGCCACGGTTGCTGTGCTTGCTGAGCCCGAAGACGTTGAAATCGAATTGGCCAACGATGACTACACGGTCGAACGTTACGCTGCGAGTTCCGGTCCGGGCGGACAGCATGTGAACAAGACCGCATCGGCGGTTCGCCTTGTGCATAAAGAAACTGGCATCATGGTGCAGTGTGCCGATGAACGCAGTCAGCACAAAAACTTGGCACGTGCATTGCGGCTGCTCAAGTCGAAGATTTACGATATCAAGCGTGAGGAAGAGAATAAACGCCGAGCCGATCAGCGAAAAACGCTTATTGGTTCTGGCGACCGAAGTCAACGTATTCGGACTTACAACTTCCCCGATAACCGCGTGACGGACCACCGTATCAATTTAACCATTTACAAGCTGGACCATATTATCGCTGGCGATTTGCAACTGCTGACCGATGGCTTAATTGAGCACGAACGCCAGCAACTTCGTAGTGAAATGGAAAATCCGCTTACGTAGCTTCGGTGCTTGAACGTGTGTTCCGTGTGGACGACGTCAGAATTCATTCTCGATTCTCTTGTGAAAACACCTATGTCCGAATCGGAAGATTGGACCATCGGAAAGCTCTTAGAGTGGACCAAAGACTACCTTGCCAAACACGGTGCAGAGTCGCCGCGTTTGGATGCGGAAGTTTTACTCGCGCATGCTCGCAAGTGCCAGCGGATTGAGCTCTACACGGCATTCGAAGAAGTAGCGAATGACCAATTGCGAAACGAGTTTCGCGCTCTCGTGAAAAAGCGATCAGAAGGCACGCCCGTTGCGTACCTCGTGGAAAGTCGCGAGTTCTATTCTTTGCCGTTCACCGTTTCGCCGGCAGTATTGATTCCTCGACCGGAAACAGAACTGCTGGTCGTACGACTCTTGGATTTGGCCAAAGAACGAAACGTTGCTTCGACAGAAGACGCTCAACTGAAGGTTGTTGATGTCGGTACCGGAAGTGGAATCATTGCCATTTGCTCTGCGATCTACCTACCGTCGGCACGCATCGTTGCGATTGACGCAAGCGAAGCGGCGCTCGAAGTAGCCAAAGCAAATGCAAAGCGTCACAACGTTTCCGATCGAATCGAATTTCGTCATGGAGATTTGCTGGAAGGTGTCGACGAGCAGTTCGATTTCATCGTCAGCAATCCGCCGTACGTGAGTGAAGCCGAGTACGCGGAGCTCGACAAGAGCGTCCGAGACCACGAGCCGCGGGAAGCATTGGTTGGAGGTTCGAGCGGCACGGAGTTGATTTCGAAGCTAGTTGCTCAATCAGGATCTTTGCTTCGCAGCAAAGGTTGGTTTCTCATGGAAATCAGCCCCATGATTGCTGACTCAGTGAAACGAATCGTGGATTCGAACCCAGCGTTTAGCAGCGTTCGGGTGACGCCGGATTTGGCAAAACTACCTCGAATTGTTGAGACTCAGCGACAATGATCGTTGTTGTCCGCGTCCAGAGTGTGAAATACAGCTCAGAGTGATATATCAGAAAATCTGCGTAGGACCGTTCGGCCTGGCGGCGTCAATTTGGCATGCTTTCGACGCAAGCAGCTGTTTCGTTGAAAATCCCCTACAATTTTTTTCGTTTAACGTTTCGCGAAGCCCTTGTTGCTTGTTAAGCTAAAACCCCCCAAGCGGTGGTGGCAGGCTGTTTATCTTTCCCGATTTTGCGGGTACGGACTAACCACTCTGCTGGCTTTGTGCCGACTTAACTAACGAGGTCAGGCACATTTCCAACTTCAACAGTGAAATCCGATTTAACGAGTCAGCGACATGTCTGCAGGTACAAAAGACGAATCAGCTCGGCACGATTCTAAGCACAGCGGCACCAACTCTGGCCGTAACATTGCGGATTTGGATCAGATTCGTGATATCTTGATTGGATCGTTTGCAAAAGAGATGGAACAACGCTTTGAGCAGTTGGCCAGCAAGATGGGCGAGTCGGTTGATGATCTGCGCGCGGTCATCATCCAGCGAACTGATTCGATCTCTGGCAAATTAGAAAAGGAAGTTGAGAATCTGCATAACGATATTGAGAGCTATCGCACCGAAAGCGGCAAGTCAATGCAATCGCTTCAGCAAAAAATATCGTCTGCCAAAAATGATTTCCAGCAACAGGTAGGGGCCTTAGGCCAGACGCTCGCTGCCTCCGAGCTAAACTTACGGCAGGAGACAGATCAAGGTCTTGCCGATATTAAAGATCAGATCAAAGAACAGCTATCTGAGATTCGCCAACGTATGGATACCGAGTTGTCACGAATTGACGGCTCGACGGTCACTCGTCGATCGTTCCGCGATGCATTGCGAGAACTCTCGATTCAATTCGATTCCGAAGAATAGAACCTGAAGATGCGTCTGCTCGGCAACTTTAGACATTCTATTTCGCAAAAGCTCCATGTCTGAAACTGACCGACTAAGCGAAACTGAAAGCGAAAACTCAGTTGACCAATTGCGGCATCTGCGCGAGCTAGTCGTCGGGCCAACGCGAGAATCGATCCGCGAGCTTCGAGCGGAAATCGAACAGAATGAGCTCAACGCTGAGAAGATCAGCGGCTGTCTTCCCGAGGCAATCCGACGCAGTGCGGCCGACGGTGATCATCTAGCTAAAGCAATTGGCCCGACGTTTTCCGTAGCGTTCAATGAGTCTGTTAAATCGGATCCCCAAGCATTGGCGGACGCTGTTTCGCCAATCATGGGTCCCGCGATTCAGCGCTATATCCAGCAGCAAATTCAGGCGATGGTGCAGTCGTTGAATACGACATTGGACCAAAGTTTTTCGCCGAAAGGATTGCGATGGAGACTCGAAGCGTTGAAAACGGGAAAGCCGTTTGCGGAAGTTGTCTTGCTTCACACGCTTGTTTACCGAATCGAGCAAGTGCTGTTGATCGATCCCAATACAGGACTGCTAATGCAATCGGCATCCAGCCTGTCGCAGGATGACGATGCCGATATCGTTTCGTCATTGCTCTCGGCGATTCAGGATTTCATGCGAGATTCTTTTAGCCATCAGTCCGATTCAGGATCCGAACTGCAGGACATGAAAACGAACGAGCTAACCGTATGGATTCATCACGGTCCGTCAGCTGTATTGGCGATTGCGATTCGGGGCGCACCTCCTATCTCGCTACGTCAAAAACTTCAGTCGGTATTAGATAAACTGCATGTCGAATATCGATCATTACTCGAGAATTTTCGAGGGGATACGACGCATCTGGAGATCGTTCGCCCGGAACTTGAAGAACTGCTTGAATCCGAATTCGTTAGCAAGAATACGCCAAAGAAAGTAGACGATTCGGAATCCAAGTCGAAGCCTTGGTGGCAAGATCATTTGCGTTGGGTCATCCCAACGGCGTTGTTACTCGTGGTTGGCGGCTGGTGGTACTATCGTCAACGGTCGAACTACTACCAATACGTTGCACAACATCTTGATCTTCCGCCTTCCGCAGAAATTACAATCGAGGACGATATCTTGCGTGTGACAGGCGAAGTACGACATGAGTGGGTCGTCCAAGCGAAGAATAGGTTTGAACGCTTTCCCGAGTTGAAGCAGCTCGATCTTTCTTCGCCAGATTTCAAGATTCTTGACAAGCCATGGGTCGATTTTCTTGCTGCGTTGAAAGCGGAACCCGGAGTTGTGGTCACTGAAGCAATCAGGGTCGCCGACAAATATCATGTCCACGGCTGGCGCCTTGAAGACTCGACTAACCCAAACCAGATCATGACAAACTTCGGTCTTAATCCTGACACGGTGACCCAGCACTGGGAAGTGCTGCGACAGTAGGTATTGACCGCTAAATGCATAAACGGGGCGGTGGGCTCTCGCAGGAAAAAAGGTAGACTAATGGGCACGAAGGAGAGCCTCGGTTTCGCTCTTCACTTTGTGTGTTTGGCTGGACAATACAATGCTTCAAAAGAAGATTTGCATGCTTGGGTCTTACGGGGTCGGCAAGACTAGTCTCGTCGGACGTTTTGTGCACAGCATATTTTCAGAGAAGTACCAGTCAACCATTGGCGTCAAAGTCGATCGGAAGCGGATTCAACTAGACGGCAAGGACGTCAATATGTTGCTCTGGGATCTACACGGAGACGACGAATTCCAACGTGTCCGAGCCAGCTACCTGCGTGGCATGACTGGCTACATTTTGGTCATCGACAGTACTCGAAGTGAGTCATTGCAAGTCGCCGTGGATTTGCAAAAACTCGCATTCGACACTGTTGGAGATATTCCTTTCATCGTGCTTATCAACAAGTGCGATCTCGTCGACGAGTGGGACCTGGATGATGACGTACTGTCGTCGCTCGAAGGTCAGGGTTGGGTTTTGCATCAGACGAGTGCAAAAACGGGCAAACTCGTGAATGAAAGCTTCGAGTTGCTTGCGAGAAATATGATTGCGGTGGACGAAAAGGACTAGCAGACGCGATCGCATCGGACACTTAGTCTTACGGTTTTCCGTCGGACTTTTCTTTTTCCGCTGGCATGTGCTTGGAATACAGATGGTAAGCACAGTCGGGCCCTACTAGTTTCATTGCTAGTCGAGCGGGAATCTTCGTTTTCGGGCTCATTGCAAGACGTCGGTAGAGGTACTTACGTCGCACGCGATCGGACTCGGATTCTGCGGGATTGTTTGTCATCCAACGAATCATAGCAGAGCCACGCGTTGGTTTTTCTGCAGCTCAAAAGCTTTTCAAGAAATGTCTGAGATTCTGCCAATGGATTGAAGCGGGCGGCGAATCTACCCTAAGCAACACTGATTGCTCAGACGCAAATCAAAAATAAGCGAACAACAACCGTATATTTGGATGCACCCCACCACGCCCCGGGCGCGTGCCTCTTCGGAGGCAGCCCGGGGCTTCTTTTTACAACCAAGTCGATGTTAGTTGGTCGGTATATGTTTCGAGGGTTGGTACTACTTTGCCCGCTTTCTTAGCTAAATCGTCCCAACGGCGCACTTGTAGGATCGCTTCCAAGTGCGGGTTCTTTTTGAGCTCATCCACTTCGGCCTCTGTCAACTTGCCTCCCTGCAAACGCAAACTGTTTTGCGACGCTGGAGATAATTGATCGTGATACGCTTCATCCACCGTGCAAAGGTATCGCTTGGCAAGCACGTGAAAGCGAATTGGCTCCACGACAGACTTCGGTAGAAATTCGGCAAGGAAATCAGCTGCAACGTCTTCGTGCAGCAAATCGCTCTTGAGGAAGTCACCGTTGTCGGCATGCTCGTTTTGTAAGAAGTGACCGAAGTCATGTAGCAATGCACCGACGACTGTCGCGTCATCTGCGTTAGCTTTTACTGCCAGATGTGCACATTGCAGAGCGTGCGCCAGCTGAGTCACGGACTCGTCGTAAAACGTTTGGCCAGTCGCCCGCATGAAGTCGAGCAGCAGTTTAGTCCGCGCCGTGGTGTCTCGTTCGTTCTTTAATGAGGTCTTCAGGCTTTCAGTTGATATGCTCATGAAACGGAAACCCCAAGAATGAATTGAGTTCATCCAGCTCACTGCATGAGAGAGAACCGCTTAGGGTTTGGTGGCATCAGCCTGCTGGATGAAATAGGTCAGAGCATTCGTAAGTGAACGGCGCGAGCTTTCAGAATACTCCAGGTCGAACCACGCGATGCGGCCTTCCTGGTCCAGCACATAGGTTCGCGGAATGTGTTTGGTTGCAAACTGGTTGAACAGTTTCGACTCGGTGTCTGCGAGACTGACAATTTTGTCGCCGGCGTCTCCCGTTAGTCGCTTTGTTTCTTCTACTGTACCGCCAACATTCACGGCTACAACTTTTACTCGGTACGCGGCGAACGTGCCGAGGATATCAATGGGAATACGACGAAACTGCTCGTAGCCTGAAACCGAAGTTTGAGTCCAAAAAACAACAACGGTCAGCTGGTCACTAAGCTCTTCGCTGAGGTTTACTGATACGCCATTGATGTCCTTGAGTTCAATTTCGCCCAGTTGGTCGCCGACTCGTTTAAGACACGTTTTTTTGTGCCCTTCGCTTAACATCACTTTTGGGATCTTTGGATTCGGATCCAGCATTTGGATCTCAAACGTCGGATACGTTGAAATGTCCGGACGCGGAGTGGTGCGAATCACTGGGTCACCCGATCGTGCGATTTTCACAGCTTTTAGTTCATCGCGTTTCGAGCTGTCATCCGCATTTACGAAGTTAGGAAACGCTGCAGTGACAGCGATCGCAAGCATAAGGATCTGGAAAAAGACGGAAGCTTGTTTGGTGTTGTACGCGTGTGATTTCATGTTTGGCCCCTCGAATGATGCACATCGCCATTCTCTACTTTTTGGCGGCTGGCGTAGCTGTTTTGATACCCAACTCTCTCAATTGCTTTTGCTCTACGTCGCCTGGTGCGCCAGTCATGAGATCGGTAGCTTTCTGAGTTTTTGGGAACGCGATAACGTCCCGAATGTTGTCCAATCCAGCGAACAGCATGACCCATCGATCCACACCTAGCGCGATTCCTCCATGGGGCGGTGCGCCCATTTGCAGCGCGTCGAGCAAAAACCCGAAACGCTCCTTTGCAGACTCCGGCGTCATGCCCAAGAGTCCGAATACCTTCGATTGAATTTCGTTTTCGTGAATACGAATTGTACCACCGCCTGCTTCGTATCCGTTAATGATTAAGTCATACGCAATGGCTCGCGATGCAGATGGATCGGAATCCAGCAGATCCAGGTCCTGGGGGCGAGGAGCGGTAAACGGATGGTGCATGGCGACCCATCGGTCTTCCTCTGCGTCATGCTCGAACATCGGGAACTCGATGACCCACGAAAAGTGCATGTCGCCAGGTTTTACGAGTTCTAGATCGGCAGCCATTCGGCGTCGGATCCCGTTCAGCGTGCGACAGGTCGTATCCCAGTCGTCGGCGCTAAATACGAGGAAGTCACCCGGTTCTGCTTGGACACGATCGCCAATTTTCGCCAACAACTCGTCGGAGAAGTTCTTCGCAATCGTTGAGTTGAGTTTGCCGTCGGCTTCGACCTTGAACCAAGCCATGCCTTTGGCACCAAAGTCTTGCTTCACATAGTCCGTGAGTTTGTCGATCCCGCGACGAGAGTATTTCTCCGCAGCGCCCTTGGCATTGATGCAGCGTACGAATCCGCCACCTTGGGCGACACTTTGAAAAACTTTGAAGTCGGCTTCTTTGGCGAGGTCCGTGCAGTCAACGATTTCCAAGCCATAGCGAAGATCGGGTGCGTCCGAACCGAACCGAGACATCGCTTCGTCGTAAGTCATTCGTGGCAATGGTCCCTTGACCTCAAGGTCAAGGATCTCTTTCGCGGTTTTCACGACAAGGCCATCAATCATATCGATGATGTCGTCAGCTCCGACGAAGGACATTTCGAGGTCGAGTTGCGTAAACTCGGGCTGCCGGTCGGCGCGAAGGTCTTCGTCGCGGAAGCAGCGTGCTACTTGGATGTAGCGGTCGTACCCTGCCATCATCAGAATCTGTTTGTACAGTTGTGGCGACTGCGGTAGTGCAAAGAACGAACCTGGGTGCACACGACTTGGTACGAGGTAGTCTCTCGCGCCTTCTGGTGTACTGCGGCCGAGGATCGGTGTTTCGACGTCAATGAATTGATTTTCTTCGAAGTAGTCACGCATGAGTTTGATCATGCGGCTTCGCAATGCCAACGTCTCCTGCATCTTGTTGCGACGAAGATCGAGATAGCGATGTTTGAGTCGCAAATCTTCGCCGGGCAGATCAGCTTGGCTCGGAAGAAACGGCGGGTTCTGTGCTTTGCTTTCTAACTTGTGCTCGGTCACACGAACTTCGATGTCGCCGGTTTCGAATCGCTCGTTCTTTTGTCCGTCCGGTCGAGCAGTAACAGTACCGGTCACGGAGACGACGTCTTCGCAGCGCAGTTTGCTGCCGGCGTCCATGATTTCTGCACCGGCTTCCGGTGCGAACACCACTTGGACAACGCCGTAGCGGTCTCGCAAGTCGATAAAGATGGTGCCGCCATGATCTCGATAGTTATTTACCCAACCGCAAAGAGATACGGTCTCACCGACGTTGGAAGCTCGTAGTTGCCCACAGGTGTGGGTTCGCTTGCTGGTACTTAACAACAGAATAATCCTAGTGAGATCGGATAAGCCCGAACGGGAAAAGCTACGTATTGTAGTCGGCCTGCGACATGCACGGAAGAAGGACGATACCCTGGTATCGACCCAGTTGGTTTCAACTATTTGATCTACTGGGAATCGACACGGTCGAAGCAGTTCTGTTCGGATTGGCTGAGTTTGCGAATTGGGAAGGCAATTCCGGATGTTCTTGAGCCAATAGATCCTTTCCTCGCTTGATCTGCTCAATCTGCCGGAAAGCGCTTCGGTTTTGCGACTATTCGAGTTCTTGCTTTTCTTGAGGGCTAAGTATCAGATCGACCAATTGGCTTTTCGAGGTCTTGGCATCCACGGGCAGCCATTGGCACTCATCTAGTCCACGGAACCAGGTTTCCTGGCGTCGAGCGAATCGGCGAGTACGAATCTTCGTCAGCTCCACGGCTTCCGCAATGTCGCACTTCTCCTCCAGATGGTTCAGCGACTCGCTGTAGCCGACGCCCTGCAGCGACGTTTTGCTAAAAGTGCCATGTTTTGCTTGCAACGCTTTTACTTCTTCGACTAGTCCCGATTCGAACATCTTTTCGGTGCGTTCATTGATTCGCGTATGAAGCTCGTCACGTTTCCGTGAAACAACAAACACGCGTTTGCATCGGTCAGAGTGCTTGCCTTCGAATTGAAGTTGGTAGTGACTGATTGGCGTGCCGGTCAAAGTGTAGACTTCGAGCGCGCGAATCATGCGCCGTTTATCGTTCGGATGAAGCTTCGCTGCGGACAACGGATCGACTTGTTCCAGTCGTTGTCGAAGTGCTTCGACGCCGACGCTTTCTACTTCTTTTTCAACTTCACGTCGAAAGTCTTCGTTGGCGGGCGGTCCTTCGCAAACTCCTCGCAACAGCGATTTCAAATACAGCGGTGTGCCTCCGACGAACAGAACTTGTTTGCCGCGTTGATGGATGGCCGCTACTGCTTGATGGGACAGCGTGAGAAACTCGGCCAGGCTGAATTCTTCGTTTGGATCGATGACATCAATCAAGTGATGGGGCACTTCCGCCAGCTCGTCGTTTGTCGGCTTTGCTGTACCGATGTCCATGCCACGATAAACAGCCATCGAATCCATCGAGACAATTTCGGCATTCAACGCGCCCGCCAACATGCGGCTAATTCCCGATTTCCCACTCGCCGTTGCACCGGTCAAATACCAACAATTCAAGATGGGTGGAAACTCGTGAATCACAGCAGCAACAAAACGGGGAATAAGTCGGTCGGGATCGGGAAGAGAGCGATTCGTTGTAGCGTTAAAGTGGATAGGCTCCAACGCCCAACGTGTTCCCATGTTTAGCATCCTGAGTGGTTTGTTGATATGTCTTTGTTCTTCGCGGTTAATCGAGGACGTGAACCTGTTTATCTCGCGCATTGTCAGTACTAGCCATAGCCCTTAGGATGGTGACCTTCCGGCAAAGCACAACGACAGAGACGTACGGTTCGAGTATGAGTAAATCGGCAGAAGTGTTAGCGGACCTAATGGCGGTCATTGAAGATCGCAAGGCAAATCCTCCGGCTAGGTCTTATACGACTAGTCTTTTTGCCGCAGGTGTTGGCAAAATTGGCGCCAAAATCATCGAAGAAGCACAAGAAGTTGTCGATGCCGCTCACGAAGCAGACTCGGTCGGTCACGAACATCTAACGAATGAAGCTGCCGATCTCATCTACCACCTATTCGTAATGCTTGGCTATCGTGGCGTGTCGCTCGATGAAGTGAGTGCCGAGCTGCAGAAACGATTCGGAACCTCCGGGTTGGACGAAAAAGCGGCGCGTCGCGCGTCGACCAGCTAACACGTATGCGACTTGGCAATGCCCGGCGGGCAATGAATCGATGAACAATCTACGTATCGGAATTCCGAGCAAGGGCCGACTGAGTGAACTCGCAGCGGACTTGTTAAAAGAAGCTGGCTTGCGGTTTCGACGCCAAAACCGAAGCTTGTTTGCGCTCGTTAAAGACAAGCCGATCGAAATCATTTTTCTTCGCACGGATGATATTCCAGTGTTAGTTGCGGAAAACGCGATCGACATGGGTATCACTGGCAGTGACCTAGCTATCGAGAGCGACGTCGATATTGAAACACGCATGGAGTTAGGCGTGGGCAAATGTCGTCTAGCAGTTTGCGTTCCCGAAGGAAGCCCGATTCAAAGCCCCAGTGAGCTCGGCGGCAAACGTATCGCAACCACGTTTCCAAGAATTACGACGTCCTACTTAAAGGAACACAAAACGACGGCTCACATGGTGAAGCTGTCGGGTTCCGTCGAAATCATGATCGCGCTCGGTGTGGCAGATGCGATCGTGGACTTGGTCGAAACTGGAAGCACACTCGCAGCCAACCGTCTCAGAGTCATTGACGAGATTGGCCACTACCAAACCGTTTTAATTCAAGGAAGGAAATGCCGCGATCCTCAACTCGCCGACCGTATCGTTCGCCGAATCGAGGGCGTGATTATCGCACGCAGTTATTCGTTGCTGGAATACAACATCCCCCGCGCAAAGCTGTCCGAGGCGGAGAAGATTACACCAGGCTTCAACTCGCCCACGGTTAGTACACTAGAGGACGCGGATTGGTGCAGCGTACGTGTGATGGTCAAGCGATCGGATGTGATCGAAGCAATGGAGCAACTGGAAGCACTCGGTGCATCGGCGGTACTCGAAACGCAGATTAATAATTGTCGCCTTTAGTGGACGAAGGCATTAAAAGTTTTTTTGTAAGGACTGCTTGATTCCAGCGTCTATGCGTCGTGGAC
Source organism: uncultured Pirellulaceae bacterium (assembly GCA_964397295.1). Taxonomy (GTDB): domain Bacteria; phylum Planctomycetota; class Planctomycetia; order Pirellulales; family Pirellulaceae; genus CAYNJG01. The sequence continues at coordinate 33,953 of CAYNJG010000054.1, forward strand.
TCCAATACAGGCAAGCAACAATGTCGCTTCTGGTTAAACTGCTGTGCGTACCGATCTGGTTGTTGGGTTTGTGGGGTAGCCTCAGAATCCACGAACTTGATTTGCATCTTGGTCACTCAATCTGTGGACCATGGGGATGCGGCCCTCCAGTGGAAGCATTGTTGGGCTATCACGCGTTTTGGTTGGTGTTAATCGTACCTGTCGCGATAGCCCTTGGCGCATACTTCTCCCAACCGTCGCGTCGAAAACTCGGACTAGCGTTTTTGGCCGTCGGATTAGTCACGATAGCTTTCGTTGCCGGTGGTGATA
>CAYNJG010000055.1:0-5636 GCA_964397295.1 uncultured Pirellulaceae bacterium
AGGTGAAGGTGTCCGTTCCAGTCGCTCCCGCGTTTGCAAGATATGTAAACGAACCGTCAGCGTTTATCGTGAGCGTGCCATTCGACGGCTGCGTGAAACTGACAATCTCGAGTGTCTGCACTTCGTCCTCCAACGGACCGGCAGTATCGTTATTAATGAGCGTCGCAACATCGATTACGAGATTCTCTCCCGCAGCAGCGGTCAGTGTATCGTTCTCGGCAACTGGCGCATCATTCACTTGCGCGATTATTACCGTAGCGACTGCCGTATCTGCGAGGGCGCCGTCGGAAATCACTCCGGTTCCTGGGTCTATCGTGTCCGTAATGGTGTAGATGAACGTGTCTTCACCGAAGACGTTTGGACCAGGCGTGTAGTTAACAGCCGTGCGAAAGCTATCTATTGAAACTTCCACGGTACTCGTTTCGCTGGTAACGTCAGTCACCAATGCGATTTCTGGATCATCTGGCGTGACCGCATCATTGAGTAGAACTCGGAGAACGAGAATCTCGTCAGTATCTTCTCGCAGCAGTCGACGAATGGCTTCTCCTTCTTCGTTGTCAGGCAAGTCAGCGGGGAAGAAATCGTCATTCGCAGTCGGTGGATCGTTCGTTGGATTCACCGTAACTGTCACGGTTGCTGTCGAAGTCGCACCGGTTGAGTCGGAAATAGTATACGTAAATACATCGTCTTGAGCCGTAGCCGAATCGATCGGAAAGTTAGGCGCCGGCGTGTACGTAATCGTTCGACCGTCTTCGGAAATCGCAACCGTGCCTTCAGCACTTGAGACAGACGTGATGGTCACATCGCCGCCGGCCGTGGTGACTGTGTCATTCAGCAACGCGTCGATAGTGTGTTCGCCGGAGTCTTCGTCAATCGTGAGTGTATCGTCGACAGCGGTTAGCTCATCCGAAACACCTAGTACGAAAAGTGATGCGCCAAAGAATTCGAGGTCTGTGTCGGCAACGGGCTGCGATTCGCCATCAAGCGTAATGCCGTTTGTATCGTTGACCGAGACATCAATGAGCAGAGCACCTGATCCTTGGGCCACCATTGGAATGGTCGCCAGTAGAGTTCGTCCCACGACGGACACTGCTGCTTCGCCACCAACGTTGACAACTCCGGTGGCGGATATCGTCCCAGTCTGTTGAGCATTCCCAAACGAAGCTCCAACTTGTATCGCTGAAGAAGTATCTACTGCGGCAACGCCTTGCGGATCAAACGCAAGATCAACGAACGCGCCTGTGAGGCCCGTGGCGCTATCTCGAAGATCTTCAACGAAGACGTCGACAAAGAAACTCTCACCGTTTACCAGCGTGCTGGTTGAATTTCCGCTTGCATTTCGAAGCTCGACGGTCACGCCAGCGCTCAATCCTGACACCTGCACCTCGACGGATCTTGTTGTTTCATTGCCGGCAAGATCCGAGACAACGATGTCAAAAGACTGAGTACCCCGTTGATCAGATGTGGGCGTCCAAGTCAGTTCGCCAGTGAATGCATCGATCTGCAGTCCTGTCGGGGCATTTGACAACGAATATTGGATTTCACCAGTCCCTTCTTCGATGTGTTCCGCATTGAAAGTGTATTCCGTTCCCACTTCCGCAACGAGATCTGGATTGTTCGTGATTGCTTCAGGAGCTATCTGGTCAAGCACGATTGTTAACGCGGGGCTCGCGCTACTCCGCAAGCCATCCTGCTCAACAACAGCGGTAATTTGCTGCTCACCACTGCCTAATGCCGACGTGTTCGCCTGCGTAACCGTGACCGTGTCGCCGGTTGCCTCAGCGCGGCCAACTTCAGTGTCCCCTGAGAAAACAATAACGGTTGCACCATCACTGACGCCCGACACCTCAAATGCCAGTTCCGTTACGTTGGTAAGATTATCACTGTCGGACAAACCGCTATCCGCGGAGGCTACTAGATCGACGCTGGTTGGTGCTGTCGTCGACAGAACAGAAATCGAGATAACCTGATTGTCAGCGCCACCCCCGACCGAGATGTTTGCTTGACGGACGCCCACCCAACCGCTTGCGGTAACGACGCCATCATCGCTAATGGCAATCATGTCGTCGGCATCGCCATCGAGCAAAGCAATCGAAAAAGATATTGGATCGTTTTCGACATCAATAGCTTCCACCTGGAATTCAATGTCTTCTCCGACTTCGAAAACTTGGTCATCGATGTCGCTCAGAAACGGGGCACCGTTGGTAACATCCGGAGTAAGGTCAACGTTGAATGTCTCTGTTGTTGAGTTTCCAGCCGAATCAGTCGCGGTCACGGTAACGGTCGTGGAGCCTGAACCCGCAAGACCTTCCAACATGAGAACCGCATTCTCATTGTCCTCAAACACGGTGACATTGTTCATTACAACATCTTCGATCGGCCTGTCAGATGCATTGACCTGTACATTGCTAATCGTTTGCAGAACTCGATCACCTTCCACCAATCTTCCGAAGATGGTGTGGTTGAAGTCTAGAAACTGCGTTGGTACTTCTGTCACAAAGAATTGCGAGTTGTTGGTATCATCTGATGACTTTGCCATCGAGAGCAAGCCACTGGAAGTGTGTTGCAGATCGACATGGAATTGGTCGTCAAAATCAGGAAGCGACGAACCGCCTGCACCCGTGCCTGTCGGATCGCCACCCTGAATCACGAATTGATCGATCACGCGATGGAAAATAATCCCATCGTAGAAGCCATCTTCCGCCAATGTGATGATTTGTTCCGTCGCACGTGAAGCCCGACCTTCAAACAGTTCGAAGACCAAATCGCCCAGGTTTTCTGAACCTTGCGTGACTGGAATTCGGAGACTGCGATTGCCTTGGGGTATGAAGGTATCCAAGATGTTAGAATCACCAACCGTCACCGTATAAGTCAGTGCATCACCGTTAGGATCGTATCCGTTCAGTGGAACTTGAAGTGGCGATCCTTGTTGGACGCTGACGTCATCAATCGGCACGATCGATGGCGTCGCGCCTGTTGGGATTGCTACGCCACTAAGCGTCGAGATCTCTTCCAATGTGAGAAGCGATCCATCACTTCTGTCACCGTTTGGCCAAATCCAAATATTGGCTGATGAAATAGCAGCTGCTGTTGCTTCTGCAGTTAGTGGAAAACGGGCTGCGTCCGAGGCAGATGGAACAAAGTCGAAGACTTCGTTAATCGGCAAGAAGTTCTGACCTTCTGCAAACAAGTCTAATTGATCTGCGGCCGCTCCTGAGGCGTTGAGCGTGGACGTCCAAAGCTGGACATTGTTGTCCGCAAGAGCTCGGGCAAAACCGACCAAGTCCACCTCACCTTGTTGTTCACCGTTAACTTGAAGCGTCACGGTTGGATAGAGGATGTCCCCCAGATCAACTGGATCCGGCTGGCCGAATACAAGCGCATCATGCAACGGCAGATTGTCGGCTGGATTGGACGATATCGTTAGCTCACCTGGACTATCTGCCCGCAAGACAACACGTAGCAATTCTTGTCGATCGGGAGTACTTGGCGCGACGGTAGTAAACGCGCCTGCTTCGTCAATCAAGCCGGAACTGATCGTGCCAGTGTTCTGTTCGGGAAAACCCGCGTTGTGCTGAATCTCTTGAGCCGTCGCTAACGAAGAGTCAAATTCAATATCGAGATAGGCTGCAAACACTCCCTCTGGTGCTGGCCCAGTATCCTGTGCGTAGACGACTAGCTCGAATTCGTCACCTGCATCGATTTCCGAAATCGCGTTGCCATTGGTATCGAACGTTTCAAATTCAAACGTCAATCCATCACCTGGCTCGCCTGAACCATTGATCTCCGCGACAACCGCTAAGAGATCGTCTTGATTCATCTCGCCATCGCCCGTCACATCTAAGTAGGAATATTCGACCGTGGGCTCACCTTGCGCTCCGGATGTACGCGGAGTGTTGACCAGTTGCAAAACCAATGCGGCCGCATCACTGGGAGACACGTAGCTGTCATTGTTCACATCGTAGACATTCGACGGATTCTGCATGACATCGCCAGCAAGCATTTGACGTGCTTCTAACAACTCGGCTCGGGAAACAAATTTGCTCTTCCATGTAGATGTCGAACGTTTTTTTGACTTCGATCGAGAAAAGAATGAGCGACGTTTCATAGTGATACCTAACCAAAAATAGCGCAAACAGAACATCGCGCAGATGCCTATTAAGAGGGTCGGGAATCCAGCCCTCATATTCCAAGTTAATCGGGTTAAAGAAGGTTGGCAATTGATAGGCCTCTGAACAAAAGCAAAGGTTAACGAACGTAAGTAGCGTTACCCGTTCAAGCAGAACCCTCGAAATAATCGCCTTCATACAAACAAACGAGCCGGCGCGAGGAAAGTACCCGCACCAGCCTGTCTGAATCTAGCTAAAAACCGAGTTTGTCTGATTTCTGTTAGGAAGCAAACGCTGCATCGACCGCGCTGGATGTGAGGATCGAGTCGCTGCTGCCGTTTATCCGGAGAAAAGTGAATGTACCGCTGCTGCCAATGAGTTCTACGGTTCCACGATCGACCATCGAAAGAACGGCATTCCCGCTGTCAGACTGGATCAATAGACTGTCTCCATTCCGGCCAAAGAATAATGACTCAACGCCTGACCAACCTCCTCGGTCTTCCACCCAAGCGAGCTCATCTCCGTCGAGCACTACGAACGCTCCGTCTTCGCGTGATGACGAGAGCGACTCTAAGGTTGCAAACTGGGCAAACAAACCCCGCTCCGCGAACGAGTTGTCGTCGCTGGCAATGAGTTCATCGCCAACTTGCAACTCGAGGTTGTCGTCCTCGGTAACCGTAAGTCCGAATCGGTTAGTCCCACCCAGATTGAATTGCGGTTGTATTTCGGTGATGGTGTAGTCGCCAGGCGCGATACCGTCGAATTCATAATCGCCATCAATGCTCGACACTGTTTCTCGCCGAACGTCGTTGCCATCCGCGTCAGTACCTTCGATGACCACGGTCACACCGCCAATTCCAGGTTCGAAACTGTCACGGATTCCGTCGTTGTCGCGGTCTTGGAAAATGACACCGGAAAAGAACGAGCTTTCGACAACGGGAACCGTGAGTGAAACAGTCGCTTGCGAAGTGTTTCCAGCTCCATCATCAATCGTATAAGTGAATGAATCCGTTCCAGTCGAATTCGGGGAAGGCGTATAAAGCAAACTTAAGCGATCACCGCTGATACTAACCGTGCCGTTGCCGCCAGTCGTCGAAGTGATCGTAAGTGTTTCGCCCGCCTCACCGACGTCGTTGGCCAGTACATCAAGCGTTGTCTGGCCAAACTCGGTGATTTCAAAGGTGTCGTCATTGGCAACTGGATCGATATTGGGATCTTCCACCGCAATCGAAACGTTGGCGTTTGCCGTCCCGCCGTTACCGTCGGAGATTTGATAGGTCAACGAATCCAAGCCGACAAATCCATCATCAGGCGTATACAGAATCGTCAAGCCGTCCGTCGAAACAGTGGCAGTACCATTCAACGGAGCCACTGTGATTGAGTCGATCGAAAGCACTTCGCCCGCCTCACCTACATCGTTCGCCAAAACGTCCAACGTTTGTTGATCAAACGATGCAAACGTGAATGTATCATCGACAGCAGTTGGGTCTTGATTCGTTGTAGTGATCGTAATCGCAACATTCGCGG
>CAYNJG010000055.1:5736-34181 GCA_964397295.1 uncultured Pirellulaceae bacterium
CGCCAAAACGTTCAACGTCTGTTGGTCGAACGAAGAGAACGTGAACGTGTCGTCGACAGCAGTTGGGTCTTGATTCGTTGTAGTGATCGTAATCGCAACATTCGCGGTATCGAATCCACCGTTGCCGTCGCTGATTTGATACGTCAACGAGTCTTGAGTAACGGTTTCATCATTTGGCGTATACAGAATAGTAAGGCCGTCGGCAGAAACCGTTGCGGTACCATTCGTCGGTGCCACTGTGATTGCGTCAATTGAAAGTACTTCGCCTACGCCAGCTGCATCGTTCGCCAAAACGTTCAACGTCTGTTGGTCGAACGAAGAGAACGTGAACGTGTCGTCGGCGGCAGTTGGATCTTGGTTCACGGCTGCGGTAATCACCACATCGGCTGAAGCAAAACCACCGTTTCCATCGCTGATTCGGTAAGTCAACGTGTCTCCTGTAACCGTTTCATCAATAGGCGTATAGAGAATCGTCAGGCCGTCGGGGGCGATCGTTGCAATACCGTTCGTGGGTGCTTGCGTGATGCCGACGATTGTCAACGTTTCACCAGCATCTCCTTGATCGTTGGCAAGAACATCGAGGGTCTGCTGCTCCAGTCCAACAAACGTCAACGCGTCGTCGACGGCGATGGGGTCTAAATTCGAAGTTGCGACAGTGATCGTAACTTCAGCAGAGTCGATCCCACCATTTCCATCATCGATTTGATAGATCAAGGAATCAGTACCGACAAAGTCATCGTCGGGCGTGTAAAGGATCTCAAGTCCATCAGCCGAAATCGTAGCGGTTCCGTTTGCGGGCTCAATCAGTAGCAGAATAATTGTCGCCGTTTCGCCGGCATCCGTTGTATCGTTATCCAACACATCCAGCGACTGGGATCCACCGTTTGCAGTCACCGTAAACGCGTCTGCTACAGCAACAGGAAGCGCGTTTTCGTTTTGCACGCTGACAGTTACGGTTGCCGTTGACTCAATACCATCGGAATCAGTCACGGTATAGGTAAAGCTGTCAGTTCCAGTGAATCCAACAGTCGGCGAATACGCAATGTCATTTCCATTGTTAGCGATGGCCGTCGTACCGTTCGTGGCTGCGCTAACCGCCGTAATGACAGGAGAAAACGAAAGTAGATCGTTAACGAGAACGTCAAACGTTTCAGTAACTGGATCAGTCGCACCTGGGATAACTTCGAATACGAAGCTATCGTCAACAGCGACGTTTACTTCTTCGAAAGTCACGTTCACCGTGCCAGTCGCCGTCAGGGGGTCCGCCGATGCCACGAAACTTTCCGAAGTTTCGTCGAAGTCTTCCGTAAGACCATCGTCCGTGATTGTGTAGCCGAACGAATCCGGTCCCAAGACTCCGGCTGCCGCTACGTAGGTAATGGTACCGTCAGCGTTCAGCGTTACCGAACCATTGGCCGGTTGCGTGACGCTGGCAATCGAAAGTGTCTGAATTGCTTCTTCGCCGGGGCCCACACTGTCGTTTCCGAGCAATTGAGCTGCAGTAATTATCTGAGTTCGACCAGCCAGCAAGGTAACGTCATCATCGGTTGCAGTCGGTGCGTCGTTCACCTGTGCAATCAAAATGGTCGCCGTCGCAGTATCGCTAAGACCGCCAGGATCAGTGAACGTATAGACGAAGGTGTCGACGCCAAAAACGTTGGCTCCGGGTGTGTAGTCAATAAACGCGCCCAGTGCACCAACGGCAACCGACGAAGTTGCGCTTTCTACTGCTGAGACTTGGGCGATTTCAGAGTCCGGCGAAACCTCATCGTTGGCTATTACATTTAAGGACACTTGCAGCCCTTCATCTTCACGCAATCGACGTAACACGGCGTCATCGCGAGGGAAGACCAAATCTGCAGGATAGAAATCATCATTCGCAGTAGGCGGATCGTTCGTTGGGGCCACCGTGACCGATACCGTTGCGGTTGATGTTTCGCTCGTTACGTTGTCGGTAATCGTGTAGGTAAATGTCTCAGTAACAGCGCCGAACGAATCAATGGGGAAATTCGCCACAGGCGTGTAGATAACTGACTGACCATCGTCGGAGATTGTAACGCTGTTTCCATCGCTAGGCGTACCAACTGCGGTAATTGTCAGGTCGCCAGAGCCTATCGCATCGTTGATCAAAACATCGAATGAATGTGGGCCAGTATCTTCATCGACACTAAACGAGTCATCTTCTGCAACAAAAGCTTCCGCCACGCGAACGGTCACTAGCTGCGAGTCTAGTATCGAGCTACCTGCCTGTGCCACGCTTACAGTTACATCAAAAGTATCACCAACGACGGCTTCGGGCGGAACAACGACCGTGACCAATCCAGTATCCGATACCGTGGCGCCGGAACCTGAGGCAAAGAAGTCGACGTCGCCACCATCTGCGTCTTGATGTTCGAGTTGGAACTCGACAGTCTCACCAGGTGTCGCTAACGGCTCAACAATGTCGTTGAGAAATGGATTCGCGGTTTGCGATCTGTCGTCGAGGTTAACTTCAAACGTGTTGCTCGTCTCATTGCCCTGCCCGTCCGAAACGGTAACCGTGACGTTCGTTGTGCCGGATGAACCAAGGGCTCTCAACATCAGAACGGCGTTTTCCGTATCTTCAAAAACCGTGGCTCTTGTGACGGTGACATCATCAAGAGGCTGGTCGGCTAAATCCGTACTAACTGCAGATACAACTTCAAGTAGATCGAAGCCTTCGACCAACTGCCCAAAGACAGAGTGATTGAAATCTAAAAAGGACGTTTCTACATCCGTGACAAAGAACTGCGAAGTGTTCGTATCATCGGGTGTGCGTTTCGCCAGCGACAGGACGCCTGCCTGGTTGTGCTGCAGATCAACGTGGAACTGATCATCGAATTCGCCTGGTGTAACCCCGCCGGTCCTTGCGAAATCTCCGCCCTGAATAACGAAGTCATCAATGATCCGATGGAAAATGGTTCCGTCATATCTGCCCGCTTCTGTGAAGTCGATAAATACTTCGGTAGGTCTTGGTACGCGTCCCTCATAAAGCTCGAATACCAGGTTTCCGTATCCCTCAAGTTCGAGATTCCAACTTCGATTGCCAGAAATCACGGTCGGTTCGATGAGACTTGGATCCTCGACAGTGACCGTATACGTCAACTCGCTGTTCGATGGGATGTACCCGTCCAGTGGCAAGTGCAACGGCGAATTCAGTTCCACCGTGACAACGTCATCTGGAACGATTTGTTGCAACGTTGGCGTATTGCCAGTCGGAATGGCAACACCACTAAGGGTTGAAAGTTCTTCGAGTGAAAGCACACCGGTTGCCTGTGATCCGTCACTGAAGACCCACGTATTTACGGCAGTGACATTAGCTGCCGTTGCTTCCGCTGTGAGATTTCCGGCAGCGTCAAGGCTCTCCACAATTGGGAGGAACGATGCACCGTCTTCGAATAAGTTTCGTTGTTCGACAGCTTCTATATTGGCTTGTCGGGTTGAAAAGTACTGCACGCCATCCGCAGCCAGTGCTTCAGCAAACGCAACAAGATCCTGTGGAGCTTCTTCGACGTCGCCTATCGTCAACTCGACACTAGAGAATTCGATGTCCGTATCGGGGACGAACTCGGAAATCGTCGTATCAAACGCAAGGAATTCATGGATTGGTAGATCGTCCGCTGGATTGGTTCCGAACGTCAACGTTCCTGCCGCGTCGGCAGTGAGCGTGATTTCAAACAACAGTTGCTCATTGCCCAAACCCGGTGTTGATTGATTAAGTCCACCCACCTCGTCCAGCAAACCTGGGACGGCAAGGTCGCTGCTGACTGCGTCGCTGAAGTCTGGACCATGTGTCACCGACGAACCTGCAGGCACCGAGACCAAACTCGCGTCGTAAGTAACGTCAGTGTAGGCGGTGAAAATACCAGCTGCGTCGGCGCCACGCTGATCTTGAACGAAGACCGACAAGTTGAACGTTTCGCCCACGTCAACGTTGGTTACGACTTCTCCGGCGGTGTTCGTTATTTCTGGACGAATGCGGTAAAACTCGCCCTCGCCACTACCGGCGTTGATTTCTTGTACGACTTGGAGCACGTCGCGAGCCGTGATGAAACCATCGGCATTCGTATCGACCATCGCTATATTCGCCACACTGCCGGGCTCGCCCGATGCCAACTCTGGCAATTCTCTCGCACCGTTTTCGCGAATATCCATGACAATGCGAAAAGCATCGATAGGGGAAACGTAACCATCTTGATTCACGTCGTTCGCCATATCGGCGTTATGCCAAGCAGCAGTAGTGTCACCTGCCAACAAAACTCTCGACTCGAGAGTTTCCAGATTGCTTTTTGCAAATTTTGGGGATCGTCGGTTTTTATTTTTTCGTTTGCTCATATTTGTCAAATCTCGATCGAGATGGGGATCTGCACGCGACTGGTGCGGGGGTGCGAATGAATTCGAGAATTAGGTCGTGGGGTGATAGGTGCGATTTCTCGAAGAGCAACATTCAAACTAGTTTCGAAATAAATAAACTGCCAGCGAAATGCGTTTGCCAACATGTTCAGCTAACGAACACTTGGCCTTGTAATCGTCACTTGATAAGACAATTTCACTTGGTACGCTCACGGTTTCGTTGCAGATCAATCGGAGCCTTATTAGCCTGAAGTTAGCGGCTCACATTTGCTGCCCATTTTCACAAGGCCCGTTTTCACTTATTTCGTCACCCATTTTTGCGGTATTCAGACTCTTAGACAAGAAAGTTTTCCGTGACACAGTGCGAAAAAGAAGGCCAGAAAAACAGGTAAGCAGCCGCAGACCGTTGCGTCCAACGTTAAGTCACCATTGAAAGCAATTCGTAGATGAAATCGACACTCCGTAAGTTCGGTCAATGCATTGAAGCGCTCGAGCGCCGCGACCTACTTACGTCGGTTCCGTTCGGAGCTAGTTCTCAGGATACCGCTGAGTTTCTTTTGGGTGACATAACGGTTAATGTCGTCCTCCTGGAGTCCGACGGTACGATAGATAACAACGTGCATGATTGGGACGCAGCGAGAGTCGCCCAAGTAAAGGAGAACGTCGAGGAAGGCGTGCTTTGGTGGTCCGACGCTATCAAGCAGTATTCGGATGTTCACGAGCTGAATTTCAACTTCGACTACACCTATCTGGATAACCCTGTATCGATAGGTTACGAGCCTATCGAACGAAGGTCACAGGACTTCGATCTTTGGATCGAGCAATTCTATCGGTCGGTCGGCGTGGCTCCAGCGGCTGGATTCTCCGAAGAGATTCGTGAGTTCAATCACCAACAGCGACTCGAACACGATACAAATTGGTCGTTCACCATTTTCGTCGTCAATTCCGACGAAGGCCAATCGTTCGCACCGGGTAGCAATTTCAGTCGTGCGTTCGCTTACACCGGCGGACGTTTCATCGTGATGCCGTACCATCGCCCGGCGCCCACGGTCGCTCACGAACTAGCGCATATGTTTTGGGCTCACGACGAATACCGAAACAGTGACTCCTACTTTGATCGCCGTGGCTACTATGGAACGCAAAACACAAACGCCACAGACGACAATCCAAATCCTGCTCCGTACGAGTCGAGCATCTTGGTAACCACCTCGACATCAGCGAGCGGTCCCTATGCTAATCATCGGATCTCCCAATCCGGCAGGGAGACGTTGGGATGGCGTGATTCCGATGGCGATGGAATTTTCGACGTCGTGGACGTCGACCACTCGCTGACTGGATCTATCACCTTTGACGCAGAAACTCGCACTGTCCAATTTGTTGGCGACTCATCCGTTCAAACGCTGAACAATCGAAATACAGCTGGCACGGGCAACGACATTACAATCAATCGTATCACCGATCTTCAGTTTCGGTATGACGGTGGTGAGTGGCAGGATCTCGTTGAGTTCGACGACTACCAAGTGACGATCGACGCAACCACGTCCTCGATTCCGATCGGAGCCAGCTCGGTTGAATTCCGTACAATCGACGACAGAATTGGCGTCACGAGCAACGTGATTTCAGAGACTTTCGAAGCGAATTCCGAGTCTGGAAGTCCTTGGCAGAATCCGGTAAACCAATTCGATGTAACGGGTGACAACAATGTGTCGCCCATTGATGTTCTGCACCTGATTGTTGCGATCAACGACGGCATTCAACCACAAGACGCAGAAGCGCCCTACTTGGACGTTTCAGGAGATGGCTTTGTAACACCCCGCGACGTATTGATGGTCATTTCCTATATCAACGACCAAAGCGACTTCGCAGCAAGCGTTGGACAATCGGCAGCTCAAGCCACTGACGCAACAGAAGTGCCCGCCAACGCGAACGCCGCAAACGAAGCTGTATTTGCGTTGTTTGGGGGCCAGGGTGAGCCCGAAGACGACGACAACGAATTCTGGGTGTAGCAGAAAACCACGACTCTCGCGGACAGAGTAATGGGGCTTACACACAAAAATAGCCAACGGTTCCTAGCCAAGCGTTAATGTGTGCGAGAGTAGTAGCAGCGAATCCTCTCGGGATTTAAAATAAGCCCAAATATTTGGGCATCTAGTACGAAGACTTTGCATGTTGCGTGACCCCCCCAATGCAATGCGAGCCAAACGCCTCACCTTCGAGACACTCGAGGGACGTGCGCTGCTGACGGTCCTCATGACGCCACAAGAGCAATTGTTCATCGAGCTGATTAATCGTGCTCGAGCCGATCCGCTTGCCGAGGTTGCGAGAAATCCTGCCGTAGACGATCTCAATCAGGACGTCGAAGAAGATGAGCAGATCTCGCCGGACCCGAAACAGCCGCTTGCTCCACACCAAGCGTTAACCGACGCCACCATCAGCCATGTTCTGGATATGTTGGCCCGCAATTTCTTTGCCCATGACAATCCCGATGGAGAGTCGCCATCGGATCGTGCGCGCGATGCGGGCTATCCAACGGGCGCTGGTGAAAATATCGCCTGGTCGGGCAACACTCGATCCATCGATCGAAACGGTGAGGTCTACGGTCGTCATGACGGCCTGTTTGAAAGTGTCGGGCACCGCATCAACATGATGCGAGACAACTGGCGCGAAATCGGAGCCGGAATTCGCTACGGCTCATTCACCAATGACTCTGTCGAATTCCGAGAGTCAATTATGGCCGGCACGCTATTCGGCAATCGTGGTGGCGAATCATTCATTACCGGCGTTGCAATCGATGATTCGGTCGCGGTCAACAACTTCTATGACATTAACGAAGGTATTCGAGATGTGCTGATAACCGTCATCAATACCGAGACAGAAGAAGTCTACTCCGTACGAACTGGGCCATCGGGTGGTTATGCACTCCAAGTCCCAAACGGAAGCTATACGATGTCGGCAACCGGCGGCAACCTCAATCGTCCACTCTTGGTTGGTGGTGTTTACGTGGACGGTGAAAATGTCAAAGTCGATTTCAATTCGCGATCGATGGATACGCGATTCTTGCAAGGCCAGTCTTTTGAAGACACGGACGGCAACAACCGAAGAACCCAAGGCGAACCAACACTAGCGGGTCGAACTATTTACCTTGACCTTAACGACAACGAACAGCTAGATGCGGGCGAACCGACACAGGTCACGGATGCAAGTGGAACTTACCAATTCGAAAACCTACTGCCGAAAGAATACGTCGTACGACAGATTCTTCCCGCTGGCTGGGAACAACCAGTAGAGGGCGCTTTCTTCGTTGATGTTGCGCAGCAGAGTCTCGTGGGCTTGGATTATCCTTCGCGAGAAATCGACTTCGCGCCAATCGCGAACAATGATTTCACGCAGGGCTTTGCGAATGAAGATATCTCGATCAACGTGCTACAGAACGACAGCGATCCAGACGGCAGCCTGAATACTAACTCCGTCCAAATTACGAGTCCGCCACGAAATGGCGAAGCTTCTGTCATTGGCAATTCGATTGTCTACCGTGCAAACAGCCAATTCACGGGAACGGATTTTTTAACCTATACGGTTCGGGACGAAACGGGACAAAGCTCCAACGTCGCAACGGTTTCCATTGAAGTTATCAGCGGAAGTCCGTGGCAAAACCCTGCAGTGGCCAGGGACGTCGACAACGATGGCTTTGTCATCCCACGGGACGTTCTCGCGCTCGTTTCGGAGATTAACACCAACGGCTCTCGGTCGCTTGCCAATACGGTTCGCACGGCTGGTTCATTTTATTTTGACGTGAATGGCGACAGTTTCCTAAGTCCCATTGATGTTCTGTTCGTTGTGACATTTCTTAACGGAGACGGTTCTGGCGAACCACCAGAACCAACATCGCCTTCATCGCAGTTTGCTGCTGCGGATCTCGTATTTGCGACAATGACACAACAACGCGAGTATGAACAAGTCGATGACGACGAATCAGAAGACGTTGATTTCTTGCTTGCGTGATCGCCCTCTCCCAGATTTTTCATCTACCCCAAGTCTCTCGGTGCAAAAAATGCGTACATCTTTCAGGCAAATGGTCGCGGTCACATTATTGTTAGTCGCTTGGGTGTTAGTGCCGAATGGCATCGCCCAGCTTAGTGGTTCGCGAGGTGGGAGCTATGCTGCGAATCAACAACAATCGCAGGTGCAATTCAGCACGCTTACTCCCGAAACGGCACAAAGTTTTATTGTCGTCGAAGGAAAATCCGTTTTGAGCGCCCAACCGACAGCGGTTCGAATCGTGCTGGCGATCACTCATGAAGCCGAGACCTCCAAAGAATGTAAGGCTGGTATCGAGAGCAAGATTGCGGAGCTTCGTCCCCTTTGGAATAAAGCCGGTGTCGACAATGAAAAGATCGTCGAAGACTTTATCTCGATCCTGCCACGATACGAATTTGAAGCCAAGAAGCTTGGTAGCCAAGAAGTCGCGATGGAGAAGAAAGTTGGTTATTCAATGCAGACGAATGTTCATCTGGCGGTCAAGGATGATGCGGAGGCGATGAAAGTGCTGGACGTGGCTTTTACAAATGGAATCACCGACATCATCGGATTCGACTACTGGAGTGAAGAACTAGATCGAAAGAAAGAAGAAGTGCGTGCCAAGGCACTTCAAGTCGCCAAACGTAAATCGAAGATGCTGTTCGATGGCCTGTTCGAAAAAACGCCTCGCGTGATTAACGTGCAAGAAAATACGGTCGTCGTGAACCCGGCTTCTATGTACGAGTCCTTTACCAACACTTCTACTGGTGATTACCAGACAAACTATTGGAGCCGAAAAAACATGCCGTTGGTCAAGTTGGCGCGACCCAAGAATACTTACTATCGCGGAAATCTTCCCAATGCCGATACTCAGGCAGAGAAGTTGCCGATGCGAGCCGAATTGTCGGTGGTTTCGACGGTGCGAATCTACTACGAGTCACCAGCAGCAGAAGGCTTCAATGCCGCGCGCGCGAAGTAGACGCTGGGCTTTCTTGCAGCGGGTTGCACCACGTACGTCGCTTTCTCGTTCCTGTTGTGTTAAACAACCACAAATGAGAGACTCCGCAGACTGTCTGTAGCCAACAGTGTCAAAACAGACTGAGCATGGATACGAGTCGATTGAGGGCCTGATGAACGACACGCACAAGAACCCGTGGCAAACGTTAAAGTCCGAATTGCGATTCGAGAATCCATGGATTCGTGTCGTTCAAAACGACGTGATCAATCCGAGTGGTGGAGAAGGCGAATATACGGTCGTGCACTTCAAAAACCGCGCGGTGGCAGTGATTCCATTGGACGAAGACGGAAACACGTGGCTCGTCGGCCAGTACCGATTCGCGATGGGCAGTTTCGAATGGGAGGTCCCTGAAGGCGGCGCCCCAGAAGGTGAATCGCTGTTAGAGTGCGCCAAACGCGAATTGGCAGAAGAGACTGGGTTGTCCGCGGAGCGCTGGGACTCCGTCTGTACCGATTTACAGCTTTCCAATTCGGTGACGGATGAGCGAGGCTATACGTTTTTAGCCCGAGGTCTAACGCAGTATGAGTCGTCACCGGAAGAGACGGAACAGCTACAACTTCGCAAGCTGCCACTAACCGAAGCAATCGAAATGGCTTTTCGCGGGGAGATTCGTGACGCCTTTTCGATCGTGAGTCTGCTGCGTTTGCGGCACTTTTTGGCCGAAGAAAAAGTGAATGCCTAACCAGCCGGTGCGTTCTTGGGCGGCGAAAACCTAATCTTCTCGATAAGCTTCACAATGTCGTCGCTATCGTTTCGATAGCCTGTGACCGCCGTCACTGCGCGGATCACGTACTCGTATTTCAGTTGATAGTCCGCATCGATTTCGATCTCCGCCGATTCCCGAAACGAATCTGGTTGATCGCCACCGACCAGACTAATCACGTACAAGTGCAAGTCGTCGAATTGCTCGAATGACTTATCGTTTAACTGAATACCAGTAAGTTCGCCTTCTCCGTTCGCCGTCAGACGCAGCGTCATATCAAGAGCACTTGGGTCAACCTCGGCACCTGCTGCAGCGGCCAACGGCATCTTCACGTTGAAGTCGCCTTCTTGCGTAACGATCTTGAAAGTCATGATGAAGAAGATAAGCAGCTGAAAGACGATGTCGATCATCGGCGTCATCTGCAGCTCGATCTTGTCGTCTTCGCGACTGTCGGTTTCACGGATCTTCATAAGTTGTCAATTCTTATATGTTGGCGGTCAATCGATTTTTTCTTCGGCGCGCAAGGCGAAGTTCTCAAACTCCGCTTCCTGACATATTTTTATAAGACGTTGCACCTCTCCTGCCGCCACATTCGTATCTGCTCGGATGATAACCGTCGCGTCATTGGGTGTACTGCCGTTACGTTTGAGGATATTCGCCTCCACCACCAAATTCGCTTTTGCGCCCTCGAGTTCCGTTTCCGTACCACCCAGGATGACTCGTCCTTCTTCCGTTAGGTGTAGAAAGATCGGTTCTTCCATCGGTCCGTCCGGCGGCTTCACGATTTCGCTAGTGGGTAACTTGATCCGCTCGTTCTGGTCGGCTTCCGTAAAGTTGATCAGCACCATAAAGAACGCGATCAATTGAAAAGTCATATCGATCATGGGCGTTAAATCACCCTGGGCATCCTCGGCGGATCGTTTCATAAAACGCATGCTGTTTGGCCTCAGTGGGAATTATTTGCCTTTGGCGCCGACGTTCTCGAAGCGACTCATCAAACCTTCGCTCAAGATGCCAACCTCTAGGACCAATCGTGCAATTCGGTTTCGCAAGATGCTGTAAATCGCAATTGCGGGAATAGCAATCATCAGGCCGATCAACGTCGTGAACAGCGCCTTTGAAATACCCTCAGCCAATTGAGCTGGCTTTGGAGCACCTGTCGCATTGGCGATCACGTGGAAACTCTGAATCATCCCTTGGACCGTTCCAAGCAAGCCAATCATGGGGCTGATCGTACCGATAAGTTGCATGTAGCTGAGCTTGTGATCGAGCTTCATCTTCTCTTCTTCACCGACTTCCTGCATAGCTTCCAGCGCCGGAGCGTATCCCGATTGAAGCTTTGCGAGTCCCGCCGACAAGACTTGGCCAAGAAACGATTCATCACTTTTCGCCAACTCATACGCTTCTTGATAGCGCTTTTCGTTCAGGTGATTTTCGAAACCTTCCACCAACGACGCCGGGCAGACATTATTCCGACTGGCGGTTAGCAAGTTCATCACCAACAAACCAACCAAGGTGAAGGACAAAGCAAAGAACACCAGGAAGTAAGGCCAGCCCAATGCACCCAGAGCCCAAGTTAAATAATTCTGACGTTTGGGTGCCTCTTCCCCACCGTCATTCTGCTGCACCGCATCATCCTGGCCATAGGTCACGTTAGGTACCGCAAGTGTGAGCGCCGTACTAAACAACGCGATCAATAAGAACGCGGTGAACCACGACATGACCCGTTGAGAGCGTTGATCTTCGAGTTTCATTCAGTTTCTCCGAAATAGCGGCTCGCAATGGAGCAGTTTCTTCTTAGTTTTGTATTTGTTCGCTTACCGACGGGCCCAAACACTCGCCGGGTATCGTTGTTTTAATAGCTTCTTTGCACGAGACGCTTCCGACGGTTTGTTCACCGCTGTCCATAACTTCGACAGTTGAAACAAAGCCTCGGCATGTTTTCCTGAATCTCGGTAAAAAAGTAGATCCGTGTGCAGATAGGCATCCAGGGCTGACTCCGTTTTTCCAGCGGCAAGATACGCTTCGCCCAGCGCATTGTAGGCGCGGGCAAACAGCTCGACGTCACTGGAGTCATACTCTTCGATTACTTTCTCAATCACTGCAACGGTTTTGTCGCCGCCTTTATTTTGCTTGGTCGCACATGACGCAAGACATAGTTGTCCGATCGCTTTCAGTCTTGGATCCGCCGCCTTCGCGCACCGTTGATACATAGCCTTGGCTTTGCCCGCGTCGCCCTTCAGGATCCACGCGTCACCCAGTAACAACGCGCCCTCTGCCGAAACTCGCTGCGCCTTTGAATTGGCAATTTTCTCGTAGTACTTCACAGCCGAATCAAATTTACCCAGACTCATCGCCAAATTGCCCATCGCTTCGCAAGCTTCGTAGTAGCGAAAACTGTTGGGGCTAGACTTTAGAAAACCACCCATCGCGCGAGCCGCATCGTTAACGCTTCCTTCGCCACGCAACGCTAACTTGGCATCGATCGCAGCTTTGTAAAATGCGATGTCTTGTTTCACGAAGGGGCCGCCTTCACCCTTTATCGATGCCAATTGCGTTTTTGCTTGCTCGAGCTGGCCGCTTTTCACGGCACTCCGTACAGACGCGAGTCCGGATGGATCGTCACCGAAGCGAATGCGATCGATCTTGTCGACCGAGATGTCGCGGGTCTTTCCCGACGATTTTAAGGTGACGCCGTCCGGGGATACTTTGCTGATCTCACCAGAGACAGGCGATTTTTCGCCGCGCAGCCACATCACATCTTTGGTCTGCGCGCTCACCCACTGCGTAGTGAGAAAGAGCACGACAGTTGTTGCGATCAAATTCTTCATAACTTCAACGACATTCCGTTTTAATCAAATCTATTTGGCGAATCCCTTTGCGGGCTCGCCCAGTGTTTTCTGGATCGTTCGCAACAGCGACTCATACCGTTGTTGCTGCGCCTCGTTGCCCAAGTTGTAAAGCTGCTGGGTCGACGTAATGTCTGACTTGGCACGCTTAAACATGGCCGTTTTTTGGGAGCCCGATAACGTTTTCGCGAGTTTATAGCGACAGAGCGCGGTGTTGTATCGAGCGTCGTGGAACGTGTCTCGGTTCTTCTCATGTTTTGCAACGAGCTTCGCGATCCGCCCCCAACCCCAGATAAGGTTCCGACCGTCGCTGCCTGGCTGAGCCCCAACGATGGCTTCTTCGAATGCAGTCGCTTTGCCAGACTCGCCCCATCGCTGCAAAGTTTTTGCAGCTTCAATTTGAATATTCAAGAATCGCTTTTCACGGAGCAGATCTGCAAACATCGAGATCGACTGCTCGAACTTACCCAGTTGGCGTAGCGTCATGGCTTGGCGAACTTGTATTTGCTGCATCGTGTTAGCGGGCAACTCTTCGGTTTTTGCCGCGTCGAGAACACGTTCATAGGCAGATCGTGCCTTCATAAAATAACGTTGTGCTTCTGCCGAGCTCTTGCTTCCTTCAATCAGCCCGTTGCCCATTCCAAAGAACGTATCAGCAACCCAGTTGAGCACTGCGACATCGTTGGTACCGGACGCCACTTTCTCTAGGAGGGACTCAAAACCTTTCGACAATGCGTCTTGGGCAGAAGGCGGAGCAATCGACAATTGCCGCTCCAGATCGCGAGCCAATCCAACGTAGATGCCAATCATTTTCTTCTGGCCATTGGGTTGGTTCTTCAAATCGTTCTGCAAGGCTTCCAGCATTTGCTGGGCAGCATTGATGGATGCTTGAGAGTCACCGGAATCGGCCGCCGATCCCACGTGTGCGCGAATGGCTGTGGAGTAGGCGTCGACTGCCAATCCTGGGATCTTTTTCGCCCAAGGGCTGTTCGATTGCACGATCCCTAAGCTCCCAATGCCGTTCATCGAAAGTAAATCCAACGCCTCGGCTGGTTTGCCGGAATCCACGTAGATCTTTGCAAGCGACAATGCACCGCGAATGGCTGACTCGTTCGGTGGCTGTCCACTCGACCGTTCAACGCCCTTCGCAAGAACTTTTTGAGCACGTGCTTTCAAGTCGCCGAGTTGCGAATCGGATTTCGTGCCTTCTCCTTTTTTATTAGCGATCGTACCGATCAAATATGATCGCCATAATGTTTGTCCGTACCGCAATTCGGCGGACGCACGTTTAGCAGACTCTGCGGGAATCTTGGCAAGGTAACCTTCCGCTTGCTCAAGGTCACCACGGGCGATGGCAACATCAAGTAAAGTCGTAAGCGCCGAATCGGCCTGCGGTTCGCCAGGCCATCGCGAAATAATCAGCTCACCAAGTTTGGTGATACTTTGCGATTGTGCCTCGCGGTCTTCGGGCGGCAGTTGCTGATAAAGACGTTGACGAGCAGCGATCGCAACATTTGCACACTGTTTCGCAGCAAGACTGTCGGGGTACTTCAAGGCTGTAAAACTAGCCAGGACCGAAGCACGCCGATAGTTTTGCTGCGTGTAGTGCAGATAGGCCAGATAATAACGCACGCTTGGAAGGTCGGCGGCATCATCATCTGTAGCCAGAGATTCTGCGCGTTCAAAGAGAGCCAACGTTTCGGCACTTTTCGTGTTCGCCTCTGCTGTTGCAGCGGCGATCTTAGATTCGATGCCGCTCCGGCGGGTTGGATCTTTCACTGACTTCAATTGCGAAGACAGCAGCGACGCAGTCGTGGTCGACAATTTCATGCGGTCCAGCGAAGCCTTTGCAGCGTCTCGCGCTTCGGCAAATGTTTTGGCCTTATTCGGATCGACGAGATTCGTCTCGACTGCTGCGGTACCGCTCCCCATGGCCACAAGCAGCTGCTGAGCTCCCTTTTGCACGTCACTTTTTCGTTTCGCTAGATCGCGAGCGATCTCACGTGCATCGTTGAGTGCGCGATTTGACTGCGTGTCGCTTTCGGCAATTTTTGATTTTTCGAAATGAGCCTTCGCTAATGCCAGACGGAACTCGAGCCATGCTGGTTGCTTGTCTTCTGCACCACGTTTCGTCTTGATCCACTCGGTTGCGCTCTTGATCGATTTGTCGGGACCGTTTTTCTTGTCCGTGGCAAGCCAACCATCAATCGTGCGTGCTAACGCCTTCGTTTTTAAGACTCGTACTGGGGGAGAGTTATCAGAATTCTGCAACAGTTCCGCAAAATAGGTGAGCGAACGTTTTTGCTCACCCAGCAACTGGTAGCACTCACCTTGATACAACGTGGCGTAAAGGCCGGCGCTGAAAGAGCGATACTTCTGCGCTACTTCGTCGAACGCCGCAGCGGCTTCGGTGAGCTTTTCCTCATTGCGTTTTTTGTCATCCTTCACCGTTTCGGCCTGTTCGAATAAAACACGCCCAATCGCCAAGTACGTCTGAATGTACTGCGTTTTGATTTTGTTCAGCTGCGACTTTGACTCATCATCACGTAACGAAACGAGTTTCTTATATTGTTCGCCGATTTCTCCCTTGCTCTTCACCAGCGCTCCGTGTGCTTGCTCGTAAACGTCATAGGACTGCTTGAATAGTTTGCTGCCGTCGCCTTCCTTTTCCGCGCGAGACTTCAAACCACGCGCTCGCTCGACCAGAATGTTGCCTAGCTGATTTCGAGCCAACGAAATTGACGGATGGTCAGGCTGGTTCTTGATGAACTTGTCCAGCGATTCCTGAGCTTGGTTCAGCCGATCCTGGCGAAGGTTTGCGTTCTTCGTCGTCCTTGCCGCCGTGACCATCAACATCCCGGCCCGGAAATCGACATCTTCTTCAAAGCCATCGGGCGCAAGACGGCTGTTCGACATGCGTTCGAGATACCGAATCGCGACGTCGAAATGACCTCGATCTTCAAGCGCTGAAAGATAAGCTTCGACCGGTTCTTCGGCACGAGCAACCGGCACGCTGCTACAAAGCGAAACGCTAAGCAGCAATCCGACGAGCAAATTTGAGCAATATAAGACGAACTTCCGTAACATCGTCCGGAGACTCCAAGTCGTGCATGCCACTACAACCGTCCCTACGGCTGCCACGTATCAAGGATATGTGGAAAGACCTTTCCATTTACCCGACAGAAAGGGGACGTACTGGGTTCCGGACCAAAACGTCTCGTCGGATTCTTGATTCGTTCATTATGATGAGGGGGTCAACTATTTCCAAATCATCTTGCTCGAACCGTCACATTTCAAACGTAACAACCAACGAGATGGACTCATCCGAATCCTAGTTTTTCGCTTCGCTTGACGAATGTTCATCGACCGAAACGTAACGCTATCGTAACCCAACACGCTGCAACCGCCCACCACTCGGAAACGCTGGCCTCGCCTACAAAAAAGCAAGATGACCGACGACAAGACAATGAAAGCAAAAATTGCGGATAGTCGCTCCAAACAGCGACGCCGTAAACCACCACCAAACTACGCGTCACGACGAGAGCAGGTTCGATTGCTCGTGCTGTGCGGCATGTTGATGCTGGTGCTGGTGATGATGAACGAAGCTCGCAAGCCATCAACGTGGGACTTTTTGTGGGCAGGCGAACAAGTACAAGAGCAAGAAGAGCCAATCGACACGCGCATCGAACTGGGAACACCACCTCTGCTTCCCGTCGATGGATTCGTTGCAGAAAAACCGCAGCCCAATCCGGTGGCCAATACCGCCGCGAGATTTGTTCCCGAAGTTACACCGGAATTGTTGTCTCCTATTAAAGACAACACCGTATTGCGAGCCGCAGAAAATGACGCATGGCTGGCGATGCTTGGTGCATTGCACACCAGAACATCAGAGGAAGTCGACTCGCTGTCGATCGGCGACGTTGGATTCGCACAACTCTTTCGGCAGACCGATTTCTATCGAGGTCAAATCGTTACCGTGGGCGGAACGGTAAGGAGACTCGAAGCCATCACGCCGCGCGAAAACGAACACGGGATCGAACATCTCTATCGGTGGATTCTTCAACCACGCGGTGGAGCAAGCGCGCCAATCGTGGTCTACACAATCGAGAAACCGTCGCAGCTACAAGTCGGCGATGATCTGCGCGAGCCATGCGGCTTCACTGGATTTTGCTTCAAACGCTGGGCTTACCCAGCCGGCGATGGAACTCGCGTCGCGCCGTTGTTGCTCGCGAAGACCGCAGCATGGGTGCCTCCTACGCCCACCGCGCCAGTCAAGCTACCGTCAGTCGGCGCAATCGCGATTAGCTTGCTGACGATCGCTGTACTTTCTGCGGCTATTGCGACGTGGGTCCACCGTTCCACAAACGTGAAACGTGAAGACATTGAACGTCTACGAATGCCGGAAAACGACCTGGGCGAACTGAGAAACGAAAACGTACTGCCCGGCACTGCCGATGCACTTCGAGCGCTCGCCGAATCCTCCAACGAAACAGAGCAGTCATGAGATTGCGTGTGGCGGCACTTTTGTGGTGGAGCTGTATTTCATCGTTGCTGCTTGCGCAACAACCAGTGCAAGAGCCAGGAAACAGTCCAGTGGAAATGCTCCGCATCGTGCAAATCGACGACAGCCTGCTAAGCCAATTCATTGACGATCGAAACATGGATGACGAACGCGAGCCATTGTTGCGCGTGCTCTTTCGTTTGCCGGCGTTTTCGCAGGTGGATCTAGACCGCTGGACAAAGACAACGATCGACTGGCCGAAGATTACGGATACGCCAGCTTTGGCGCGATTCGAGGTTCTCGAAATACGTGGTCGCGTTCAGAACATAGCAAAACAGACCGTCCTTCCCGAACTAACACAGCGACTGGGCTTTTCCGAGTATTTCCAACTTATTGTCTCGCACGACAACACGACGTCGATCGTCTTCGTGCGAAATCTGCCAGTGCACTGGATATCAGCAATGGCAAACGGGAGCGAGATTCAGGAATCCGTTCGTATCCAAGGTTTGCTGCTCAAGCGGAACGGTCGCACATTGCTCTTCGCGGCGAAGCATGTTGGCTGGTTCCCAGATAGGCCATCCGAAGAGCTACACGTATCCAGCGATCTAGTGATGCTAAGCCAGCTGGGCGTGGACACTAGCCGACTTACTGACATTCAACATCGAGCGAGTATGAAGGGTGGCGATCGCGAGAGTTTCTATCAGTTGATAGCCGCCGTGCACCATTCCGAAAGCACGCAATTCGCAAAGCTAGGTCGGCGTGAGTTTGAGATCTCACGCATGATCAAAACACCACAAAACGTCGTTGGTGAACTCTACACGCTACACGGTCTTGCGAGGCGTGCAGTTCGGATCAACGTTGACGACGCAGACATTCGTGAGCGATTCGGCATCGACCACTATTGGGAAATCGAAGTCTTTCTACCGATGGAAAAACCCGTTCGGTTTGTCGATGAACAAAACGCAGAAGGTAAAGTTTTCAACGATTATCCATTTGTCGTCTGCGTGCCCGAGTTACCCACAAACATGGAAACGGGCGATGATATTCGTGTGCCGATTTCATTTTCCGGGTTCTTTTTCAAGCTATGGGCCTACCGCACGCAGTTTATGGAAGAGATGCAAACCGCAAACGCGAAACCAGCAATGCAACTCAGCCCGCTTTTGATCGGCCCTACCGTCGTACCGGACGTTGCACCACCAGCGGAATCGCAGGTAAGCCTGATCATCGCTGGCGTGTTCACCGGGTGCTTGCTGTTGATTTGGTTTCTACTTTGGCGAGCAAGCATCCAAGATCGCAAACGTTCAAAGAGCCTATTCGAAAAGAACCTGCCGTCCGACGCAAGTTTCGAAAACCTCACCAAGAACGACTGACCATCTACGCGGCAGCCAACTCTTCCAATCGATGCCCTACCCAAAAGTGAATCACGCCGCAGAAAACAAACGCCAAGATCGCCAAAATCCCAAAAATTCCTTCGGGCGGTCCGGTGCGCACAATCGCAGCTAAGAAAAATATCAACAACATGTTTCCACCCCATACGCACGCAACCGTAATCGGCAGTGCGCCCCACTTCAGATACAAGCTAAACAAAGCTGTAAGATGAATCGCTAGGACAACTTGCGACACAAAGTACCAAAACCCGGGCTCGGCAAGCACGTCTTCCAAGAACTCGCCAAACGATTCCGGAGCACAAACGATTCCTAAGAGAAGCAATCCAGCCGCGGGAATAAGCATGATCATTGCCCCAGCGATTTTCGCGTACGCGATTTCACCAATGCTTTTCGGTAGCAAAACGATGCTGGACAACGTCTTCCATTTCGTCTCCGTGTAAAATACTCGCGATGCTTGGATTGCCGTTTCGATGACTAACGCGAACGTACCGATCGACATGCACAACTGACCAAATTCTTCGAGCTTCATGCCCTGATTCCATCGGCGTGTTGTGTAGACCATCGCCATCATGATTCCGGCATATATCAAGATCTTCAGCAGGAACAAGATTTTGCCGCCACCGACAAAGTGGAAGTCTTTCCACGTCAGAGCAGCTCCCCAAGCTCGCCCCGAACCTATCGCTCCACCACCACCGATACGCTTGAATAACAAGCCTCTTGCTTCGGCCGCAGGCTTCTCGTTGCGAGTACAAACCTCAAACAAAGCCCAACCAAGCAATAGAAAGCCCAGGCCGAATAGCGAGTTGGTCACGACTTGGCGACTAAACACTGGTTCCGTGAATCCTGTCCCCAGGATCGCCGAAATTCGCGTGTAGGCCGAAGTACTTCCAAGCCACGTGAGCGAATTAGACAATGGTTGATCTAGCCAATTTGGCAATCTCCACCAGCCGTTCGCTTGCATCCCCATTTTCGTGATCATGAAAATAAACGGAGCGAAAAAATAGAAGGCCAATGAAAGCCCAGTCCAGAAACTGGCAGACCGAGAGCGTGGAGAGACCACGGAAAAGAACAATGACAAATTTGCAACGAAAATGAGATACGCAAACAAACACGTATACGCGGAAAGCACCTGTGGAATCGAAACACCACCGAGCGTCACCGCAAGCATTGTGAAAGGTAATTGCGCGGTGAGTAGAACCAAGGCCGCAATCAGCCTGGGTGTCGACTTTCCAATCAACAGCGCAAGGGAACTAACGCCGGCCATTTTCAACAGTCCCAGGGTCATGTCTTCTTTTTCTTCCGTGATCGCGGAGGAAAAGAAACTAAGCCCGGCGACAGTAATACAAAAAAAGTTCAGATAACACATGGCACTGAACATCCGTCGTCCCGGCGCGCCCATCCAAAAAACACCGCCTTGGACGGACACGACCATCGAATACGAAAGAGCCACAAAGAGCAAACGATAGATATGGCTTCGCATCGCACGATCTTCGGCACGCAATGCTCGGTTCATCAGTGCGAAAAGTCCTTGGAAGTTGGCCATTACGCAACGCCTCCCGTCGTGAGATCCATAAATGCTTGGTTCAGCTGTTTGCGTTCTGGAATGATTGACTTCACTTCCAAATCAGACTGGCCGACTTCGCAAAGCAGTTGTTTCAGCTCGAGCCCTGGATGCATCGAAACACGATATTGCGTTCGACCCTCTGCCACCAACTCGACAGTTGAGACAGAAGCGAGCGAGGATATGCCAGCGATCACATGTTCAACTTCGCCATTGAGAGTTAGCACATAGACATCTTCCGTCTTGCCTCGATCAAGTAAGTCGTCCATCGCTCCGCTGAATTTCACTTCACCACGGTCGATAATTGTGACGCTATCGCACAACTCCGCCAGCTCGCTGAGAATGTGCGAACTTATGAAGATCGTCTTTCCAAGGCTCTGCAACGCTCGCAAAATATCCATCAATTCGATACGAGCTCGCGGGTCCAACCCGGAAGCTGGTTCGTCCAACAACAACAGCTTGGGATCGTTGATTAACACGCGAGCCAAACTAACCCGTTGCTGCATCCCGCGCGAGAGGCCACTGATCAGGCTCGTTGTCTTGACGCCCATATCCGTGAGCTCGATCACGTCATCAATCACGCGATTTCGTTCTTTCACACTCAAACCGTATGCCGCACCGAAAAAATCCAGGTATTCGTACACCGTCATTTGGCGATACATGCTGAAGTGATCCGGCATAAACCCAATCGAGCGCCGAACAGCTTTCGTGTCACGCGCGACGTCATTTCCGAAAACATGAATCTCGCCCCGCTGCGGTTTCAGCAGTGTACAAATCAGTTTCAGCGCTGTGGTTTTACCGGCACCGTTGGGACCTACGAAACCATGTAATGCGCCCGCTTGGACTTCGAACGAGATTCCTTTCAGCGCGTAGTGATCTTTATAACGATGCTGAATGTTATTTACCGAAATGGCGGATGGTAGAACAACTCTATTCGTCGACATCGGTGGTCTCCTCGTTCTCGTTCTCGGTCTCGGTCTCGGTCTCTACTTCAGCTTCATCTCGCTCAGTTTCATCCGCTTCGATCGTTTCTTCTGGCAAGCCGCTCTCGTAGTCTGGTTCTCGTTCATCGTCTTCTCGTTCATCATCGTCGTCCCGCTCATTAATCAAATCGGGAAACTCTGCCACTTCGTCGGTTACCCAAAGATCTATCGAATACAAAACCTTGCCTTGCTTGGCCTGCAACTCAGAATGTCTGACGCCAAAGCTCTGGGGAATATCTTCGTACAAGAACAATCGAATTCGATCGGTCGGAAGATAAAAAGGCGGAGTCTGTTTTTTGCGGTACCCCAAACCGAGCGAATGCCCAACGACCGGATCACGCAATGTCGAAAACATTCGTTCCATATCTGGCGATGAATCTTGGTATCTGTAGTTGTTGTACGGATACCGAGCATCAAAATCATTGTTTACCGCCAGCGACTCGCTAATCGGCTTGGCACTACCCGAAAGTTCATACTCCCCTTCATGAGCGTACAGGTAATACAATTGGTCGCCGAAAATCACAAAAGGTCGATCACCTTTTGGGACCGGATCAATCTTCAGTCTTAACTTGGTTAGTTTCTTTCCACCGCGAGACTTCTCTGCCGTCTCGATCTGTGTGACTTCGGCTTTCCATTCGGGGCCGGACATTTTCCCGCGATGCAAAAATGCTCGGGACGAAAACAATGGTATGTCGGCAAGAAATCTCCCATCCAACCCGTTGTCGATGACGCCAGGAACCTTTTCGAATCCTGGTCCCGTCGAGAATACGTCTCCCTTTCCATCGTAGGTAAGCTCGTAGACATCACCGCCTGTCACGAAAACGTTCGTCCATTGCATCACATCGTAGCTACCGGCTTCAATTTGACGCGCAATGGCAAGCGAGTTGATTGACGTTGATTCGCCGTAGCCACGTCGACCAATGATGTTGAAAATCATCGTGAAGAGTGCGGCAACTCCAACAAACGCAAGCAACGTTGTACGAAAGTGAGTTGGGCGTCTTGATAGCAGATACCAACCTGGGAAAACCAATCCAAGATAGATCAGAGACATAAGATGGATCATGAACCAGTTGTGATCCGGACTTGTAATCGACCGCAATTGTGAAAAGAAGTTCGTTGAAAGATCCCAAGAATCGCTGCTCTGCGAAACCGAAACCGGAGCTTCCAAAATACGATTTGCTTCAACGCTCGCATCAGCCTGACTTGCCGCACGGATCACCTGTCCTTGCCCCAGTCGCAAATTATCTAGCGGACTATTGAGTGCGGACAGTTCCCCGCTAAAAACGGGATATTCACCCGCTGCATTGGGAGAAAGAAAGACCGTGCCGCCACGTTTGACCCAGTCCAACAACGCGGTTCGCCGAGCTTCTTGCCAGCGCGGTACGTGGTCTAGATACACAACTTCCAACGACTCTGTACCTGAAACGAATGTAGGAAACAGCTCCTCGGGAAGCGTCTTTACACCAGTCTTTTGTTTCGAAGAAATCTGATTCGCTTCGACCAACGCAATTCTTGCAGGTGGCCCCAAACGAGGTCGCTTGAGATCCTTTCCCTGGCTAGGCAATAGTCCCCAGGACACCCGCCAATCGTCATTCTCGTCACTGACAAACGGATAGAACTGCACCCACCGACTTGAAAACGGCGAAAGAAAAACAACCTCTTCCACCTTTGCCCCGAGACGATCTCCTCCCGCATTGAGCGTTCGGATCAGTTGTAATTTAACGTGCACCTCTTCTTCCGTCGTGTTGCTGACCAATACGCTTAGCGGATTGAATTGATAGGGAACGACTCGACCGTCGAATCCCCAGACAACTTCTTCGATATCAACAGCCGATGCCGATGTCACGACGCAGAGAAGAAACACGGCAATAAGAGTATGAAGTGCCTTCATTCAATATTCCCCCGATGATCGGCCAAGCCGATCATCCAAGTGTGTCAGACAAAAGGCTCGCAACAAAACCGCGACGAGTCCATAAATGAGAAAATTCAACACCACCGCCAGCCAGCCGGAGTGGAACGTGCCTTCAAGTTGGAATAATTCGCTGTTCACGATGATCGTGGCCGGGCTGAGCAACAACCAAAGGTTAACCAATTCGTTGCTGTTCCAGCCGCCCCATATCTCGAAGAGTAACACTATCAACAACGCAGGTAATGCGCACCAGCCAACGAGCGCCGCCATCGTGGCGAAGATAGCTTTACTTTGACTACGAACACGGATTCCGATAAACAAAGACAGCCAAGCAACCATCGGCAAATACACGATGACAGAAACGATCCCGCTGACCAGATACATACTCCAATGTGTGCGTCGATAGCCGTAGTAACCCCAGCCGCCTCCCCAGCCTGTATCACCCACTTGCAGAATCGCGGTCTTCAAAATGATTGTCGTCAACAGCGGCACGCTCACTACCATGATCAATCGCATCACGCCACGAAACTTCTGCTGAATGATTTCACCGCTTCGCATAGGTGTTGTAAGCAATACGTCCAACGTCTCATGTGCTCGCTCGCTGGAAACAAGCGTTGTGGCTTTCACCGCGACAATTAGCGTGGAAACGACCCAGAGCAAAAACATCAAAAACGTTAGCGGCTCATGCGAACCGTTCCCGATGATCAAAATCAAACCGAAAAACAAAATCGGCGCCTCAACCAAAATGAAGAGTCTTGTCAAATAACGAAACGAACCCAAGGTAGTCTTCGTCGTCTCTCGCCAAGCAACAGGGTCAATCATCGTATCCAACTCGACCTTGTCAGAAATCAGTACTTTTCCCTTCGTGAATCGATTGTCATTCAACCGATGAAAGAACCCATCAAACCACTTGAATATGCGCAGAAACAGATTCGTCGGCGGCAAGAAAGCTCGACGGAATAAAAACACTCGAGACAGCAGAAGAAACACGAATACTTGAATCAGAATGGGGCAGCTACGTACCAACACCTCCAGAAAGAACTGCCATCCTGTTGAACGGGCCTCCGTGGAAATCATGAAAAGCGCCGGAGTTAAAAACATAAGGGCCGTCCAGTCTCTCGGACTGATATTTGCACCTACTAACTCATAGGTAAGCGGGAGACCGATCAACATGACGATGCCAATCAAGAACGTAGCCATAAACGAGGCAACGGTGGTCCGAAAGAACGTCGAGCACAACAATGCAAGTGCGCCCACTTGCAACGTCGTCAATGCAAGAAACCAGATACCGCTTCCAATTGATTCTCGCGAGACGCCGCCCATCGAATAGGCGATGACTAACAACGGCAGAGAGAGCAGTAAAAAGTTAAACATGGGAATGATTCTTCCCAGGTACTTTTCGATAATGATCGTCCAACCGCCCAGCTTCGTAAGCAACAACAGACTCAAACTGCCCCGTTCTTTTTCGACAGTGATCACGCCGCAAGTCATCGCTGGCATGAACAAATAAACACCGAAGAATTGCAGTATAATGATGTACTGGAACAGCTCACCACCCTTGCCGAGAAGGGCGAATGGACCACGAGCCTGCGAGTACTGCCCAATGATTTGGTAGTAAAACATGAAGCCAGCAAGAAACAACAATACTGCATAAACGACGCGAACAATATACGTACGTCGTCGCGCGGCTTGCTCGACGAGCTCTTTCGTCAGCAGCGGCAGCATCGAAGAAGTGGGTATCGGGGAAAGCAGCTTGACCCAACCACCCAGTGTCGGTGATGACTTCATGCGGTTTTCCCTTCGGTGAGTTTCATGAACGCCGTTTCCATGTCCATCGCTTCGGGTTGGAACATGCGAATGCGACAGCCTAGATCGTGGAGCTGATCGTGAAAGTCTTCAATGGACGAAACTTCTTCATCCAAACGAACCGCCACGCGATCGGTTTGTTCCTCGACACTGCGCACGCCCGGCAATTGTTTAATTCGCGAAATCGCATCGGCGTTTATCGCATCCCCGAACTGGCAGTGAATCACCCGCGTTAGTTGCAGCTGGCGATAAATCTCCTGCAAAGAACCCTGCGCGACCATCTGCCCCTGTTCGATGATTCCGATGCGAGAACACAGTTGGCCAAGCTCATGCAAGATGTGGCTGGAGATCAGAATCGTTTTTCCCATCCCAGAAAGTGCCTTCAACAACTCGCGAATTTCGATACGAGCACGCGGATCCAATCCACTCGCTGGCTCATCTAACAACAACAATTCGGGGTCGTGCAGCAAGACGCGAGCTAGGGCCAATCGCTGCTTCATACCTCGCGACAAACCATCCACAGGTTCTTTGATTTTGTAGGTGAGGTCCGTCAACTCCAGCACATCGGCGACGGTCGCTTTTCGCGTCTTCATCGGCATACGGTAAGCAGCCGCGAAGAAGTAAAGATATTCTTGGACCGTAAGATCTTCATAGACACCAAAAAAGTCGGGCATGTAACCAATACATTCGCGGACAACAAAAGGCTGCCTGCGAACGTCGATTCCGTTGACGCTGACCTGTCCGTGAAAGTCAGATAGCAACGTTGCCAACACTTTCATTGTCGACGATTTGCCCGCACCGTTGGGACCGATAAAGCCAAAGACTTCGCCTTTCGGAATCTCAAGATCAATCCCGCGAACCGCATTCACTTTGCCATAGTTCACGAACAACGATTTGATACTGACCATGTTCAACGATTGCGCGCGATTCATGGGATCAACAACCCCAAAAGCCTCCCTTGCTTTCGCGCCTTTGTCCTGGACTACGTTTTCTTCTGACATCGTTGTACTTTCGTTTTCTATTTTCTTTGTTCGCTGTTTGGCTGGTCGTTGAGGTTCGTGTAGAGTCGCCGTTCAATCACGAGATCGTCACCTTCCTCATGGGCAATGACGAGCAATGCTTGGCTTTCATTCGAGGCGTCGTAAACGGTGACATCTTCAAAGTTGTCGCCACCCGTCGGCGAGATCTGCGAGACAAACCGAAACAGTCCAGCGGGGCTGCGGACGCAAAGACTATCCATGAACGAAACCTTCATGTTGGCTTCGCCTGAGTTCCGCGCATTTCGGCCACGATATTGGACATTGCCATAGCGAGGATCGTAGTACATATTGTCTTGCAATCTAAAGATCCGTGAACCCGCAACGAACGTCCGATCATCACCATGAAATACAATGGCCGTACAGTCGGGCCAACGTTGGCGCGCGAGTTGGCTAAGTTTTCCGTGGTTCGACTTATCGACAAGACTTTTGTCGTCCCAAGCGAAACCTTCGATCGTGTTTCCGGGTGCAATCGATAGAAAACGGTTGATCTGCGGCGTCCATTGCGGAATCTCTTGCTCGACAACGTAGTCGCTAGGCATTCGACCAGAGTAAGTCGGTATATACTTTTTCTGTCCTACAGACGGATCTTGGTAGGCCATGTACTGCGCATTCATGTTCAGACGGTCTTGGTCCAGCGGCGTGAAGATTTCGTTCTTCACTTCCGTCTCCACCTTCGCCTTACGACTCAAAAAACGCATTTGAAATCGAGTCTCACGAAGTACTGCTCCGTCCGCACCAATGTCGCGCACGGTTAGCGTCCGACCATCCTTTTTTGATGATAGATAAGAATCGGAGATGCCAACACACAACAATGACACCAACCCAGTCAGTAGCGGAAACGTAAGCCACGTGAATCGACGCGCGCGAAAGAAACCAAGTAAGAAATAGTCAACCGGACCAATCAGAATCAAATAGCCAATCAATACCATCGCGATGAGAAACAACGGCACTACCTTAACGTCCTCGGGCATCAGCCGATTGATGAACTGACCCGTTGTTTGTATCGGTTGCCACGAGAGCTGAGATATACGCCCCCGATTCCGAATGCGATTAACGGGGTCTATCGCCAGGTCATTGCCTTGTCGCGTTTGCGCGACGCTTGCACGCGATTGCGATAAAACGTCCGACTCCTGCGACTTTCGAATCCGCCACAAAAAAGCCGACATCCGTCGACAGTTTTGGAACAGCACATCAAGACCCGAGGGCATTTCGCTTAGGTTAACGACTGCAGCGCGACCAAGTTCGAGATGCGAAGTCCAAATCCCATCGTCCGCACTCATGTTGTCCGAGACAAATTGTCCAGCAATTCCAAGGGAGAACGGAGCGTCATGTTGCTCTGCTACCAAGGCATTTAAAAACTCAACATGCGTACCCTTCATTTCATCGGACAACATTACGCAAACACTGCCACCAGCACGTACCCACGCCAAAATTGCATCCATTTGTTTTTTTCGTAGGTCCGCCAAGCCCTCCGGGCGCAAAACGACCAAATCAAAAGAACAAAAGTGAAACGCTTGCTCGGGCACGTCGACATTGTCCCAGCGTGTGTGGATTGTTGCGACGCTCCGAGCCCTGACTTCCGGGAGAAGAGAATTAAGCCGCATCGAATCGGTAACTTCTGCTTCAGCATCGCTGACTGTTCGGTCTTCGGTAGGTCCTATCAAACAAATGTTCATTGAACGGTCGCTGGGATTTGCCATCAGCGTGTACTTGCCAAGACCAATGGTGCTATCTGGCATAGCGAAATTCAGACCAACCTCGTCTTGGCCGTACGAAACCGTGGAACCCCCTGACGGCAAAGAAAGGCGAATCACTTGCTCGCCTGGCGTAAGCACGATGTCCTGCGACGTGCACCGCGATCTGAGCGTGACTCCATCGGAAAAATACATCATCTCGAAATGACCTTCGACGATCGATGAACCGTTCCAAAACGTTTTCAAGAGGAGCTGTACCGGAGCGTTCGATCGAACTCGCGGCGATGACGTAGCAAGATCAACACTCAATCGACCATCTTGGCCAAAGGCTGTGCTACCAACGAAAAGCCATACCATCACCGCGACCAAAATCCGCCGTCGGTGATTCGCCAGTTTGTCGCTTCTATGCTTCATCATGCTCCACCCTAACCACCTCGTGCCCGTCGCTACATCGCAACCGGCCGCCGATTGCTGTACCACCACTCCGTCAACAACAACGCAAAACCGCCCATCGCCAACCATGGCCAAATCGGGCGATCTGATTTCACTTCCGTTTCCGCGGCATCCACGGACAACTCCTTGAATTGCAATTCATCGACGGCCTT
>CAYNJG010000056.1:0-33935 GCA_964397295.1 uncultured Pirellulaceae bacterium
CTCCCGATCGGATATCGATGAAGTAGTTGAGGTTCGAGCCATTGATGTTGATGCGGTCGTTGCC
The DNA here is from genome assembly GCA_964397295.1 of uncultured Pirellulaceae bacterium. GTDB lineage: Bacteria > Planctomycetota > Planctomycetia > Pirellulales > Pirellulaceae > CAYNJG01. The sequence continues at coordinate 65 of CAYNJG010000056.1, forward strand.
ACTTTCTGTCATCACCATGTAGGGCATCGGATCCGGTGCAGTCGCGTTCGGTGCGTGCGATTGCAGCAGATCGTTCGAAATCGTGATGATATTATGGCCCGGAGCGGCTTCCATCGTGCCATTTGCCGAATTGATGTTGTTGCCGATCTTCAAGCTATTCAGCTTGGTGGTTTCCTTCGCATCACCGAACAGTTGAACATGGTCGTTACCGTCGCCCAAGTTCATTTCGAGATCACTAATTCGACCATTGAGATTCTTGAAGCGGTACAAATCGTTTCCGCCGGTACCCTCCCTCGACCACGATCTTGTCGATTTGGTCGGCGAGATAGACTTGCACTCGCTGCCCAGTGGAAACAACAATCACTTCGCCGCCAGCGTTGGCCGGATCGTTGCGGTAGCCTTCCAACTGATCGCGAAGCGCAACTTCCTCGCTGCGGTTGTAGTATTCCGTGTCTAGGAAGCCGAGCTTGACGAGCTCCTGCATCTTCAGGTTCTCATCGACCGGCAACGTTTCAACGATGTAGCTCTGCGGTCCGCTTGAGTTACTCCCGCTGTACCTGAGCGTCAGCGTTTCGTCAGTGGCTGTCGGATCCAACGTCTTTGGTGTAGCAATCGTATCGGGTGCATGAAGCTGGCATTCCCAGTCGAAGGTTGCGATCACATGATCGATGAATCTCTGGCTCGCCTCGAAGATCGTAATCTTCGTAAATCCAGCGTTGATGCCGACCCAAATGAACGCGTCGAGGAAGGCCCGTAATTCGCCGTGGACATCGAACAGGCATTCTGGCCCCTGAGTGATACGTTCGATAAGCTCCGAGCCGTGGAAGTTCCCATCGCCAACGGGCAGATCATTGAGAAAATCGGTTTCTTTATCGTTGAGGTCGAAACCAATCTGAGCTTCGAGACCGCCGATTACGCCCGCTTCGACAAGGCCACCAATACCCAAGCTCGCACCGGCCCCGATGGACGCGTTCAATGTCACTTCGTCTTGGTCGGTTGGCGTGTTTTCAAGACCGTGGTCATCTAGATAGAAGCCATTGAATATCTTGCCGACCTCTGATGGATCAAAGTCCGATTCCATCCAATCTCGAATCCCGGACGTGTCGAACCCAAAATCGAAGTTCGTCTGAGCACCGATGCTGCCTCGGAAAACGCCGTTAAGCGGACCGAAAATTGGGAACGACTGCTCGTACTGGAAGAACAGATCTAGATCCGGAAGGTCGTAGTAGAACAGATCGACTTCGCCGCGCCCCATGAGGAAATTCAGCACGGACATCGGGTCTTCCATCAATGGAATGCTAAACCGCTTCGTGCTCGGCGTCTGCTGATTTCTGCCCTGTGTGTTCGGGTTCGCCGCGATTCCCTTTTGATCTGGTCCACTCGTCAGCCTCTGCTGATCCGCCGTCATCGGCTGACCACTGGGTTGCGAACTGGCTAATTCTGTTTCGGCTGAGGGATCTGAAGCGGTCCTTCCACCCAATTCAAACGTACCGAAGTTGATTGTTCCGCCTTCGATGCTCTGAATGGATTCCATGAAGTCAAGCGTTGACTCGATGACCTCCAAGACTTTCTTTGCAGTATCAACAACCTGCGCTGGCAATCGCAGGTACGCGATGTCGATCATTTGAAGCTGCAACACGCCAAAGTCGACTTCGAACAACAGCAAATCGACTACGGGTTTTATAGGGTTGATAATTTCGTAGATGGTCTCGAACGTTTCGCCGAGGAAGCCGTCCATCATGCTTCCAACGTCCAGCGTGACATCCTCAAGTACGATTTCTGGCGAGCCCGTTTCGAAGCTTGCACCACTTGCTGTGGAAATACTTGCTTCGCCCAGCACTTGGTCGTAGCGAATGGTTGTCGAAAGGCTCGGCAACTGAGGGAAGTCGGTCGAGACTTCGGCATAGATATCTGCTTCAGCTGTAGCGTTGGCTAAGAGCTTGAGCTCAAGACCTTCACCGAACGTGAGCTTGCCGTCACCGTCCGCATCACTCAAATCAACTCCCAAATGGCCGAAAAGCCCCGTGCGAGAGTCTGGATCATCAGGTGGATCTAAAAAATCCATCCCTAAGAATCCGAGCGTTCCGTTGGCTTCGAAGCCGGGAGTCAGGCTGGCCTCGACATCGAACGAAATCTCTTCTCCCGCTTCGTTGATTCCGCTGGTATCCAGATAGACGAAATCAGTGGGCGAGAAGCCGAGACCGAGTCCCATCTGGTAGTCGATGAGCGTGTTGATTCCGGCATCGACCTTCAGATTCAAGCCGGGAATTCCAGCATCGAAGTCAATCGGAATCTCAGACGGCGTTTTCTCACCAGTATCGGCATTGAATTCGCCGACCAGCACTCCGCCGAACATCAGATTGAATGTGATATTCCCATCGTTGATGATCAGTTGTACGTCATCGGCGCTCTCAGGCCGCGTTGTGAGAATCTTCCCGCTTTCGTCGAATTGAACATTGCCCTCGGAATCGTATACCGGGACCAAGAAGGAGAAGTAATCGCTATCGAAGTCCTTCAGACCGTCGTAGATCTGGTTTTGGATTCTGCGAATGATCGTCTGGAAGATGTCATCATTGCCAGCTGCTATTTCATTCTGGAAATAGGTACCCAGCGCGTTGCCGGAGTAGGTGACTGAGTTCGAGTAGTCTATGGGCGCCGCAGTTTCTAGATCGTCGTAGATGAACGGCGTTAACGTCCTATCGCCCATTACGAACTTTTCGAGACTTTCGATCTGCTCACCAAGACCCTCAAAGGCATCGCTGCCGATGAGCGGAATGTCAACATTGGCCAGACCGTCCGCGATGTCATTTACGCCATCGAAGAAGCTCGTCATGCCGCTAAGTAGTTTTTGCGGATCACGCAAAAGGTTGAAAAGCCCTTCGAAGCTAACAAGGTCCGGCGTGACAAGGTTAAAGTCGAAGTCGTTCGTGCCACGGAACTGGCCATCGGCGTGCAAAACGTTGTCGGGAACACCATTGCCGTCGAGGTCCGCCGTCGTTCCGCCCAGGGGGAAACTATCAGTGGGAAAGTACATCGGTATGTCCACATTCAAGTCACCGACAAGATCAATGGTCCAAAGATCCAGATTGCCTGCAAGTTCCGAGACTTTGTGAGCGTGGTCTTCCGGATCATCGACCAACGAAATCGAACCGGTAAGGTCGACGTCGATCTCAGCGTCCACGACCTCCAGCCCAACCGTCTTCACTCCACCAATGACCAATCCAGCGCTGGCTTGAATTGGTTCGAGTGTCTCTACGACGAATTTCTCAAACCTCACCTGGCTATCGTCGTAGATCAACATCGACGGATTGCCGAGGCTGCTCAGGTCAAACGTGAAATTCAGGTCGAGCCCAAAGTCCGCGTCTACGTGAACTTGGCCATCCGATTCGAAGTCTAGTTCGATGAAGCCATTGTCTGAAATCAACGCCCCAATTCCATCGATATCGTCGAGGTTGAAATTCAGATCGTAGTCGCCTTGGATGGCTTTTTCTAAACCGATGCTGATGTCGAAAACGGAGTCTTGGTATTCGACATCAATCGTCTTGACGGCATCAAAGTGAGCCATCACATCGCGATCAATCTTGCGAAGTTCATAGTCGCCAGTGGCGGACGTGTCGATGATCGTGCGCGCAATATCGCCAATGGATGAACTGGGAGCAAGCGACGAAGACTGAGCTTGCAAACGCGCGAGCGCGTCGGCGGTGGCGCTGACGTCGGCTTTCTCTGTGACGATATCGAGAGGAGTTCCATCGACGCCGAGCGAGAGTTGGAACTGGTCGCTTAGTGCTAGGGTCTGATGATAAGTCGTCGCCGTCTTGATAGCTGGATCAACACTCACTCCCGTTTGCGTCGATGCGATACCTGCTGCGATCCCGCCGGCGAAATCTGCCGACTCGTAAGTCGCGAACCATGGGTTGGCCGAAGTGCCGTTACCGGTAATGCTAACGCTTGAGACTTGTCCCAACTGACTTAGTTGTTTCTGCAACTCTTGTCCGAGAGCAGGCCTCATATCGTTGGCCTGTCGAACTCCTACGGTAACCACGGATTCTTCCGGCGCTGGAGCATCCTCGTCGGTTGAAGTTGGCGTCAACACGGTCGTGACACCCGGATTCGCATGCGAGTACGACACCACGTATTGGCCGGCAGCACCGGTTACTTCAACATTCGCCAAGTCATTGAACTGGTTGCGTAAGAAAGTGCTCAGTTCTTCCGCTGCCGTCTCAAAATTAATCTCGGCCTTTGTCTCTCCCCAGTAGATTTCAAACGTTTCGGGCAGTCCCGTGATCGTCACCAACTCAGTGTAGGTTTGGTCGACTTGGGCGGTGACTTCGTGACCCTCGAACGTCACGTCTACGGAAGTTGCACTCGCAGCCAACGAAAGTGATTGCTGATACTGGGAACGCAATTCAACGCGATCACCCACCAACACGTTGGAATCGTTCGAAGTGAGCGTATCATCGGCCGTCGGCAGTTGCTCGGCGTCACTCGTGTACTCGATGGACCACGGATCCTCGGGTGTACCGAATCCCCCAACGATTTCTGCGGAGGCAATTTCAGATTGACCCGAAAGCGAAGTAGCCAATGTCGTCGCGGCGTTGTTGTCCGGGGTGAACGTAGCTCCATTGAATTGAACTTCAAACGCATCGGCTAGATGTACCGTCTGTGTAAATGTGCCTGCGTCTTCGGATTGCGTTCCCAACACAACGTTGGTACCGAGCGAAGTCAATGCTTGCGGAGTCGCGGTGGCAGCGAACGCATACTCGACAGTCCAAGGAGAAGCCGCGGTGCCGTCGCCGGAAACAACGCTTGCTGTTTCGATATCTTCGAGAGACTCGAGTTCCGCCATGATCGTTCCTGCAACGTACTCTTGCAGCAGATCACGGTCTTCGTAAAGCGACTCCACGGTTTCGACGCCGACGATAGCAATCGCCACACCGAAGTCTTCGGATTCGTAATTCAAGCCTAGCTCGCCGAGAGCTTGTGCTGCGTCTTTCAAACTTTGTGCCGCAGACTGAGCGACCAACAAACTGGTCTTCGCCGCGGTAATTTCATCATCACGGTTGACGGTATTCGTGATGTGGTCATCGATTTCCGATTCCGTCGCCCCATCTTCGATCAGTTGATCAATCGAAGTACCGAAGCGGCTGAGGTTTACTCGGGCAACCCTCTTCTGGTCATCTGTCGAAGCAGCATCCAGAAGGATGTCCTTGCTCTCCATCGCCGAAGTAAGCTGATCGTCAGTATTCAGTAACGCGTCGATGTCTTCGTTGGTGTTTGTCTCATTCAACCCCAGGTGCGAGAGCGCCTTGATTGCCTCAGCGAAACTCGTTTCGCCAACCTGCTGCGCCAGGACATGGTCATCAACAAGTGTTTGGCGATGCGCCAGAGCTTGCGTGTAGTCCGCCTGATAGTCTGCACCAGACGCAACAGCTATGGCGATGTCTGCGTCTGTTGACTGCACGCCAAGTGACAACGCTGAAAGCCGCTCGTCAGCACCAGCTACGTCACGATCCACTGCCAGTGATTCGAACAGGCTAGGATCGTCCCGCTCGGCCAAGGCCACCGCGATATCGTCGTTGCTAGACTGCCCGTTTAGATTTGGCGAAACGGTAACCAAGCTCTCATAAGCCAGGTCGAGATTGAACAAGTCCGATGACTCAGGACTCAGGATGGCCGTGGGTGTCGTACCAGTAAGATTGCTTTCCACAACGGATAGCGACTCGACGTCTAGCGTATCCGGCGCGCTGAAGATCAACCGATAGTCGTTTCCACCGGCCGGAACCACGTTTACGACGACTTCGCCCGTCACCGTGTTGACCGCGTCTTCAATTCGCTGAGCCATCACTTCTGGATCCGCATCGAATTCAATGGGATCCGTTTTGTTCTCGACGTCGTCGCTGGATTGCAGCGCAAAATCTCCACCGTCCACATCGCCGAACGACAGCAACTTGACATCGCTGAACTGTTCGAGATCCAAGTTCAGCGCGAGCACGCGATTGATTTCTTGGTTGAGGTCAATTTCGAAGCGATTGATATCGGAAAGGTTGTCCTGCACAACACCGATCGCATCGACGATCGATTGCACTACGTCAACGGAACCATCGCCCAGCAGATCGACTGCACTTTGGTTGATGAAGGGCAGCGATTTGTACGCCGCGCCGTCTTCATCGATTGCGGAGGAGAGGGCGGTCTTAATACCTTCGAGAGCTTGGTCGAGCGAAACATTCGACAGATCCAAAAGCCTGCCCCATTCAGGACCATCGAATTCGATCGTGCTCGAGATGTGTGTGAAGAAGTCAGAGGCGGATATTGCATCCATTCCGACGGCGGGAATTCCGTCGGGGGAATTGAATGAGCCTGCGATCTGCCCGAGGTCCGTCGCGAGGGCACCTTGCAACGCTAGAGGAAGACTGACGTTGAAGTAGCTTTCGGGATCGAATTTTGGAAGTGCCAGCGTGATATTCGAAGCGTCCAGCGTTTCACCGTCTGCTTGTAGATGAGCGCGGCCATCGGAAGGCAAGAGGAATCCAGCTTGAATGTCGAGTGTGCCCTGTTCAATTCCAACTCCGATTGGTCCGACGCTAAGCGATACGTCGAGTGGATTTTCGTGGCCAACGGTCACGGTTCCCACGAGGGTTGGATCTTCGACGAAGAAGTCGCCCGTCGCGTCCAAACCGAAGTCGAATCGCACATCGATGGTTGCTTCAACGTGGATGGGCTCGGATTGTGTTAGCTCCGCAAAGCTTGTGAGATCGAGCCCCAGATCTGCGAGCAGCTCAAGATCGAGTTGCAGATCGGTGGACGTGCTGGTGACCTCAAAGTCAACTTGGAACTCGCTAAGCCTTCCCGATTTCGACGGGCTGACCGAATCAAGCGCGAGCAGGTCGTCTGCAGAAATCTGTTCCCCGGTTTGGAAAACGGTCAGAATGTCGCTGTTGATACCGGCGTTCAATCGATCGGCAACGACACCTCCAGTTGCGTCCCATAGACTGTCGAGCCCAAGATCGACAAATGGCACATCGATGCCACCGCTGAGCATGTCCGTGATCTCGACATCGAAGTTCGATGTCCAATCAGCAAATGCGGTGAGGCCGTGCTCCAGTTTTTCTTCGTCCGAGAGTTCAGCGAGAGCATTTCCGCCGTGAGGCGTTGTCGGTAACGCCGCCGCCTGCTCCGGTGTAAGTGAAATGGACGGACGAGTGCCGACGTCCAGCGTCGCGTTTAGAAGGTCGCCCGCCGTTTCATTGTGCTCGAGCCCCAGTGCGTGACCAAATTCGTGCGAGATGACGGTGAGCAAGTCGTATTTGTCAGCTGGCAAGTCACTGGCATCTGCCGGAGTGGAATCAATGAACCAACCGTGTCCAGCCGCATTGATATCGATAGCGATGGTGCCGTCCGAAGCTTGCCCCAGCACATTACCGGGTAGATCAAGCACCACGAATGAGTACTCGTCCAATCTCTCGCTTACTGCGGCGACATCGCCAGTCGCAACCGCTTCCCATTGAGCCTTCACGGCATCCACCAATGCAGTGGTGATATCGGCGGTTTCTATGTCGATGTCTCCCGCAGTGGTTCCGGACTCGGTTGCCGAGATCGGTTCTTCGCGGGTGAAATTGAAATCTCCTTCCCAGATCTCTTCACCCTTTCCAGTGATTGTCAACGTAAGAATTGGATTCGTTCCCGATGACGCATCCACGAAACTGCCGTAGTACGTAACCGTTTGCCTTGTCTTTCCATCAGCGAGATCTAGCGCAGAAATGGTCGTCTTCGCTGCGTCGTAGCCTTTCAGATCGAGCGCATCATTTGCATCGAGGTCAATGTGGTACTCAGCATTGGACAGACCAGTCGGGTTGATGGTGATCGTCTGATGTTTGCTATCGTCCAGATCGAGAAACGCCTGTTGCGGCAGATCAAACGTACGATCACCCGCGGTCTTGGCGATCGTAATATTGCTGATTCCCAAGATCGAATCTCGCTCAACCAACGTCAGGCCCGTTGCCGTGTTAGCAGCTGCAAGCAGAGTCGTGGCGTCAATCTTGCGATCCCATTCGATCTTCCATGGATTGGACGGAGTGCCGTCACCGAGGGGCGGAGGCGGTGAGCCGCCTGTATCGTAAAATCGCGCCCCAACAATCTCCTCAAACGACTGAATCGCATTGAGAATGTCGAAGTTGGCTGCAGCTGTATCGAACGAAAGCGTTTCGTCTCCAAACGTTAGGTTTAATTCGGTCTGTCCAGCATCGAGAGACAATTCTTGCCGATAGCGACGTACCGTTGGATTGCTCCAATCCGAATGTGGAACGCTATTGGCGTCGGTGGTAGAAAGGTTTGTGCCTAGGGTGGGCGAAGTAAATTCGAGATTCGCAACGACCAGCACGTCATCGGTGGTGCTCAGGAAGTAGGTTTCACCAGATTCGCCCAAGACATCATCGTTACCGAGACCGGTATCAAAGAGATCGTGTCCAATTCCTCCGTGCAGAAAATCATTTCCGTCGCCGCCAATGAGCGTATCCGCCCCGCCATCCCCGAACAGCCTATCGTCGCCATCAGCGCCATCGATATTTGAGTCATTGCTATTTCCAAGTAGCACGTCACTTTTACTAGAACCCTTGAGATCACCGCCCACGGCGATTCCAAGCCTGCCGCCTCCCGATCCAGTCGCTTGACCATACTGGTAGGTCAGCGACGCGCCGAGCGTCTTCGCCCAGTCAGGAAGTCCCAGTTCTTCACTAATGTCTGGAATGAAGGTAGCGTCGAATCCGGACGAATCTAGGTCAACGTACGCTCCGTCATTATCCGTGTTAACGGCACGATGAAAGAGATCGTAGTTCATCGCCAAACTTCCTCCGAAGCCTGGACTGATTCGGCCGTTCACTTCAGCACCGTCGTAGAACGTAACCGTATTTTTTCCGCGACTGCCGACGATGTTCTCGACGCCGAGAGCCAAGGCCACGTTACCTTGCCCAATCTTTCCTTGGACAAGGATGTTGTTGATCGACAAATCCTGGTTCGTCGCGGAATCGTCCGGCGACGGATCGAACCCAGTAATCGCGACCACCGTGCTACCGATGTCGAGTGGATATCCGACGCCAACGCCATTTTCGCTGATCAGGTTCTCGATTGCCTGAATGTCATTGAAGGAAAGTGAGAAGACGGTGAAATGGAGATCTTGATACATCCCCGAGAAGTCGATCGTGTCTTGCGGCACGATTGCGTCGATCAAGGCATCGCCACCGCTACCGGCCGAGATGTCGAGGCTGCCGACATCATCCAGAATCAGAGCGCTACCCCAGTACTGGGAGCGGAAGCTGTAAGTATCGGCGCCTGTACCGCCGGCTAGCAAGTGGAAGCCTGGCGTGACGGACAGAATGTTGTCACCAACGCTGATGTTGTCCGCACCACTGTTGATAAATGCGAACGGGTCCGAATCTCCTTGGTCTAAGAACGGCGTGTAATCAGTACCGCGAACGACGTTGATCCCGGAACGCACGATGATGTCTCCAAGAAGTGCGTCTTCCGTGTTTTCAGTGTTGCCTGTGATGCCGGTGGTTGTCCATCCCTTCGTGTCGGCCACTTTGTCAATCAAGGGGCCGAACAGATCAAGCCCGTGAATGTTACCTGCCAGTTGATCGTTGATCGAAATCTCTTCGCCGTTGAGTGAGTTTTCCTTGAGATCTTGCAAGTTGACATAAGTAAGCAATTGCGCTGCATCGCTCCCGGCTGAACCGGTGAAGCCGCCGGAAAACGGATTCGAATAACTGATCACGTTTTCGACTTGGAAGAATGCGTCCGACGCAGCGGAAAGGCTCAGGTCGAACAGGACGTTTTCGGCGAGTTCCACCGTATCGCGAAGCTTGTCAATGTTGCGACCGGGAAAGGTCAGTATGCCACCGTAGTCTCCACCTTCACCGCCAATCAGCTTCCCCTGAAACGTTGCGCCCTTGTCGAAGTTAAAAGTGTTCTTATATCTGCCGCCGTAAAGGACGGCACGCTTATCGACGTGCGAGAAGACGATCTTCTGCTCGAAGGTTGTCGGGCCAAAATCGTAGATGGGCAGATTCAGATCCGTCACTTTGGTGACGGTTAGTTCCACCGCATCAGGATTCCCTTCGATGGGGCTAAAGTTGAAACGCAGCTCCTCGTTGACCGCACGGAAGTCGAGCGTGAGTGGCGATTGCTCGTCGAGCAAGTCCTGAGTGTCTATCGTTAGCTCAGATTGTAGGTTCCGTGCAATGATGTCCGTAAGCGGAAGCGATTGGAAGAACAGGTTGGCGTAGTCGCGAGTGCCCCAATAGTCGTTGCCAAAAACGAAAGTGTTGGCTCCGTCACCCAGTTGGATCTTTTCAAGAGCGTTGAAATTCTCGCCTGCCGCGACGACCGTATGGGATTGGGCAACTGTTAACTCCATTTCGGCAGGCACCAATGCCCCGTCGCTGCGCGTTCCGTTTGGCGTTGCCGTGATTCGCAGGAAATTTTCGGAAGTGTCGACGGACAGCCCAACCTGTTGTAGCTCTGACGCCGCCGTTGAATCGGAAGCGGGGGCTCTATCGAATACACCCTGATGCAGAGCAAGCTCAATTTGGTCTTTCAGCTCCGCACGATTGAATTCGCCACCAGCAAAATTGATACTGAAAACCTGTCGGCGATTGCCACGGTCGACCCATAGCTGGAAGTTGATTTCAGAATACGTCTTTGTGCCGTCTTCGATAGCTTCAATGGCTACGATTCTAGCGTTACCCCCGTCAGTGCCTGCTTCACCTTGATGGCGCTGATGGAAACCGAAACCTAATTCTGTGACGACATGTCCGGGTGATACTGTTGTGCCTTCAAGTTCATTGAGTTTCGTACCTAAGTTTAGCCTCGTGTCGTCCGCAAACGTGATGACGTCGTCATCCAAAGAACCTGGAGCACTGAAGAGAGTTCCATTGCTCAAGATATGGACGTAATTCGAACTCGACTCCGTGAGGTCGACCGTGTCTCTTCCAGACTCCGGTCGAAGACTTGCAATGCCAAATCCGCCACGGAATTCAAACGTATCGTCGTCTGGACCAGAGTTAAGAATGTCGTAGGCGTCGGCTTGACCGTTGACAAGGGTAAGGGTGTCGTTGCCCGGCCCTGCCTCCACTAGGTCGCCGGAACCGCTGAATATTTGGTCGTTACCCGAGCCACCGATGAGATGATTGGGGCCCGTGAACGAATAGATCGAATCCGCATTGTCACCACCTTCGACTAGATCTCGTCCGCTATTTCCATTGCGTGCGCCGTCGGTATAGATAGCGTCTTCCCCAGCGCCACCTGACAAATAGTCTGCGCCAGCACTTCCAACCAAGACATCTCTTCCGCTTCCGCCGAAGAGTGCGTGTCCGCCGGAATTTGGTGTTGCGAACTGGAAGTCGCGACCTTCGCCTCCGTCGCCTATTCGCACACGATCGAATCGATGTGTATGCTCGGCGGTGCTCTCGTTAGGAACCGAGATTTCGATCAGCTTGTCCGGCGCGCCTTTGATCGATCCATCTTGCGTGAGGAAGAATCGGATTTCTGAAATATACTCGTCCCCAACTTCTGTTTGGTTCACTTCCGTGAAGTACACGCGATCGTTAATCAATCCGTTGATTGGGGCGTTGGAGCCGTAGCGTATTGCCTGACCTGTGAACAGATCGAGCCGTTCGCTCCGGGTGATTGTCAACGTATTTCTGTCCGCGATGGTGTCCATACCTGCGAGGGTAACTCCGTTGAATTCGGCAACTTTTACCGGGGCAGAGTTATCTTGGTAGATCCGATCTTCTTTACTCGAACCGATCACGTCCGTGATTTTCGAGATCATTTCGAACCCGGTAGCGGAACCTTGGGGGATCACACTTAACTGGGCAGCGGAGTCTACGGGGTCGTCGACAGATAGGCTTTCGTCAGAAGCTGTTAAGGTGACGTTCCCCATGTTGGCAAAGGTGATGCGGTAAGGAAACGCCGGAGTTCCCGGTCCCGTTACGATCACTTTCGGATTCACATCGAACTTGACGCCCGGATTCTTCGCGCGAGTTTTTTCGCCGTTGATGTGAACGAATACGTGCTTGTCTATCTCGGCCTGCAGTTTGTCTCTAACGTCCTCTGGTTTGTCGCCGACATTTATTACGGCCGAAGAAAGGAAGCTATTTGCAGCTCCAGGCCCAACGAGATTCGCTATATCTTCGAACGACACATTTAGCTGTAGGCTTCCACCTGTTGCTTCAGTGTGCACATCGTAAACTCGGTCTGCACGTGGCATGCCGGCTACGGGTCTTTCTTTCTGCGCAGCGGTGCCTTGCGTAGAACTGACATCTACTTGCGAGAAGAGCTCCGTATCGTTCGTGTCGATTACCCGCTCTGGCTCGGAGAACAGAGCTATCCATTCGGTTTTATTGTCGACCACCTGTTTCAATACGCGAAAATCACTGCGGTCAATGACTTCCGCGAGCGCATCATGTACGAACTGCGTGTCTTGTGCGTTGATTAAATCCGCAGGCAGGTTCTCTTCCTGCCTTGTCTCGTCTCGAAAACTAGCCGTTCCCTGTTTGTCGCCGATTGAGAAAACGATTTCGCCGGCCTTCGCATCTACAGTAAACTTCCAGCGCTCTTGCAGAGGGAAATTGACTGGACCAGCTAGCGGCTGCACGGTCGTTGGGTTCTGCGAAAACTGTATGTCATCAGCGGTGAGGTTTACACGAACGGGGACGTCGTAATCCGAGTAGTCAACGATGTTCGATTTCGTCGGCAACTGGTTGGGCGCGCCACCAATCAGTTCTCCTTGATTCACGAGGCCGCCGTTTTTAGCTACCGTGAAAATATTATTCCCTTGCCCACCGGTAAGATTACGCACGCGATCGACGACAACGGGCGAGACTTTTTCGTCCTGGAATATTTCGGCAGCCTTGAAGAACCCTTTGCCGTCGGGTTCGGCTGGAACGAGTATCACTTGGCCATTTTCGGCGATCGAGATAAGCAAATCGTAGTCGATGGCAGAGAGATCAAGGTCGACGAAGTTGGCTGCGTCGACGTTTGGTGTTTCAACTTGGACGCGGTCGTTCCAGCTGTGGCCGTCCAGGAACTTAAAGCTCGCAGCTCCTTCTCCCACGATGATCTTTTCGAAGTTCTGTACTGCGCTCTGCGTTGTCAGTTGCCCATCGGCATCGCCCTGCTCAAAAAGGAAATCCGATTCGGTCCCGATTCGCCACCGGCCAAGAATGCCCGAACCACCTTCTGTGTCACCGATTTCAAACTCTAGTGAGATTGGGACTCCATTGACTTCCGCTGGAATCTGAGAGAGGTCGAGTGTGTCCATACTCCCTTCTTCGTTGCCGGGTAGTTCAGCAACGTCATCCGGGTCAAGCTGCTCGATGTCTGTGAGCGTAAAAACATAAGTGTCGTCCCCTGCACCACCGACCATTTGGTCAAAGTTAGGTGCGTCTCCACTTGTTAACCTGTCGTTGCCAGCGCCGCCTTGAATCGTATCGTTGCCGTCGCCTCCGGTAAGCGTGTCATTGTTGTCCCCACCGACAATGGTATTGCCCTGTGAATTGCCCGTGATTTCGTTCCCTGAGGCACGGCCACCCAAGAACGGCGAGTCTGTACCCCCGGTGATATGGCGAATGTTCTCGATTCTTTCTGGGAACGGAGAAAGCGTGCTATCAGAGTTTGGTTCCGGCAGCGTCGTCTTGATCCGTACTTCGGAGTCCTCGTAGTCGAGCGTGTTGTCTCCGCCGCCACCGTCAATTTTGAACTTAAGCGTCGCGTCTTCCTCAAACTTGAAGAGGTCGTCACCAGACCCACTTATGATTTCCGAAACGTTGAAGAACGAAATCAGCGTGGTTCCATCAGGTTTGGATACAACGACTTCGTTGTTGACTCTGCTGGCGTCCTTTATCGTAAAGACAAGATTTTGACTGTAGTCACTCGTATCGAGAATGTTGTCGTGCTGGCTGCTATCGTCGCCCTTTACGATCTCAATTCCCGTGGTTTGAATGCGCAGGACATCAACCGTGTCGAGAAACACGTCATCAATTTTGCCGCTTGCGTCCAAGTGAACTTCGACTTCTTCTCTGAATTTGGAGAAGTCCAACGTGTCACTTCCGACACCGCCATCGACGGACATGGACGGTACTGCCGGCTTCTTGTTAATGGAGAAGGTGTCGTCGCCAGCCAGGCCTGTTAGCTGCAAGTTTTCGGACTGTGAATATGCCTCGGCTTCTTGTGCACCCAACTTCGTTGTCGTATCCGTCACGACAAACGCATCGTTGTTTTCCGTACCGGAAACTGCGGTCAGCAACTGGCGAGGTTCGAGCGGTTCCGCCTTACCGTTGAACTTGCCAAAACGAAGTTGTTTCCGACGGCGTTGGCTCTTAGAACGTTTCTTACGCTTGCTCATTCTTTTCAATCCCAATCAATATGAGTCGAATCCAGCCAGTCATTTGGATGCGTTACAACGGCCCAGATTAGGGGACAATCCCCCGTAGTTGTGTTAGCACCACAAAGAAAGTCATGACCAATAGAAAGCTGCAACTCAGCTGGCGTGTACGATCGACACATGCGAAAAAGTCACACGAGCTTTGATGTCGTCCACCATGAACTTGCAACAATTGGATTCGGTCATAGCAATTGGAAGGCCGTGATTTTCAGCACAGTTGCAAAACACTTCCTGAAAGGATTCTGCTGAAGCTTCGGCGAAATAAAGTACAGCAACTTACACTAGACACGCGCAACATTCGCGCAGACCAAGACAGCTTCTCATCGCAATCCGCAATCAGCTGCTAGGAGCCGCAGGAGCTGACCCGATTGAAAGGACTTACCAACAGACGTTGCCTTGGAAGAAGAGCCCCTCCAGCAATAGGTCGCCAGAAGAAGTGCCGTAAGCTGCCTCCTGCCTGTCATCGCTGAACCGCAAACGCTCAGCGACATTCGTCCAGATGCTCATGTCATATCCTGTGCGAAACTGAACACGACCGATTGCCTTACTTAGCCCCAGGCGGGCATCAATATTGAACACGGGCTGGCTAAACTGGTCTTGGTAGTCAACCACTTGGTCCAAGCCCCCTCTGTTGACTTCCGTGCGTGTTTGATGCATTCGGCCATAGAGTGCCCCCACCGTGGCTTGCCCATAGATCGACCAACCGTCGACCAAACGCCAGTTGACTTCGCCGCCGCCAAACAAACCAAACGCATCCATCTCGGAGCGATCGAAGATTTCGCCCCCGCCGAAGCGAAAGTCCTGGCCTTGAAAAGCTGCCAACAGCTCACTGTCTATGCTGGCCCAGCGTACGCCCCCCATCAAGTTGACCTTGGTATCCGCGCTGCGGATGATCTGCGATCGAATCGAGAGGTCAAAAACCGACAGATCTAGTGTCGTGTTTGCCGTCGCGCTGTCAGCCGTATCTGGACCTTGCGGATGGCTGAACGTTGAAATCAATACATGTGAAGGCGACGGACGTTCAACAGACGTGAATCCGGAGGAGGAAAAGTTGGTGTACCCAAACACCAACCCCCAGCCTGATCCAGCGTGCATCCCCAGGTTCAACCGGAATCCTGCGTCGCGATCCAGCTCCGCATGACGTGCATTGCCAGCCCCGATCGCCGACTGAGATCCATCCTCAACCGCGACAAAATCTTGCGACCGCAGGTGAGGCTGCCAAACCAGAACATCAGATGCGAGCCACCATCTGAGAGGATCTTTCTCTCTACGCGAGGTTTCTTGAGCGACATACGTCGACGCCGGCGCCACCGACGTCATTGGCAAAGTTTGCGCAACCCACTGCTGCGAGGGTTGGGCAAGACTAACTGCTGGCTGCAACTCACCACCATGAACAGCTATGGTGAAAAGTAGAAGGAACGCGATTCGAATCAGCTTCAGCATCACACGTTACCTGAGTGAGGGAATGTGTAGTAGCTGTTCGGGCTAACTCCAAGGTACTCTCCAACGCGTTTAAGGGAATCACGGTTAATTCGCATTCCTTTTTCGTGTTGTGCTAAATGAGCTGGCAATGTGGCGTGCCCGGCGACATCAGCGTTGTGATTTCCACCAAACTCTAGCATTTTTCGTGACAAAAACCGCTCTCTCCGATCGCAGGTACGACTACCCTGCAAGCGACTTCGCGCGTACCAATATCCCACCCAGCAACGGAGGGTCCAAACCGATCCCTCGATCGCTTTCGTGCCATTGCAAGCCATCCGTTTTGCTAATGGCTTCTGTAGTCGACAGCTCAAGGCTTGATGAGCAAAAGCAATTCCAAGTTCTGAGACACTAAATCTGCATGCCAGCCATCGACCTAGATTCGCGCCAGTGGGCGACGGAGGCTGCCGGAACGGCGTAACCTCCACCTTTGACTGTTGCGGTCATGCTCATAGCCAATCCTTCCACCAAGACCTGGTTTGCTGACTTCAGCGCACAACAACAGAATTGACCAAGAAGTCCTGAACGCGGCAACGTTGTATCGCCGAGTCGTTGCGATGAAGAGACGCGAGATGACCGGCTAGCGACGGGCCGGCTGTTGCACCGGCCGATCAGCGCGGAGATTCAGAATCGAAAGAGAAAAGCAGCCACGACTAGAAAGGCAAGAATCAAGCGGTAGTCGATCGTTGCTGGATGGTCTTGATTCGTATCAATGACTTTCGGGCGGATAAGCAAATCGTCCTTGCGCTTCAGATCAGACATCATCGTTGGCATTCGATTGAGTGAGGGGACAACGGCCGTACATCTTGTCGGCACTCTTAGAAGCCTACGTTACATATATGTTCCTTCCGTGAACGAGATATGAAGGTTTAATGAAGGGGCCGAAAACCGCACTGAGTTTGGCTATTATTGCCCCGCCCAACTTAACTAGGCTCCCCCTTTTGTACTCTTGTGTCCCGCGAAAGATCGCCACACGAATGGCGCAACACCTAACCAAATTAGCAGCCATGGTACAGCTAACAAGCAAACTTGAGCGGTTGGCAGAAAGTTGCTTCCTACTAGAATCCAGACTCCGGCGACGGCTTCGGTGAACGGTTTGGCTATTCCTGAAATGAACGTGATTGCCATCCTTCTGAAGTGTCGCTTCAAGGGTGAGTACAGCACTTGAACAGACGGGTCGTGCAAACTACGTCTCAGTACATCGCCACCTTTCCAAAACGACAACGCTCCCAGCAACGGCCCTCCTGAATTTGCGAACACGAACGCCAAGCCGACGACCATGCCAACCGGATAAATAAGCAGCCCTAGGAATAGCCTGTTCCGCCGGAGAATACGAGACGTAAGTAAGAGTTGCATACTGCCCGTCAGGCAGTACACGATGCCGTAGAAGAGGCCAAAGAATCTCACCATCTCACGGCTATCGCCCTGCATCTCAGCCGCAGCGATGGCTTTCCAATTGTATTCGACGACAGTGGTGACCATGATTGAGCAACATACAATCGTCGCAATACCAACAACGTAGCGAGACTTGAGCGCAGCAAAGAGGCTATGCCGCTTGCCAAAGTTGGGGCTATCCTCTGTCTTGTCCTTGCCGACTTCTTGCTTTGTCCGGCGAAGCGCCCGAAGCATGAGCAGTGGAATGATTGTGGCGAGGTCAAAAACTGCCGCGATCACCAAAAGGTTGGACACAGCAAAGTCCTCTGGTAACAGACTGACAATGCTTCCAACAAGAGCACCCGCCGCAGTGGCTCCTGCGCCAACGATCCCAACAACGGCAACAGGCCCGCTTCGAGAGTACTGCTCGTTCAGCACCGTTGCGAACTGAATGGTTGCCAAGCTACCCCGTACCTGAGAGACGTAGTAGAGAACTAGAAAAAGGAGCATCGCATCGACGATGTTCGCGATTAAGACCGCGATCAACACTGTCACAAACGCGAATGCGGCAAGTGTAAAAACGATGCTCCGCTTCAGCCCTGCGATTCTAAGCAGATGGCTATACCCGATGGAGGCAAGCGCGACCACGCCCGCCGACATCATGTAGAGTTCAGGCAATCGATCCGCACCGAATCGGCTGAGGTACTCACTATCAGCTACTGTCCGACACAGCAGGTACGCGGCTGCATTTCCAAATCCATACAGGAACAGTAAGACTACTTGGGTAATCTCACTTCGCCGTTTTTTGTGGTCGACTACGTCTCCCGAACTCGGACGCATCTAATCCCGACTCCCAACCTTGCCGCGGTATGAACAGATCAATGGCTCCGAACTCTTGCGAATCGAAGCAGCGCGATATTGCGCCGAAACTTACCTTTTATTGTCAACCGCGTCCATTTCAAGATCAACTGAAGAGACATGGCCAGCTCGACGCAATTCACATCGTGTCGCCCGGTGCCGTGGTCTCCAGTTCACTGCTGGGTACGTCCGCCCTTTCGGCTTTAAGTGGTTCGGCTGCTGGCTAACTCCGACCGGCGTTAGAATGAGTTGGTCGCCCACGATTTCGACTTTCTCGACATCATCTGAGTTGATATGAACGTTGGTCAGAATTCCGTTGCCCAACACATCAACAAACTCTTGAGGCAGCTTTTCGCCATTCACCGTTATGTCCGCTGCTTGAACAACAAGGTCTCCGTCGTTGAGGGAAACTTGAGCCGTCAGAGATCCGTTGAGAAATCGGCCATTGCAACCCGGAATCTCATCGACCGGCATACTGATCTCAGCTTTCACATCGCCGTCGGCGAGCGTGATGTAGACCTTGCCCTTAAAATCTTCGCTCGGATGGCGCGCAATCAACGCGTTGAGGTCGTCCGCCGAGAGTACTACCTGTTCGGCGGATCCGTTTTCGACGCTTTTCAGACGAGCTCCTAGTTCTACCATTTGTTCGTCGGTGTATTCGACGACAGGCAGAACACGCGGCGTTGCGGATGTGTACTTTTCGACCTGCCCCGTAAAGTATCGGTATCCCATGTACGAGGACACTGCCATTCCAACGACCATCAACCCCACGACACCCAAACAGCCGCCGAGAATGCACCCCAACTTTGAATTCGTTTTGGGTTCCTCCGCTGGTTCCGCTGAAAATGTGGAGTCGTTCATGTTGGCTTCCTAGTCTCGTTACTTTCCGCGTTTTTGATTTTGTCGTTGACGGTGTTCTTCCGAATTATGGCGTCGAACCTGGGCGCATGCCGACCATTGACCACCTCTCTAACGTGTATGAAGCGATTCGCAAAAAAGGTTACAGGCAAGTTCAAACGTCAAGTTCCTCCGTGCTGCTTTCGCATGTGGCAAGCCGACGCCTGTCAAACGCCAGCTAGTCAAAGGAAGCAATCATCATGAACAGAGTCATCAAGAGACCTAAAATCAGGAAGAAGTGACATGCAAGACGCACCTTCCATGAGAGTTGACGCCGGAACAACAAGACGGTGAAGATCGTCATAAGCCCAAGCTCGACAGCCAGAATACACAGCCAAAAGAACGACGTTTGGGTGCCGTTAAACTTGAGGACTTCCGTTGCGTTAGCTAAGAAGAAAAGAACCGTGACGAACACGAGGAACGCCATCCCCATGAACTCGCAGTATGGAATAAACACACGATGTACCTGGCCGGACTCGTTTAGCACTTTGCTGGCAAACAAGGTTCCAATGACGCAGGGTAAGAAACACAACGCGCCCGATCCTATGACGCCCAGGACGATGAACACCGGCATGCTGAGCCAGGTCTCGTAGTAGATTCTCAGTTGCAGTTTCTCTGCACGTTCGCTTGCATCGATCTGATCGAGGGTGGTGAATTCCTCTCCCAGCCTCACTTTGGCTGAAGCGGCCTGTTCCTCTGTACCAACAGCGATTTCCGTAAGCGTCTCGAGGTGGCCTCCCACGGTTTGCTCGAGGCATTGGCCGATCGACTGCGGCGCAATCTGAAATACGAACGTCGTAAAGGTCATCAGCAATGCGGCAACGACCGCCATCGCTAACGGAGCTGCTCCGGGCTTCGGACGCGTGACGAGCGCGACGACCAGCCCGATCGATAGTACGATCGCGCCCAGACCCAGCCAACCAGCGGGTCCCCGTTCTCTCGTCTCAGAAAGATGAAACATGTCGTGGCCTGACGGCATCTTTCCTGGTAGCAACGCGTAGATTTCGCTCGGTGGGTTAGACAACGTCGAACCGTCATGCAGACACTCGCCGACACACAACGCCAGCATAAACCCGAAAACAGTTCCGGTGACGGCTGCACCGATTGCCGAGCGCACGTTGTCCAGGATCGCTCCGCCGACTTTCACGGCGATCGATGGAGGTCGCACACTGACAGCGCGACCGGCAAGCCAGCTTTCAAGATCGTCCGCCAACGCGGCCGCAGCCGTGTATCGCTTCGCTGGATCTCGTTCGAGACACTTCAGGCAAATCACTTCCAGCGTGCGGTTGATATTTCTGTCGGTGGAACGCGGAGGCGCGGGCTCTTCGTTCATCACCTTCATCAACACTGCCATCGGCGTTACACCCGTGTGCGGAGGCTGACCGGTGAGCAGTTCGTACATGATCGCGCCGAGTGCGTAGATGTCGGCCGAGGTCGTGACGTCCTTGTCTCCGGCGGCCTGTTCCGGAGGCATGTATGCGGGGGTGCCTACGACGGCGCCGGTTTGTGTTAGGCCGCTTTTCGATTCGACCTGCTTGGCGAGCCCGAGATCCGTGATCAGCGGATTGCGCTCTTCATCGATCAAAACGTTCGCCGGCTTAATATCGCGATGGAGAATGCCGCGTTGATGCGCGTACTGAACTGCACGCGCAATCTTTGCAAGTAGCGTTGCTGCTGTGCGTGGATCCGCTCGAAACTCTTCGATGCGATCAGCGAGCGAGCCGCCTTCGATCAGCTTCATCGCAAAAAAGTGCTGACCTTCGTGTTCGCCAATTTCATAGATCGGCACGATGCCCGAATGATCGAGGTTCGCGGCGGCGGTCGCTTCCTGGCGAAATCGCTGTACCTCGTGCTCCGATGCGAGTTGTCCTCCCAGAATCATCTTCAGCGCTACGGTGCGATCGAGCTCACGGTCGCGGGCCTTATAGACGACGCCCATACCACCGCGTGCGATTTCTTCGATCACTTCATAGTTGCCGAACTGTTTCGCTTCCGTCGCGTGGTTAACTTGTGCGACGTTCGCCGACGAATCGTACGTTTCCGCGTTGGCCGCTTCTGAACGGCCGGTTTCGATCGCACCAGCAAGCAAACAGCTCGGACATAACCCACCGGTTGTCTCGAGTGGGATTCTCGTCTGACAGTTTTTACAGGTTGCCTGTTCAATCATTGCCTTGAAGCAGTCTTTTGCGTAGCCGGAGTCGCAAGACTCCGGGCGTTGCAGCGGGCCCGAATTGTTGCCAATCCGGCTACATGTTTTTGGGCCGGCTACGTTTTAGTGATTCGCTCTCGTAGACCTCCTCTAGCGTGTATGAAGCGATCCGCGAAAAAGGTTACAGGTAGTTTCGAGGAGCTTTAAAGGAAAGACGCTGCTAATCCTTTGAAAACGCCTTTAATAGGCAGCGGATTTCATCGTCGACATCGTTACCGTCAATCGTCGTATCAATGATCTCGGCACACAGTCGCTCCCGGTAGCGACTTCGCAACCGATGGACGGCAGTTTTCGTCGCAGCGACGGACATTTCCAGTCGCTCGCTGACTTCGCCGTACCGTTCTGTTGTGCCAGCGGTCAGGAACTGCTTCAGTTGAGCGAACACCTCACCGCGTCCCGAATCCTTGTACTCAGTCTCCAACCGGTCCAGTGCTCGATCAAGCACGATCTCTGCCCACGAACGATCAAACAGTCGCTGAGGCGTCGCTGAATCCTCCGGCTCTCGAAGAAAGCGGCGTTCAAGTTCACCAGAGTCGATAGACAACAAGTTCGTCCCGCCGCCTCGCTTGATGGTTTGGGTCTTGTCCCATTCGTTGCGGATGTAATTGGTTAGTGACGTAAGCAAGAAGGTGCGAAACCGTCCTCGAGCTGGGTCAGCGTCTGCGATGTAGTTCCGCTCGACAACCTTTTCAAAGAACCCCTGTGTTAAGTCCATCGCGGTATGGACATCAGGTTCATGTCGACGAGCATGAGCGTAAAGTGGGTACCAGTATTTCTCGCACAGCTTTGCGAATGCATCGCGTCCGTCAGGAGAAGAACGATGCTTCGCCATCATCACGAGGCTCCACTGGGTGGATTGGAATTGCTGCTTTCGCGGTACATCAAGAGTTGGGTCTTCAGACGACATGAGAGCAATTGTACCTGAAGAGAAAAACGGCTGCTGGCCTGTAACCGAAAGCGAAGAACGCTTCACACCTTCGGTACCAGTCGCCTGCACTGTCATTGAACTGAGTCAATTCATGTGTGACACTCGACCGACGCAAACACGTGTCGAGCTGCACTCCTGTTCAATGAATGTACGGAAGAATCCTTCGGAGAAGGACGATTTGCTTAGATGAGGCTACGGCAGGAAGACCTAAAAATCTAACGATGCCACGCGTTCTCCCGACGGATGATCCGAAATTGAGACTAGCCCTAGCTGTGCTGACTCAGTTAAAATCGGAGGGTCGCCGCGACTCCCACCTGACCATCCCTCCCTGCACTTGCAAAGGTCTTACCATGCGACACGACCGTTGCCACGGACCTGTATCTCGACGTAGCTTCTTGCAAGCGGGCGCCGTCGGTGTTGGCGGCATGGGATTGAACCATCTGCTGGCCATGCAGGCGAGAGCTGCTGCCGGCGCGCCGAAGGATACGCAGTGCATCTTCGTTTGGCTTCCCGGTGGGCCGCCGCACATGGAGATGTACGACATGAAGCCGGATGCTCCGGCCGACTATCGCGGCGAGTTCTCGCCGATCCGAACCAACGTCTCTGGCATCGAAGTCTGCGAACTCTTGCCGATGCACGCAAAGATTGCCGACAAGTTTTCGATTGTCCGCTCCGTACATCACACGTTTTCCGATCATGGTGGCGGGCACAAACGGTTCATGACCGGTCGCGATCCCAAAGAACCTACGGGATTTGTGAACGACTATCCGGCATGCGGGTCGATGATCTCGATGATGCTCGAGCAAGAGAAACGTTCGGACCTGAACTATGTGCTGATGGCTGACCAAGGTCGACATGGTATCGACGTCTACAGTTTAGGCACTGCCTATCTGAGTAGTTCAACGGCGCCCTTCACCGTTGCGGGCGATCCAAGCAAGGCAGGCTTCGCGGTCAAGAATCTCTCGCTCTCCGCGGGCATGGAGAATCGGCTGCTGGATCGCAAACGTTTGCTTGACAGTCTCGACCACTTGCGCCGCAACGTCGATCAAACGGGTGCACTTGGAGCCATGGACGAGCTCAACCAAAGTGCGATGAACTTACTCACCAGCGGAGCGATCCGGCAGGCGTTCGATCTTTCGAGCGAATCAGAAAAAACGAAGCAGCGGTACGGTCGGCATGCGTGGGGATACCGTGCCCTGATGGCGCGGCGACTTGTCGAGGCGGGTTGCCCGTTCGTTACCGTCGTGCTCGAGAACCCGTTTGTTTCCGGCGTGCCTTTCCCAAAGGACGGAACCTACAACTGGGATTCGCATGCCGTGAACTGTCACCTATTCCGTGACGCGCGAGTTCGCTTTCCGATTTACGACCGCACGGTGACCGCGTTGATCGAAGACATCTACGCTCGCGGGCTCGACCAGCGCGTGCTGGTCGTTGTGACGGGCGAGTTTGGAAGGACGCCGCGATTAGAATATCGTTCCGGTACGCACACAAAAGTTTCGCAGCCCGGTCGAGATCACTGGCCGCAAGCCATGTCGATGATTGTCTCCGGTGGCGGAGCCCAACACGGCCAAGTCATTGGCGCAACCAATCCGCGAGGCGAAGAGCCATCCGAACGTCCGCTCTCACCCAACGACGTTTGGGCCACGATCTTCCGCCACCTTGGCATCGACTATCGCCACAACGTGCTGGACCACAACGGGAGACCGATGCCAATCCTGTCCGATGGCGAACCGATACGCGAGCTGCTGGGGTAGTGGTCGATGAGTAGCAAGCAACAAAGACGGATCGATTGGGTGGCGATCACGGGTTTGTTCCTTACCTTCCTTACCTCACTGTCTGTTGCTGAAGAAACGATCAGCTTTAGCCAGCACATTCAGCCGATTCTTGCTGAGCACTGTCTTCAATGTCACGGTCCGGACGAAGGAAAACGCGAAGCCGATTTGCGGCTCGACGTGGAAGCATCGGCGAAAGAGTCCGCCATCGATACGACGAGTCCAAACGAAAGTGAATTCCTCGCCCGAGTCACGACGGACGATCCTGATTTGCGGATGCCACCCGGCGACGCAAAGCCGCTAGGCCAGAAACAGGTCGAGTTGCTTCGACGCTGGATCACAGAAGGAGCAAAATACGAACGGCACTGGGCGTACTTGCGGATCCGCGACGTCGATGTACCGCAAAACATCACAGCATCAAGCGACATCGACAAGTTTGTCATTGCAAAGCTACAAGCGAAGAACCTCGAGTTGTCCAAGCCCGCGACGAAGCAACAGCTGATTCGCCGCGCCACGTTCGATTTGACAGGCTTCCCGCCAACGTGGTCCGAAGTCAGCGCCTTTGTCAAAGACACTTCGCCCAACGCGTTTGCGAAAGTCATCGATCGCCTACTGGACTCAAAGGCGTACGGCGAGCGCTGGGGACGACACTGGCTCGATATCGCTCGCTATGCAGACACGCACGGCGGCGCGGCAATCGGCTTTAAAGAGTTCGCGTTCTCGTACACGTATCGCGATTACGTCATCAACGCATTCAACGAAGACCTGCCCTACGATCGATTCGTCACCGAGCAACTCGCTGCGGATCAGCTTGGTCTCGAAGACAACGCCCACGAACTTGCGGCACTCGGTTTCCTCACGGTGGGCATGCAGTTCCGCGATCCGCACAACGTGATTGACGACCAAATCGACGTCGTCTCGCGCGGCCTCATGGGACTAACGGTGTCTTGTGCTCGATGTCACGACCATAAGTTCGATGCGATCTCGACGCGCGACTATTATTCGCTCTATGCAACGTTCGCCAGCAGCACAAAGCCCGACGAGCTGCCGCGCATCGGAGAGCCCCAGCCGTCCGACGATCTCAACAAATACGAGGCGAAGCTTCACGAACTCAAAACTTCTTACTCCGACATGGCACGAGAGCAAAGCGAAGTGATGCGCGGTCGTCTTCGGATGCAAGTTGGGCTTTACCTGCGAGAAGTCGCGAAAGGCACGCCCGAGCCGGATATCGTTTCGGCGGACGTGTTGTCGTATCGGACCGACGACCTGCGACCACACGTGCTGCGTCGCTGGCAGAATTACATGCGGGAGATGCCAGAAGACGACGCGGTGTTTGGGCCGTGGATGAAGCTTGCCCATCTCTCCGTTCAGAACATCGCTCAGAATGCCGATGAGTTCGCGGAATCCAGCAAACAGCTCGTCGAGAAGCTTAAGAGTGAAAACGGAGAAGCCAAGGAATTGCACAAACTCTCGGCCAAAGCACCGAAGTGGAATCCACGTGTACTCGACGCGCTGGCGAAAAAGAATCCGCAATCGATGTTGGATGCCGCGGACGCTTATGGTGAGTTGTTTGCAACGGTACAACGCGAGTGGCTCAAATCTTTGCTCAAGACGTCGCTCGAAGCCGAGCCCGGATTGGATCCGGTTCCAGACGAGCATACCGACCACTTAGTTGTAAATAGTCCGGTGAATCGCGAGCTTCGTCGTCACCTCTACGGTCCCAACTCACCGATCAATGTTGAAGACCGACTTGCATCTCGGCTTCTGAATCGACCAATTAACGACAACGTTAGTGGTCGCCGGGGCGCGATCGACAACCTAAATTTGAATGCCGCAGGTGCTCCGCCTCGCGCTATGGCGATTACCGAACAGGAGACCAATCGACCGTTCCACGTTTTCGTGCGAGGCAATCCGCGGCAGCGCGGCGATGTGGTTAAAGCCCGATTTCTGTCGACGCTCGGTGGCACGGATGAAACGAGTTTCGCTATAGGCAAGCGGCGATTGGAGCTGGCCAAGTCAATCGCTGATCCGGCGAACCCGCTCACGCGTCGTGTTGTTGTGAATTGGGTTTGGCAACATCATTTCGGCGAAGGGCTCGTGCGGACGCCGGATGATTTTGGAACTCGAGGCGACCCGCCGACACATCCGAAGTTGCTGGACTTTCTCGCCACTAAATTGCTCGAGGACAAGTGGTCGCTGAAGAAACTCCATCGCCGCATCATGCTCAGCCGTGTTTACCAGCAAGCCTCCGCCGAACGCCCTGACGCCCGAATTGCTGATCCGAACAACACGTTGATCTGGCGTATGCCACGCAAACGACTCGGTTTGGAAGCGATGCGCGATTCGATGCTCCGTGCGAGCGGCGAATTGGCAGACGCTTCCGGTGGTCGCCCCTTCCGTTTGCTCGCTGAACCCATTGTTCCGCGTCGAAGCGTCTACGCGTTTGTGAATCGCGACATCGTGGCTCCGATCAGAAGTACCTTCGATACTGCAAATCCAAACGCTTGCACAGCCAAGCGACCGGAAACCACCGTACCGCAACAGGCATTGTTTGCGTTGAACTCAGACTTCATTCAAGATCGTGCGGCAGCGATGGCGAAAGTGGTTTTGAAGGAGTCTGCTTCCGATTCCGAGATTGTTCGCGATCTATACAGGCGAGCTTTTGGACGCGATCCCAACGAGAGCGAATTAGACACGGCAACAAACTTTGTGAAGTCGCAGCGGGAGAACCATGAAGACACGGCAAGCTGGCAACGGTTGGCTCACGCATTGTTGGCAGCAAACGAGTTCGTGTTTTTGGATTAGGGAGTAGCAGTTATGGAACGCGACCAACTGACTCGGCGTAGTATCCTAAAACGCGCTGGAATGGGTGTCGGCATGCTCGCCCTTGCAGACCTGTGCGCAACGGAAGCAACTGCCACTTCAACCGCACCAACGCACTTTCCCGGCAAGGCCAAACACGTCATCCACGTCTTCTTAAACGGCGGTATGTCACAAGTCGACACCTTCGACCCGAAGCCGGAACTCACCAAACGCGGCGGAGAAATGCTGCCGGTTGGCAATCTGCAAACCGAACGCAAAACGGGCGTCGCGCTACCTTCTCCATTCAAGTTCAAACAACACGGCGAGAGTGGAATTCCGATCAGTGATATCTTCCCGCACCTGTCCAAGTGCGCAGATGACCTTGTCGTTGTTCGTTCGATGTTCGCGGAACTGCCAAGCCACGAAATGTCGCTGATGTTGATGAACACGGGCGACCAACGCTTGGTGCGACCGAGTTTCGGGTCGTGGCTGAACTACGGCATGGGGACGGAAAACGAAAACCTGCCCGGCTTCGTCGCGCTGTGTCCGGGCGGCATGCCGGTGGGCGGTGCGGGGAACTGGCGGTCGGCATTTCTGCCCGGCATCTATCAAGGCACGCACGTCGATACGTCAAAGTCGAACCCGAAAGAACTGATCGCGAACGTTCACAACGGTCGTCTTTCCGCGAAGGATCAACGAGCTCAGTTCGAGCTGCTGCAACAACTAAATCGAAATCATCTCGACGCGCGACCACATGAGGCCGCACTCGAAGCTCGCATCCGTTCGTTTGAACTCGCCTACCGCATGCAAACCGAAGCGACAGATGCTTTTGATATCTCACAAGAGCCACAACACATTCTTGAACTCTACGGCGACTCGCCTCAAAATCGTCAACTGTTGCTGGCGAGGAGACTCGTTGAGCGTGGCGTTCGGTTTGTGCAGACATGGCATGGCAATATGCAACCGTGGGACAGCCACGACAACATCGCAAACGGCCATAGGAAGGTTGCCAGCGAATGCGATCAAGGTCTCGGCGCGTTGATCACTGACCTGAAGGCTCGCGGGCTGCTCGACGAAACGCTGATTCTCTGCACGGGCGAGTTCGGGCGAACGCCATCCGTCGAAATGGGGCAAAACGGCACCGGTGCTTCCCAAGGTCGCGACCACAACCACTGGGGATTTTCACTGTGGATGGCAGGCGGCGGAGTGAAGGCGGGCACGATCTACGGTGCGACCGACGAGTTCGGATTCAAAGCGGTTGAGGACCGAGTTTCAATCCACGACTTGCACGCGACAATGTTGCACTTGCTGGGGTTCGACCACGAGCGGCTGACCTACCGATATGCCGGTCGCGACTTCCGACTCACCGACGTTCATGGCCGCGTTGTTCACGAGATTCTGGCATGACACGTTCCATCCGACGTAGGCGAGGCCGTTCACGACGAAGTTTGTGCATTCGATTGCGCGGCCTTCATACGTACAGCCTCTCTTTCGGAATCTTGTTGAACGTTTGTCTCCTGTTTGCGATGCCCTCGTCCGCAGACGAACTGTCGTTTGAAACGCATGTACGTCCGATCTTGAAAGCCCAGTGCTTCCACTGTCATGGAGAAGACCCCGAGTTGCCTGGCGGGTTGGACGTCCGACTTGTACGGCTGATGAAAGCCGGAGGAGATTCTGGCGAAGCGATCGTTCCGGGAGACGCCGAGGCTAGTTTGCTTTGGCAACGTATCGCCGACGACGAAATGCCGGAAGGTAAGAAGAAACTTTCACCAATTCAAAAGCAAATGATTCGCGATTGGATCAACGCGGGAGCAAAGACGCTGCGGCCCGAACCGGAAGACGTGCGCGAGGCGAGATTCTCGCAAGAGGAACTCTCTCACTGGGCCTATCAACAAGTCGAGAGGCCAGCGATCCCGAATCCGAAGGACTACGATTGCGAAACGCCGATCGATAAGTTCATCGCCGAGAAGTTGGCCGAACACGGGCTCGAGTTTTCCCCTGCCGCAGACCGTCACACCTTGATTCGTCGGCTCTCGTTCAGCCTTTGGGGTTTGCCTCCCAGCCCAGAGGAAGTCGCCCGGTTCGCGAACGACACCTCGCCGGACGCCTATCAAAAACTTGTTGATCGCATGATCGCTTCACCGCAATTTGGCGTGCGATGGGGACGGCATTGGTTGGACGTTGCCGGGTTCGCCGAAACGAATGGCCCTGAAGCTTCCGACGGAGCCCGACCGCACGTCTGGCGCTATCGTGACTACGTCGTGAACGCGTTCAATGAAAGCAAGCCCATCGATCAATTCTTCATCGAGCAACTTGCGGGCGACGAGCTGGTCCAAGGAGAAGTTGATCTTCAAAGCGAAGAACATTTGGAACGACTGACCGCAACCGGATTTCTACGCCTCGCTCCGGATCGAACCAAAACAGAAAACTCCCTAGAGCAACGAAATGTAGCCACGGCCGAGGCGTTAAAGACCATCAGTTCGTCAATGCTCGGCGTCACGGTCGGATGTGCCCAGTGTCATGATCACAAATACGATCCGATTGGTATCGACGACTACTATCGATTTCGTGCGGTCTTCGACCCGCTGTTCCCACTCGAAAAATGGCGACACTCGGATTCGCAGTTGGTCGACTTCACGACGCAAGAAGTGCTCGACGAAGAAGCCAGAATCGAGGCACGCGCGAAAGAGGTCGAAGACGAGATTACGCAACGGCGAAACGCTCACGGCAAAAAAATTCAAGATCTCAAGCTTGCCGATGTTCCTGAATCGGACCGAGACGCAACGCGCCAGGCGGTACTATCGGAACCGAGCAAACGAACCGAAAAGCAAAACGAGTTGCTAAAGACGTACCCCATGGTGAAGCCGGTCAGTACGATCGCGGGTGGATTGCTGGTCGAGTACGACTCGGTCGCGTATCGCAAATTCGAGAAGGAAAAGGAAAAAGTCACTGCGATTCGAGACACCAAACCGCCACGACGTATCGTGATGACCACGCGCGAAGTACCGGATGTCGTGCCGACGAGCTACGTGTTCTTTCGTGGCAATCCTGAGTCTCGTGGTGAGCCAGTCGAACCGGCCGAATTAATGGTCTTGCGCCGCAATCGAGAAGCCGAGCTACCGCAAAACGACGATGGGCTTGTAACAACAGGGCGCAGGCTTTCATACGCTCGGCAGCTCACACATGGTTCGCATCCGCTAACCGCGCGTGTGTTCGTGAATCGAATTTGGCTGCACCATTTTGGACAAGGGTTGGTACCGACGCCAGGCGATTTCGGGATTTCGGGCGAGCGGCCGACACATCCCAAGCTTCTTGATTGGTTGGCGGCGGACTTTGTCGAGCACGGCTGGGATCAAAAGCGACTGCATCGCATGATCTTGCTTTCACGGACGTTTCAGCAGTCTTCTCGCCGTACGAATCGGCTGAACGAAATCGATCCGCAAAACGCTTTGTATGCTCGTGCAAGCTTACGGCGACTAGAAGCCGAGGCGATTCGAGATTCGATTCTTAGCGTGATCGGAGAACTAGATCTTTCGCTTGGTGGGCCAAGCCTGCCGGTCGTGGAATCACCGGATGGAAAAGTGGTGATTGGCCAAGCGAAGATTCGCGATGGTTTGAAAACCGGCGTGCGTGGTTCCGGCGGGACAACTCGGCGTAGCGTCTACGTTCAGGTGCAAAGACGGCTGCCGTTGAACATGCTGGCCACGTTCGATTTGCCGGAGATGAATCCCAACTGTGAGTTGCGTCGGCAATCGACGGTCGCCACGCAGTCGCTCTGGTTTTTGAATGATCAGCAGATTATCGAACAATCAAAGCTGCTTGCTTCGTTAGTGATGAAGCATGAGAACCGAGCCGATCAGGTGGTTGATTTATTCAAGCGACTATTTGCAAACGAACCGACCGAAGATGAGATTAAAGAGTGTGAGTCGTTCATAGAAGAACAGACCAAGCGTCTTGGCGACGAGCAACGTGCGATGGCGTCTCTTTGCCAAACACTCTTGGCTTCCAATCGCTTTTTGTACGTGGATTAGAAAGTGGGGAACAACATGACGAACCGACTTTGCTCA
Organism: uncultured Pirellulaceae bacterium; assembly: GCA_964397295.1. Lineage (GTDB taxonomy): Bacteria > Planctomycetota > Planctomycetia > Pirellulales > Pirellulaceae > CAYNJG01. The sequence goes on from CAYNJG010000056.1 coordinate 30,888, forward strand.
CGACGGCACATGTTGCATACCTCGGCACTCAGCATGAGTTCGATCGCAACCGCATTGCTACTCGCGAAGGATGGTTTTGGCGACGAACCTCGCACGGACCCCGTCAAACCGTTGCTCGAAGAGCAGATTCACGATCTCAGCCCGAAGACGCCACACCACGACGCGCCGGCCAAAGCGATGATCTCGATGTTCATGTTGGGCGGGCCGAGCCAAATTGACCTATTCGATCCTAAACCGGAGCTGTTCAAACGACATGGGCAACGTTTTCCCGGTGATGTGAAGTTCGACAATCCGGCGCAGGCCAGCAACGAGATCATGAAACCACTTTGGCGGTTCTCGCGACACGGCGACTGCGGCATGGAGCTTTCTGAACTGCTCCCACATCTCGGCCAGATCGCCGACGATATTACGCTCATCCGGTCGATGCACACCGGCGTGAATAATCACATTCCGTCGAACTATGCGATGAATACCGGGCGAGACCGAAAGGGCCGTGCCACGCTGGGTAGTTGGTTGTTGAATTCGCTGGGTAGCGAAACCGATGAACTGCCTGCGTTCGTCGCGCTGACCGACCCACGTGGCTTGCCGTTGATCGGCAGCGAAAATTGGAACAATGGAAAGCTACCTTCGATCTATCAAGGCACGATGGTTCGACCGACCGAACCGCGAATCTTCAATCTGCAAGCTCCCGAGCAATTGCGCGGTGAGCCTCAAAAGGCCCAGCTCTCTTTTCTTGAACAATTCAACGAAGCCCACGCCCAACGACATCCAGGCGAAAATGATCTTCGAGCAAGAATTGCCAGTTATCAACTCGCGGCGCGAATGCAGTTGGCGGCTCAAGAGGCATTTGATCTGTCGCAAGAGACTGAGGCAACGAAGAAGCTGTACGGTATCGATCAGAAGGTGACCAAAGACTATGGGACTCGTTGTCTGATCGCTCGGCGATTGGTGGAGCGCGGTGTGCGATTCGTGAAGATTCTTTGCCAAGGTCAAGTCTGGGACCACCACGGATCGATTTACTCGGCGTTACCAACTCGCTGCGCCGAGATCGACAAACCAGCAGCGGCTCTCGTCACCGACTTGAAGCAACGCGGACTGCTCGACAGCACGATCGTACATTGGGGCGGCGAAATGGGCCGCTTGCCAGTGATTCAATTTCGCGAGGGATTGACGAAGCGAAACAAAGTCGGGCGTGACCACAATACGTACGGTTTTAGTCAGTGGGTCGCGGGCGGTGGTTTCAAACGAGGCTACGTACATGGGCGCACCGACGACTTTTCGCACTATGCGATTGAAGGCATCGTCCATCACTACGACTGGCTTGCGACCATTCTTCATCAATTTGGGCTCGAACATCAGAAGGTGAAGTTCCGAATTGGTCCGCAAGAGATCAAACTTGTCGAGCAATCAGACGCCCGTGTGATCAACGAACTCTTTGCATAGCAGGGAGGTCAGTTAGAAATGACCTTGCCGTCTTCAAAAGTTGTTGCCCAACATTGACGAAAAGTTCACGAAACGAAACGAAACGGGAGTTTGAGTGGGAACTGAGCAGAAACTCAATGAAATACCACTTCTCATTGTCATATGGACTATAGTGGCGACCCGGCACGGTTTACTTATCTCCTCTCTTTAAAGATGCTCAGTCAGGGTTGATCCATGAAAGTCAAAATCTGCGTCGTAATTTCGGCATTAGTCTGCGTCTTTGCTGGCGCTTTTGCTGTCTCAGCGGACACTATCGTTGTGTCGGAAGCCATTTCGGTCGTCGGCGAGGTTGATGATACGGACAATAACGGCAGCCTTGTCATACCAACACTTCCTAACGGCGACATTGACAACTCGTTGTTTGCCGCACCAGGTGGACCTCTGGGGCCGACAAACGGCAGCAGCTACCAATATGGTATTCGCGAGCGTTCCACCACCACGCAACAAGATCGAACATTTTACAGTTTTCTGGCTTTTGATGTTTCTGCGTTGAATGCAGCAGAAGTTGCAGACCCATTGTTCTCGGCGACTTTTACAATTGACTATCAAGGGCATCTGAACTCCGTCAACAACGGTGCGAACTATGCGCTCGGTACTCCAAACGACTCCTGGGATGTGACAACCAACATTCCGACGACTGCACTCGGTGAAGCTGCGACTGCAGTCCCGAACACAACACTGATCACTAATGGGGCGGCTAACCCAGACCCTCTGCCAGGTCTATCGGCCGACATCACAAGCTTGGTCCAAGGGTGGTTTGATGGATCTGTCGCAAACAATGGTCTTACCTTCGTTCAAGTGGGTGAAGATGGGTTAAATATTGGCAGTGGCACAGCTACTCCTCAGAGCGGATACTTCGCAAACGCAAGCATCGTAACGAGTATTCCTGAACCGTCGTCACTCAGCATGCTTGGTTTGATGATGACAGTTGGTCTAGTCTTACGCCGTCGTCGCTAAGCTTCAGCAGCACAAATAGCCTCATCAAAGTCCATGTCACTCGGCATGGACTTTTTTCGTTGATGAAGGTCGCGGCTGCATCGAAGCCGGAACGACCATCGCGTAAAAGCCTCGCATGTCCAGTATCGACTCGACTTAAACGTTGGAAAGCGACAAGGGCGACCCGTTCGTGGATGCCGCTGCCAAATCGATGCCGCGCCGCCTTTGATTGCTTTCTTGTGAACTCCATCCCAAGAAAGAACGCTCCACGGGTTACCGCACAACGCAGCGTCCGCGTGGGTCCAAGTAGCTCGCGCCTAAAAATATATTTGTTAATTGCTGAGGCTTTAACATACGATGAGCTTCAGGGGCAAAAGAGGTTTCTTCCGGGTTTCGAGTGGGCGAGGCTCGCTTTCGTTTAACGGCTAGTCGAAGGCATCGGTTTTTGCATTTACGCGCCGACGCCTTCGGCTACCCGCTAAACGCACCCACCGGAAATCGGATGGAACCAAATAGCCTTCTGGAGCAAACCGATGAAACGAAATATCGCGCAAACACGAATTCTTCCTTGCTGCTCACTAGCCACCTGCCTGGGTGTTTGGATCTGTTGGATCTCACCAGCCTTGGCTC
>CAYNJG010000057.1:0-33774 GCA_964397295.1 uncultured Pirellulaceae bacterium
CCTGCATACACATCATCGAACTTGGGATCCGGTATAGCTGGTTTGTGCGGCGCTTTGAAACTGATCGACAAGCAAAGCGGCTTGTTTTGTTTGACTGCCGCGCGAATCGCGTCCTGTCCGAAGGCTCCATACGAAAGCGTCGAATGCGGATACTCTTTGGCGTACTTCGCCATCGATTTGTTCTTCGCTGTCGCGTAGTAGGTTTGCCCAGGACCGCCGCCCCAAATATCAAAATCGTCTTCGCACAGCCCCTTCCCTTCGACTTCGATACCAAACTTGCCAGCAAAAGCAGTCAGGTATCCATTTTGCCGCAGAAGAACCGGATAGGACTTTGCCCAAACTTCGGGTTTCATGTTTCCATGAGTAAAATTCGTTCCAGTTTTGTATTCATACATCCCAGTGAACACGTTGCTGCGGCTGGCCATGCAAATCGCCGTCGTATTGTAATGACGATCAAAACGGATGCCGTCGCGTGCAAGTTGATCCATCTGGGGTGTCTTCACATCGGGATTTCCATAGCAGCCAACCGATGAGAGGTTCTGGTCGTCGGCGAACAAGAAGATGATATTTGGTTTCTCGGCCGCGTTCGCCAAGCCGGCCATGCCAAGCTGAACCAGAAATGCTGCAATGAAAATCGTCGTACGCACGTTAATCTCCGCTTTGTGGGTGTTCATTTTGCACACCAACTTCTAACACATCAGAAGGCACAAAGCCAAGCTTCAAAGCTGGCGAAGCTTGGTCGTCGACACTTCCAAGCAAACCTATTGACGGTGCTTTTGTCTGCAAACGAGCTAGACTAAAACGAGTCATGGTTCGTGTGTAATCAATGAATTACGATTTGAGACTTTATAGGCCTTGAGAATTCTCCAGGGCTTTCGCGTGTTATTCCTGCGGTTGATCGCTGTTAGTATGAAGAACGTTTGCTGTATTTTGGCCGTGGCTTGGATTGTCCTCGTTGCTAGTTCGGTTTTTGCAGGCAACTACCACATCAAATCACAGGCTGACTTTGACAAGTGGAAGCGTCACACCTTCACCGCTGGAGACAATATCGTTTTTCATCGAGGGAAACGCTTTAAAGGAATGTTCGCGCCGAAAGGAAACGGGCGAAAAGGGGCGCCGATTCGGATCGATGCTACTGGTGATGGCAGCAAACCGCGGATTGACGCGGGCGGGGAAGACACGTCCGGTATTTTCTTACAGGACCCATCGTTCTGGGAAATCAATGGGTTGGAAATAACGAACACAAATGGCTCCAGTGATGACCAAGGCAATCTGTTTGGAATCCATGTCGTCGCCAGTCAGAACGAAGGTGTTTTTGAGCACGTTTATATTTCGAACTGTTACGTTCACGACGTCAATGGCAAGGTTGCCGGAAAGCATCGCGGCGGGATTCACGTCCACCTGAAGGAGCTCGAGAAATCGATCTTTCACGATCTTCGTATTACAAACAACCGAATCGAAGATATCGGCGGCGTCGGCATTGGCAACACTTCGTCAGCGTCTAAGGTGATCTTTAGTGAGGACAGCTACAAGACAGCTTATCTCTGGACGGATGTTTATGTGGCAGACAACCATGTGAACCGAACAGGCCGCAATTGCATTATTGCTCGATCAAGCAAGGACGCGATTTACGAACGAAATACGCTTGCCAATAGCAGCCGTTACGACACGGGCCACAGTATCTTTTGCTTTGACACCGATGGCATAAAGATTCAGTACAACGAAGCTTACGGAAACGTCGGCGATGGTGGAAAAGATCGCGGTGGATTCGATGCGGATTTTAACTGCGTCAATACATTTATTCAGTACAACTACAGCCACGACAATTTGTGGTTTTGCGGGATCATGAAACGTCCCAATCGGCATGTCGTGATTCGGTACAACTTAAGTGTAAATGATCGCGAGGGGATCTACTTTTACGGCTTCAATTCGCAGAGTGACGCTCGGGATATTCACATCTACAACAACACTCATTTTGTGGGAAAGAAGTATCGCGCGAGCGTCTTTCCAGAGGGCCGTACGCCAATCAATTCGAAGTTTGAAAACAATATTTTTTACTTCGAAGGCGAGGGAGCCTGGGGCGAAAAGATGTCGGGCCAGGGCGTCGAGTTTCGAAACAACTTATACTTTGGCATCACGCCGCACCAGGATGACGCTTCCCCTCTCACGACAGATCCAAAGTTTCGTTCGGGTGGAAAAGCTCCGCAAAACATTGATCTTGCACAAATGAGAGCACTGCTGGGGTATCAATTACGAGAAAACTCGGCAGCGGTCAAAGCTGGTAGAAAGATCAGGAGCAATGGCGGCTTGACTCTTGAAAAAGAAAAGGCGTCTCGGACGCCTAACGTGGGGGCGTTTGGTTCGCGTTGAGGTCTCTCTCGATGATCCTGAAGAAGTCAGGTTCTCATTGGCTTTTAAAATCGAGCCGTCAAACACAAAAAAAAAGACCGAGACCCAACACGGGTCTCGGTCAATGGTTTTTGGTTAGTTAAATCAAATCAAAGAGCAAGTGGTCTAGCTTCGACGACGTCGTAGACCTAGCAAGCCAAGTCCAGCAAATGCACCGAGCAAAGCCGATGCTGGCTCTGGAACGGGTGCACTTACAGAAAGAATGCCTTGCGTATCGATTTCTGGCAAGAAGCCAGTCACTTCTTGGAGGAGCGTTAGCGAAGCGTCATCAATGTCTACCGCGTAGACTCCAATGTTGCCGGATAGACCCTCTAGCTGGTAAAGAAACTCGCCGTCATCACTGACGTCAAGGTCAATGTATCCATCCGTAGTTCCGAAGACCTCTGGACCCGTAGTATCGCCATTGGCGAAACCTGATACGCCCTCTGCTGCAGTAATTTCGATCAACTCCAACGTTCCGTCTTCAAGCAACGAAAAGCTTGAGATCGAAGAAGTAATCGCGTTCGAGACATAGAACGTGGTTCCGTCTGCACCAAAGTCAATCCAGCATGCTGTAAGTTGATTGCCGTCGGCGAATGGACTAGCGGTTGCATCACCCGTGGCGAAATCTTGAACCGTGCTAGTCAGCGAACCATCGTCGTTCAACTGGTAAACGGATACCGATCCTGACTGAAGAGCTGGCAATGTTGGTGGTGCACCTGCTGCACTGAACTCACGTGCTTCCGTGACAACGACAAACTCGTTTCCGTTGATCACGGTCGTATCGAAGTCAATCGCACTGGCAAGGTTTCGGCCTTCTGCGTTGCCGACTTGCGTGCCCGTTGCGGAACCGACCAATCCTGTAACCGTACCGTCACCCGCGATATCCAAAACTGAAATCGAGTTGGCGGCATTGGGACCAGGGAGGGCCGCTGAACCAGCCGTAATGGACGAAACGATCAACCTGCTGCCGTCTGCAGAAAAACCAACATCAGCAGGACGATTGTCTAAGTTGAATGTCGAGTTCGCGATCGGTGAAAGGATACCGTTCGAGTTAATCGTGAATCCCGTAATGTTACCTTCATCGTTAGGCTCGCCCCGCGGCGTGTTGACGTCGCCGAGAGCGAATCCATCACGATCGATGTTGGAAACGAAAACGCGACCATTGTTGTAGGCGATACTATTTGGCCCAACACCACCAGAGGAGATCGTACTGGCTAGTGAAAGCGAAAAATCAGAATTGATAGCGAACGATGAAATTGTGTCGCTACCAGCATTCACGGCAAGTAGATATCGATTGTCATCCGTAGCGATAATTGAGTCAGCGGAAATCAAAGGATCAAGGCCTTCGCCCCCATCAAACTCCGTCGAACCGAGCCCTCCTGTGGAAAAATTGTCGATAAACGAAAGAGTACCGTCACTATTGCGTCCGAAAGCAGCGATAGCGTTTCCATCGGAAGCATTGGTGGCGGTGTAAACGCCTCCCAAGAATTGAGCCTGGGAGATAGAGGAACAGAGCAGAACTGCTGAAAGAGATAGAACTGTTTTTCGTAAGGGTTTGTACATAAGTAGACTCTGGGTGTAAGAAAAAATCAAAGGTAAGCGGTTTGTAAACGAATTTTGAAATAGCCAGGAACTTGTGCGTTTCACTAGCGGTCCAAACGCAACAAGTAAGACAAACGAGCCCATTGGGCTTCGACCAGCGAATGCCGCTGAGCTGTAGACCCATTAGACGTCGCGTACTTGAATCTATTACTGCAAGTTTCTGATTTCTCGGGTTAGGTATAGACCGACACCGAAAAGACAGAGACCGAAAAGACAGAGACTGATCCATTTGAGCGTGAGCCGCGATACAGTCACGGCGTTGAGCGAGAACGCGATGGAGCGATTGCTGACGACATACGCGTATTGAGGCCACCGTGCGAGTCGGCGAGAAAAGCTCGTAGAAATTACTTGAGCCTGATGCAACCGTTACCAATTCGAATAAGGCTGCCTTCGTCTTCGAGCTTCCGTATGGCTCGATACATTGCTTCATGCGAGAGGTTTAAGTCATCCGCATAGCCCTTTAATTTTCCTCGCAGATCGATCGTCTCCGCATGGCCATTTTCCAGAGATTTTAGCTCACGAAGAAAGTCCAAGACTCTCGTTCTTGCTTCGGGCACCGCAATACGTTGAAAGTTGCTGCGAAGCTGTTGCGAACGGCGACTTGCGCATAGGAACAACGGTAAGAATTCGGTCGGCCTTTCCCTCAACTCACGAAGTAGCAATGTTCGTTCGATCGATTGGACAACGCTATCTTCCATCGCGATAGCCGTATATTGATAACGGTCAGAATCAAGGTGGTCTTCGCAGAAGATTTCGCCTGCCGTAGCACGAAAAAGCACCAGTTGTTTGCCGCCATCGGGATACACCACGAGCCGAATCGAACCCGTGACAACACGAAAAATACATTCGACTGGATCCCCGGCGGAGAACAATATTTCATCTTTTCCGAAACTTCGCTCGCGCACGCCGCGCGCAGCTGCATCCGAAACCTCAAGTCGGAAATCTGAAATAGCCTCAGTTTTCATTATCTCTATCTAGCACCACCAGCAGCCGTAAACAACAACTAATCTTCGTCACTTCGTTTTCTGCGCGAGCCAGCTCCTCTGGCTTGGACTTAGCCATTCGAGCGCTGTTTCTCGGTTTTTGGGAAGCAATGCATTCAGTTTTGTGAGCTGCGTTGAGTTGATCGCCGGTACGGTGCTTAACGATGGCCAGCGTGAAAGCTGACGCTTTTGGTCAGACGCAGATGCCGAACGATACGATTTGTCTAGTTTTCCTGCAGCGAGACGACCAATGCCCTTTCCACTAGGCGTATACATTTTCTCAGCACAGCGAACCTGGGCGGCTTGTTTTGCGAGCGAATCCAATGTGAGCATGGATGGGTCGTAGCGTACAAGCGTGACCTCGCGACCGTCGAACCAACCCGCCTCCGTCTCGGTAACGCCTTCAATTTTTCCGAGCTCATACTCGCCCGTCCAAAAGCAGTGCATTGCAAACGCCGCGAGTTGCTGTCCAGTTGGCGAAGAACTCACGACGAGCGACTGCAGGTATTTTGGAACGGGACGTTTTGTTTTTTCGAGAGCATCAACAAGTCGCCGAGAGACTGCGTCGGTCGTCCAAACTTGATCCTTTCGCGGAATAACGTCCTTTGCGTCACTATTGAGGAATCGCAGCACCTGATAGTTCCACGCTGGTTCTTTGAATCGCTTCAACAACGCTGCGTCCTGGCCAGTCGAACGATTGTTGTAGACCAGCACTGGAATGAACTCGTTTTGAATGGCATCCACAATCAGTGGCTGCGAAAGAACTTCGCGACCGAACTTTTGGCAACCGGCGCAACCGGGCACTTCCTGAAACAGCACAAGAATCGGCTTGCCAGATTCGGCACTCTGTTTCTGTGCTGCTTCCAAATCCCGGCCCCACTGTACGAGCCCGACCTCAACGCTTTGCTTGGGAGCAGCCGAAATCACTTTCGCAGTCTCCTTGGATGCCATCGGAATGGCAGACCGAGAATCGAGGTTCTGTGCAATAGCCCAACTAACGCCAACGGCCAGCAGAAGGGCGACGAGAAGTAGCAAGCGTTTCATTGTTAGTTTCCTCAAATCGAGATGTGAATTCGATCTCATAGCTTCGACGCTGTTTCGAGACTTACTTGACGAGTCGGGTATCTGAATGGACAGCTTGCCAGCCAAACCAGAAAGCTCGGTGTGCTGGTAAACGATTCGCCTTCATACCCGTCGCATCGTTGACGATTGCTTCTTCGCTAACCGTCCATGAACTTCCGTCGTGATTGACTAGCTTTCCTGACGCATCGAGTTTCGAAAATCTTTCGTCCGTTTTATAGGCTCGATTTGCACCGCTCTCATCCGTAATCACAACAAATTTGAGATCGCCAACTTTGTCGTGGTACACACGGTTTTTTCGCAGAAAACTAGCAGCCATGGCGAGAGGTTTCGTTTTTTCGCTTAAATTGTCGTCTCGCACAATGAAAACTTCGTCCTTATTCAGTAACCGATTATCCAGTTTGGGTACCGTGAACATGAGTTTGTCAGTCGCGAAATAATCGTGATAAGCGACACCTTCGCCATAGTCTCGACGGTGGCCAGTTTTCAGTGACAGCACGCGCGTTGTTGGATGTTGCGACTTCCACTTGCCCCACGTTGTCGTCACGACATGATGCGTGGGCAGTTTGATGCCTTTCCCCACAAGCGATCCAACAACAGGCTCGCCTTTGATCGTAGACCACATTGATTTCGTTCGGTGGTCATACATCAGCTTGTTGGAGCGATAGAGAAAACCACTCGTCCCCAGCTCGTAGTGAACACCTTTGTGTTCGGGCAGATAAACGATCATCGAGCCACACAGGGTACAGTAGACACCGTTGATTGAAGTGCCTCCCACGACGTCCTTTACCATCTCGTGCCATGCAAGAATTCGTTTCGGATACGCACGAGCTTCACCGTTGACATAAACGCCAAACACAACGTCGTCGTCGTCCAGATAGCTCGCTTTTTCTGCTGGAATGGTAAGCGGATTCTTGAGAGGAGGGATACCATCCCGCACCACACCGCCCCAACGAATTTCGTCAAGCCGGATCGTTGCTTTGTCAGCTTTCGAAAAGTATTCACTGAATCGCGGGTCGATATTTTCGTAAAGCCTTGTCTTGAACGCTTTGTAATCTGGATGCGGATCGTAGGGGGTGTTCCAGATTTCGTTGAACCACTTATGAGGATCACCACCTAGCTTCTTGCCCGTCTTGCGTTCGAGCAAACTGACAATTCGATCAGAAACACGGCGGTCGCGAGAAAAGATATAGGATTCGAGCAACATCGCACGATTGCCTGGGTGCCATTGTTTTTCGATTTGGCCTAACGCATAAGACGTGTTGCGTGAGTTCAGCAAGGCGAAGAAGTTTTCCACGCTCGCTGCTGCTTGCACTGGCGCAGCTTCTTTAGCCGACACGGATAACGGCGCGAAGAGGCCGGCAAGCAAAATTGGGGTGACGAAGTTCTTTTGTCGCATGGGATTGTTCCTTCAGGGGGCTTTTGTTTTAACTCAATCCCGCGGGAGAGGCAGGGTTTGGTGTGCTTTCTCGCACGGGTCGAGTCAAACCACTTTGGGTGTTTCAATGGCTACGCTTCATGCGGAGTATCTGGGAACCAAACGGACGTTGTGATCATGTGACTTTCGATTCTCGTCGGTTCATTGCAAGATCGACGCTCACCATAGATCGGCCAACCACGGAGCCCTTCAAGCTCCGGCATTAGCATTTGCAGCTTGGATTCCATATTTTTCACAAACGCCTGTTGAGCTTCGTCCAATTCCGTCGTGAGCAACGACTGCACACCACGCATGATGTGTACCAAACCAGCACGCAATCGGTGCAGTTCGACTAGCTTTTCGGGGGTATCGTTAAGCAGTTCCGACCATGGCACGTCGAGGGCGTCTCGCCAACGGCATAAGTCGAGAAAGCCAATATCGTTCGATACCTCTTGCTGACGAAGCTTACCGACCGAAAGCTTCGTTCGTCTTGAGATCGTTCTCAAGCTGAGCCCAGCCCGTAGGCGCACTTCTTTCAAACGGTGCGCGGTTTCTGTTCGTTTCATCGCTGCAACTCCTTTAAAAATGGGGCTTCGTTCTCTGTTCACACTTCAGCATCACGAATTCCAAGCTCGTCAGTTTGGCTGAGCGAGTCGGAGTGACTTACGGCATCGGAGTTCAACAATGAATCAAAAACCAGTGGCTCCGCGTCGGCGAATACGACATCGATAACGGTGGCCTCTCGTTGACTCACAAGCAACTCTGGTTCGGTGCGATCGTTCGTATCTTCTGCTGCGAATCGGTCTTCGCTCGCATCCCCCTCTGATTCAAAACTCGCGGCAAACGCCAACTCGCCGTCCACCGTGACCGAGAATGCAAATTGATTTCCTACAGCACTAGTGGCAAAGAAGGCCGACGTACCTTCCGCGGATTCGAACTCGCTAAACGTATCGAATTGGTAGGCCAACGCAACGGTCCGTGCCGCATTCACTCCGCCGATTGAGTCTGAATCCCTAATCGATTGATTGGCTCCATCAACTAAGAATGAACGCACGTCCACCCCACCGACATCAGGATTCGCCGAGAAAGCGAGCGCGGCAACTCCGGCAACATGCGGTGTCGCCATACTAGTCCCACTTTGGAACCGGTAGCCACCGCCCGGCGTAGTACTTGCAATCCGCGAACCAGGTGCGTCAATCTGCACAGCGCCCGATGTACCGACTTGGTTGCTAAAGCTCGAACGAGTCGCAGACGATGTGTAGGCTCCGACCGAGATCGTGTTGGACAGAACCGAGCTAAAAATAGCAGGAGCACCCGGTCGAGACGCATCATCGTTACCGCTGGCAGCAACGACCAAAACATCATTTGCCAAAGCGTATTGCAACGCGTTTACGACCGACCGGGTAGCTCCGCCCCCAAGGGACAGATTAATTATGTCGGCACCGACATCGACTGCGTATCGAATGCCTGCCGCGATCGCATTGGACGAACCGGAACCATCAGCACCGAGCACCTGCACCGGCAGAATTGTCGCATCGTAGGCGACTCCCGTGGTACCGAATCCATTTCGCTCGGCAGCAATCGATCCTGCAACGTGAGTACCGTGCCCATTCACATCGATGGGATCGTTATCGAAATTGGCGAAGTCAAAGCCTCGCACGTCATCAATGTAGCCGTTGCCGTCGTTGTCGATTCCATCTCCCGCAATCTCGCCTGTATTTACAAAGATGTTGTCATCAAGGTCCGGATGCGTGTAGTCCACTCCCGTATCGAGAACAGCGACGATCGTACCTTCGCCCGTAAAACCTTGCGCCCAAACTTCCGGCGCGTTGATCGCGTTCAAATTCCAATCGAAGTTGCTGCCGAGGTACGGAACGTCGGGAAACTGTTCGATAAACTGAGGCGCACCAGGGACGGTGATTTCCAAATCGAACGATGTCGAACTGCTTGCGAAGTCGTAGACATAGAGCAGATACTCGCCCGCATCCAGCGAGACGTCGATCTCGCCTGCGACCTCCTGTGCGATGGACTCGTTTTGTAGATTAAAAATCCCGAAATCCGCACTGCCGTCTAAATTCTCAATGAATACGTCCGTTTCTTCGGTGACTTCGAAGTAGAACGGGTGAATCGACCGCGATCTTAGATCGCCTACAACACGCTGTGAGCCTTCTAGCTCAAGAACTCTCGCTTGACCAAATATTGTCTGGGGTCCAGCGGACGTGGATGCGATCTCGAACTGAGTCGTGTCTTCACTGACCTCCGCCGAGGCAACTTCTGCCGTCCCACTACTACCCTGTAGCCCTTCATCGAGGCAGGGTATGCAATCGTTAACCGAAAGCAGATCCCTTGTTTCAAGTGTTTCAATGCGGTGTTGTCTTGGGCGTCGAGTGCGCACGATCGAACTCTCCTCTCTGAAATGACAAACGAGGCGACCGTTCGAATGAACAGGCCGAATGGCCTTGTCGCGTGACTCGCCTCCTTCACATGCGAATGAAACCTGTCTTCTTCGCCAGCGAATGAATCAAGCCCTTGTTCGTTCAGACCAAACTGCTGGGCTCAGCGATTCATGCATGTTCCGATTACACGAATCTCTTTTTCGGACCAACGCGTCGGGTCTAATGTTCTGTCGTGCCAGCACTGAAGTTCTTACTATCTTCTCCAAGAAAAACTTTAGTACGGATAATTCCGATCAGAACGTAAGCGGAGCGGCCCATCGAACGTCTAACAGCTAACAATCTTCTACCGATGAAATGGCTGGTTAAAGGGAACACAATGTTCAAATTCGAAACACTTGAAAGCCGAGACTATCTAACAGTCGACCTTCAGGTGCTTGAGACGTTCAGCACAAACAATGTGGCCATCGTAGATGACTTCGCGTTCGCAGCGGCGGGAAACCAGGGTCTTCTTGTCGTCGATCTTGAGTCGCTTCAAGTCACTAGCGGAATCGCTCCGCCCGGCAGCAGTAACGCGATTGATGACGTGGCTGTCGCGGCCGACCTACTTTTCGCGATTGATGGGAGCCGACCAGGTAGCTTGTCCGTTTTTTCGATCGAAGACCCGACTTCTCCGACGCTTGTTTCGGGGCCCGTCTCGATTGATGTTGGTCCGTTCACTGGAGTTTCAGCTGCAAATGGCCAAGTCGTCGTTTCTGGCGGCACTGGCCAACTAAGCGTCCTCAACTATGACGAGAACGGCGTTTTAGGAACAAGTATCTCTCGGATCGATTTGGGAGTTGGACAGCCAGATGTGCTGATTGCGGACGATGGACAGACGGCATTTGTCTCAACGGATTTCGCTGGTCTGGTTGATAGCGAATCGTTCGGAGTCACGCTCATTGATGTGCCCACCGCCCCGTCGTCGATTTCGATTCTTGATAGAGCAGGGATCGACGGTGCAGGATTTTCGCCAGGCGTAGCGGGTCCTGCGAACTTCCCCATCGAATCGGCCCAACTAGGCGAGAGGCTTTTCGTTGCATCCGGACGAGGAATCTCAGTTTTCGACGTGAGCAATTCGGAACAGCTAAGTCCCGTCACGGAGATTCTGCTCGATACCAATCCCGTGAACGTAGACGCCGTGGGAAATCAACTGTTCGTTGTCGGCAACAGTCCGTCACCGACTCTAACAGTCATTGATATTGCCGATTTGAATTCGCCCACGGTCGAAACAGTCGATCTTCCATTCAACAGTGAACCGCTCGGAGTCGCAGCCGTAGACGAACACATCGTAGTCGCAGATGCGAATTTGGGCGTGTTAGTTGGTACAAACCCAGGCTTTGACCCCACCACCGAGGAAAACGCTAATCCGCCGTCTGCGGACCTGGATAGCAATGGATTTGTCGGTTTCAGCGACTTCCTCATCTTATCCACGAACTTTGGCCGCACCGTTGAGGTAGGAACCGTGGGCGACCTTGATGAAAACGGACGCGTCGAATTCGCTGACTTCCTACTACTGTCAGCAGCGTTTGGCCGACCTGTCGCGTAGCATCGGCGGACCTCGTACAATGTTGCAACAGATACGTAAGATCTCGTCCGACGCGGGCGACTAATCATTAAATGCAGACGTGCCCCCTTAAACGGATTGAAGAACGTCATGAACAACACATCTCATAGAACGAAACGTTTAGCGAGCTCTCTCATTGTTGTTACCGCGATGTGCCTGCTGGGAGCGTGCTCACAGGATCAAGGCACCGCATCCCAGCAAGCGTCTGAATCTACTTCGACAGCACCGGAAGCCCCTCAGACGCCGCCAGCGCCATCGACATCAACTTCGGGATCAACGGATCAGGCGAAGCCAATGGGCAAGATGATGCCTATGCCATCCAACCCGGCGGACATCAAGTTTAAGGACAACGTCGAATCGAACGTCAAAGTACCGGTCGAATTAAGCGACGTTTCATTTTTGGATATGGACGGCAATCGAGTAAAGCTTGATTCGTATCTCGGCAAGAAGAACATTGTGCTGGTATTCACGGAGGGTTTCAGTGGAATGTTGTGCCCTTTCTGCAAAACGCAAACATCGCGGCTGGTATCAAATTACGAAAAGTTTCGAGAGCGGGATACCGAAGTGCTTGTCGTTTACCCAGGCTCCCCGGACCATTTGGACGAGTTTGTCGAGGCCGCGAAGAAGACGGAGAAAGCACAGGTTGACTCAGTGCCTTTTCCGCTGGTACTCGATGAAGGCTTGAAAGCTGTCGGCTTTTTCAATATTGCCTCGAACTTGGCGCATCCTTCGACGTTCATCATCAATAAACAAGGCGACATTCGACTCGCCTACGTGGGCGCCGACATGTCTGCCGACCGGCCGTCTATTTCTGCTATGCTCTCCGTTCTCGATGAAGCATCGAAGTGACGCGAATCATGAAATGGATCCTCCAACACCCCACGAAAACGACGATCAGCCAGAAGCTTTGGATGCGGACACGTCCGAAGCCAAACCGTCGTCGATAGATGGGTTTCTTGCTGCGGCCATTGAACACGACTTCATCAAACAGGTCGAGATTTCGCGAATTCAGTCCTACGTCACTAGCAACAATGTTAGTCCATCCGATGCCGCGTTGAATCTCGCCGTCTTGGCTAGCAGCGAGGTTGAGGCAATTAAGTTACTGGGTGAACCGAAAAAACTTCTCCCAGGTTACGAGCTAAAAAGACTGATTGGCTACGGCGCAGGCGGTATGGTCTTCGAGGCTCAGCAATTGGCCTTGGGACGACGGGTCGCACTCAAAACCATTAGCCCCGGCGTCCAAATAAGCAACAGCGTATCGCGGATGCAGCGAGAGGCAACTTCCATTGCTCGGCTGCAACACCCCAATATCGTTTCCGTCTACGACAGCACTTTTGCGAACGGTCGCTTCTGCATCGCGATGGAGTTAGTCAATGGTGGTAGCCTCGCCGATCGTATTAGAGAGCAAGGTACGCTATCCGAAATCGCTACTTGGCATATCGCGCGTCAAGTTGCCTCAGCGTTGCAGCAAGCGAATGAACGAGGAATTATTCATCGCGATATTAAGCCAGGAAACATTTTGCTTTGTGAGCCTCCATCGGGCATCAATTTGCCGCAGGGTGTGCCGTTTGCGAAAGTGGCCGACTTTGGGCTCGCGCTTGAATCCGAAAACGGGGATGCACAACTCACCGAAACAGGCACGGGCCTGGGGACGCCGGCGTATGTTGCACCGGAGCAAATCGATGATTCACACGTAGATATGCGAGCTGATATATACGCGATTGGAGCGACCGTATTTCACATGCTCACCGGCTCGGAGCCCTACGCGTACACTTCTCCCATAAAAATCATCACGCAGAAGTCTGTGGGCGACGACTCATGGCGCGATGAACTGACGGCAAACATCTCGGCTGGTTCGCGGCAGCTGTTCCTCGACCTAACCGAGTCGAATGCCGATCATCGTGTCAGTTCGTACGAAGAGTTGATTGACCGCATTGACGAAGTCTTGCTCTTCGCATCGACGTCGACAGACAACGATTCCAGTGAACCCCATAACCATGCCGAAACGATGGTGCTAGATGCCACGCCTACTAAAAGTTTCGAAACGGAATCATCGCCTGCAGCAACACGCACTTTTTCGAAGATTGAACGACAGCGCTCCCGATCGTTTCCCTACAAATGGATGTTCGTATTGCTCGGGCTAGCTTTGGCTCTTCCGCTAGGTTTTGGCGTTTTACAATGGCTTGGAAAAGACAATGCACCCACGAGCGGTCCGTCGATCGCAGTTTCTGAATGGCGACCGGACGGATTTCCCACCCCGTTATTCAACGGACGGAGCATACCGCGTTTCGATAAGACGGGTCTCTGGCTGCCAACAGCCGCCGCAGATGGAAGTCGAGTCTTGACAGGTCAGGCACGGTCCAAGCTTTATCTGCCAATCTCCATCGACAAAGAAGATCTCGATGAGTGTTCGCGGTTGCGATTCGCTGTCAACTTGAAGCCTGAAGACAAATTCTCGCTCGCGATCTCGAACGAGGGAGTAGATACCCCGTTTCTCCAGTTAGTACATAACGAAGTCGTTCTTTTAGCACCGCAAGAAACCGCAACAAACATTCCACTCGCTGCACCGGACAACGAGCAGGAAGTAGCGTTTCAACGCATCGAGTTATTTCGTAATGGTCCCACGTTGGCGATCTTTGTGAACGGCAATTATTTCTACGAGCTGCCATGCAACGCTGGGATCACGGCAATCGCGATTCATTCCCTAGAAGGGCAGCCAGAATTTGCCGATATCGATTTGGCTCGAATGATCAAACGATAAAGACTGCGTTGTCAGGTGTAGCGTCACCGCGGATTGAACCCCAAATCTCGTGCCCCTAACAAGGCCACGACCAAACCGTCGATCGGCCCAGCGAACGAAGCCTTGCGCGGAAAATGAATCAAATCGTCCCGTTGTGATTTCTTTCGTCACTGCTCGAACTCGAGCCGAGTATGGTTTCCTCACAGAACGCAGTAGAAGTGGAGCACTTTCACTTAGATGTATTGCTTACTGCAATTTTTGTTCGTAAGACATTGTCGGCTTATGGCATCCAATCACAGACTTGCGTTGACAAGCCGCAACCCAAAACACCTGACCTGATAGGCATAGCCGTGCTTTATCCAATCGAAAATCTCTTCATAAACGCAACAGGAAGGTAACGTCATGTCCGCTACAAACACTGGTGAATTCATCGCAAAGCAGCAGTATATCGAAGACTTCGTAGAAAACGTCGTCGCGATGGTCATGCATCGTCTCGACCAACAGATCGGTCGTGAGGCTCCTTACGTACGTTCCAACGAACGCGTGGAGACAGCTGTGGCGAAAGTCCTGCAACCACTTGAAAAGCGGTACGGAATTGATGCCGCTAAACTTGCTGCGAAATTCGCTTACGAAAAGTTCGACGAGATTTTAGAATTCTGCCAACGCGACGTTGAACGCTATCCAATTCAGGATCCAGCACTGGAGCATATCGAAGAGGTCTTCCATGCAAGCAACGGTTTCTGGGCGACCGTCGCGCACCGGATTGCTCACGCATTCACGCAACTGAACGTTCCCATTATTCCGCGAGCCATCTCGCGTATCTCGCACTCACGCACTGGAATTGACATTCATCCACAGGCACAAATCGCGGGCGGGCTATTCATCGATCACGGAACGGGTATCGCAATCGGTTGTACGACAGTGATCCAAGAAAACGTCAATCTCTACAACGGGGTCGTATTGGGAACTTCCAAGAAGCCACGTAAACGAACGACTGACTCCGGCGAAGTGCAAAAGCGCCATCCCACAATTTGTCGCAATGTGTCACTTTACACAAATGCGTTCATAGGAGGTGACGTAGTCGTAAATGAAGGAGCGACCATCGGAGCCTACGCTTTCTTGTGTCGTGACGTCGACGCTGGCGAAGTCGTACTCGGCAAAAAGGAAGCGGCATCGAACGAAGAGCGAATTCAGTTCGACGTTTCCTTGCTCGATGAAGCGTTCACGGACTTGTTCGCCGAACAGCAGGAGCGGCCTGAAGCAGCTCGCATCCACAATGAAGAAGCTATGAACTACGTCATCTAACGAACTGCCACAGCGTCTCAGGGACGCTGAAGTCACTCAAACCAACGATTTTGATCAAAGGAAGAAGCTATGAACCGCTCCAAATCCAACGCGGTCGGTGTCCGAGTCTCCGTCGCAGACCGAACCAAAAGCGCCGTGTTTTCGGCAGTGTGCTCGAACGCCAAGGACCCGGACGCCTGCCGAGCGTATGTCGAACGTCTTGAGGTAGCTTCCTTGAACATCGCCCCCACGGACAGGTCGTCGAAATAAGCCAAACATGTGGCTCTATTTCCGACAACGCACACCCTGCTATCGAAGCCACTAGTCCAACGCGGACTGCTGGCTTTTTTTCGTTGCGCACGCCTTCAAAAACGACCTTTTTCCGTTTTTTGTCTGTATGCAGGTAAGACCCAGGCAGTCGCTGCGTCAAAAGCCCGAAGCCTAGATTATTCCTTTCTAAGCATCCGCACGTAGATCCCTCCTATTTTACCATTCCTCACGGCGAGACTCCGGCTTTAGTCCAAAACAAACGTATCGTTTTTAACCGTAGGCTGTAAGAAATTCATCAATACCTCGACGAACTGTTAGGCGATTGGGCCATATAGAAGATATCCAAATCGCGTACCATCGCCTTCGTCTTTAAAGAGGAATTGCCTGTATGTCTTACTCATCAAACGACAACTGGGTGCAACGACTAAAGAGCGGTGATACCACAGAGCGTGACTCGGCGCTTATAGAACTACGAGAACTGATTGTTCGGGGACTTAACCGTTCGCTCAACAACCATTACGGATCACGCAGTTTCAATGCCGAAGATGTTGCACAAGAAGCTCTGATAAAAATCATGAATGCACTGGATACGTTCGAAGGTCGCAGTCGATTTACGACTTGGGCCATGGCGATTGCCACACGGGTGGGACTTAGCGAGTACCGTCGACGGCACTGCAAAGATATTTCATTAGACGGAATTACGGCCGGCGACAGCCTCAAATTCGAGTTTGCTGAGATTAATAGCACTCAGATCGGGCAAGAGATGGACCAAAAGGGTATACTATTGAGGCTACGAGAATTGATCGATGGCGAACTGACAGACAAGCAACGCCTTGCGATTAGAGGACTCCTTGAAGGCTTACCTGTTGAGGAAGTGGCGTCTCGGATGAATAGTAATAGAAACGCTATTTACAAACTCGTTCATGACGCTCGAGCCAAGTTGCGAGCTGGTTTCGAAAAGTCAGGCATCGTCGCCGAAGACATCAATGCGATATTTGCCTGAGAAAGCAAAAACACAAATGTCACTATCAATAGAACAGATAAACGGATTGCTCGGCATGATTAGCTCCGTCGAGTCAGATGAAATCGACTGTGGTGGTTGTTTTGGTCAAATCGCGGAATTCGCAGAGTTTCACCTCTCGCATAAAGAAATCCCCGAAGCAATGAAGTCCATCGAAATGCATCTGCAACAATGCTTATGCTGTAAGGATGAGTTCAATGCACTTCTAAAGGGCCTTCAGGCGATTGAAAGCGTCTAGGCTTTGCCTTGCCTGACTACGTCGCACCAAGATTTTGGAGCGGCACAATACTCGACAAGCACGAGTGACTTCTTCAGTACCACGAACTTGCGGTCAAAGTTCGGTCCGAATCCAGCGACGTACCTGATCCTGATTTCGTGAGAACAACGCACGGAACAATAATCGGCCCCACTTCACACCAGGCAGGTCTATGTAGTGTGTGCCGTTACGCGTTGTTCGTTGCGCACCGCACACGTAGGCGGCTGCTGGCTGCCAGCAAGCGACACTACCAGCCGGCGGGCCGGGCTTCTCACTCAACACAACATTAACACCGCTCAACTTTTTAGATACTTCTATTCTTTTTTTAGTAAGAAAGCACCACATCACAACGACTAACAGGCAGCAAACGAGGAACCTCAGTCTCGTAATGCTGCGGCAGTCTCCAGTTTGGCTAGTCCAACCAACCACCTGATTGGCCATTCAAACCACTGTCTCTCTCTTCAGATAGCCAGCGATCCTTGGATCGCTGGCTTTTTCTTTTCACATCGATACGGACGGCCATTACGGTTATCACCGTTTTGACGCTACGCGATGAGTTTTACCGAATGGCTGGGTTCCGTCTTTGCGTGGCCCGGCACTGGTGAATGGCTCTCGCATACCTTTCTACCGCGACGTCGCAGCCAGCCAGCAACCACCGTCGCCAGCTCATTCTCGAAGACGCAAACTCAAGAACATCAAAGGGCAGAACGTGCCTCTTGCTTGTTCGGTATGCATCCCGGAATACGCGGAGCCGGCGTTCGACGAACGAACTATTTTTTTGGTAAGAAAACAACACATCACGACGACTAACAGGCAGCAAACGATGAAAGTAACCTCAGTCTTCGTAATGCTACGACAGTCTCAAGCTTGGCTAGCCTCAACCAACTAGTCATTCAACCCCCCTGTCTCTCTTCGGATAGCCAGTGATCCATTAGGATCACTGGCTTTTCTTTTTACATCGATACGGACAGCCATTTCGGTTATCACCCGTTTTCTGACGCGGGTATATATAGGGCTTTTCGTCTCCAACACGCTGTGGCGATTGGCTGAATGCTCTTGCTCGAGGATCCTCACTCCTCCAGCCCCAGGAAGAAATCAGCTATGCTTCTAAACAGCTTGGCTAAACAAGCGGTATGATGATGCATCGCATTATGCGGTGATTAGATTTTTCGAGTTCGAGTGGCGCGTATGTCGACAGAACCACCAAACGAAGACCTTTGGGTCCAACGTCTCAAAAGCGATGATTCCGTAGAGCGAGACGCCGCGCTTGCTGAATTGCGAGAGTTGATTGTTCGCGGATTGAATAGTTCGCTCAACAATCACTACGGGTCTAGAAGTTTCAATGCGGAGGATGTTGCGCAGGACGCTTTGCTAAAAATCATGAATGCGTTGGATACCTTCCAAGGTCGCAGTCGATTTACGACTTGGGCATTTTCGATTGCCACGCGAGTCGGAATCAGTGAATACCGCCGAAGGCATTGCAGAGACATTTCATTAGACGGGATTACGGCGGGTGACAGCCTCAAATTCGAGTTCGCTGAGATTAAAAGTACTCAAGTTGGGCAAGCCATGGACCAACAGAGCATATTGATAAAGTTGCAGGAGTTGATCGACAGCGAATTGACTGAAAAACAGCGATTGGCGATCCGAGGACTGCTAGAAGGCTTACCAGTCGAAGAAATGGCTTCTCGATTGAAGAGCAATCGAAATGCCATCTACAAACTCGTACATGACGCTCGTCTGAAGTTACGACACGGGCTTGAGAAGTCGGGGATCGTTGCCGAAGATATCAATGCAATCTTCGCCTGAGGCATTGCAATGTCGTCTGGATGGATGGATGGATGGATGGCGGTCGGCTCGCGGAAGCAAACAAACAAGTGCTTCGCCTCATCTCTCTAACACCTTGTTCATTCACCAGGTAAGCCGCTGTGCAAGTACGCTTGTCGCAAGCGCAAGCCCATGAACTTGGTTGCCAGGGCCAGCCCAATACACCGCACGAACTCTTCGTTCGGTTTCAAGTTGAATGAGAATGCCAGGGCACAAAAAAACGCTCCTGTGCGAAGTTAGCACAGGAGCGTTTACTGTTTCCAGCAAGAAGATGGATGCCAGTTAGCTTCGCTTGCGTCGCAGAACCATGCAACCCAAGATCGCACCAGCAAAGAGACCCATCGACGACGGTTCTGGAACCGTCGTTATCGTGAGTGTGCCAAGGGAGATCGATGGATCGCTCGCTGTAAGAAATCGATCAATCGGCTCGTTGTTAGGATTCACAAAGTCTGCGAACAGATTAACACCGGCCGTACGAGTAACTAGCGAAACGTTATCCATTTGGTCATCCGGATTCCCGCCGTCAGCATCGGAAAGTCGAGGTACGAGCCCAAATGGGTCCGTTCCTGTGCCGCCGCCGCGAGTAAAATCTTCTTGCTCCGTTCCAGCATCGTAGATGGTCGAGAGATCGATCTGGAGCGATGTACCAGACGCCGCGTTTAGCAACGAACTAATGTCAAGACTTGTTCCCCCAGGATTCGAAACAAACCAGTCATTACTAGGCAGAAACATGGAGGCGAAGCTGAAGTTGGTGTTCGCATCATCGACAAAAAGGGTGAACGAGTTGCTCAGCGGGCGATTCGAACCGCCAATCTGGCCGGCAGTGTTTCCGACGTTGGCGGAAGCTGGTGCCTCAGCCAAGAATGCCGCAGGATTACCGATTTCGGCCAAGGATTCGAGTCCATCTGATGCCATCGTGCCAGGCGTGAAGGTAGAGAAGGAACCGTCGTGAAAGATGCCTCCCAGAGGAGCGAATCCAGTGCCGGTAACCCCAAAATTTACTTCGTATTCCACGCGGATTTGAGTCTGTGCTGAAGCGACAGTCGCCAGAGCGAGCAAGGCGACCGATGTTAGTAGAGTTCTAGTTTTCAATTTACTGATACCTGTTGGAAGTTAACTTAGACTGTGAAAAGATACTTGTGCGGTAACTCTCGAAAGAGTCGTCACCGTCGATCATCAACGAACCACTACCCTCGCGGAACCGCTATCGCTCGGGTAAACCGAAGCCGTCAAGCGTTTTGACCAACACCGATATAGGAGGTTGGCGCTCTGCGTAGGAACTCTGTGGATATCGTTGCTAAAAAAACATCAAAGCAAAAATCAAAGTTCACTGGCTTCTCAACGGGAGGGTTTTGGATGCAATCAAGACCTGTTTCCCTGATGTTAGTAGTGCGGCCAGCGAGCCGAATGATTTCGATCATATGACGAATAAAAAACTTCGGAATTAGCCACTGTTGGGACTTCAGGGTGAATTCAGTTACGCCCGTGGCAGATACTAGCATCATCTAATGCCTCGCAAAATCGGAATAACCGTTCGCTATCGCACGCTTCATTGTTGCCACTCCTCTGCGCGTGGGAACATTGCGATCCTTCCGTCCGTAACCGAACCGCATGAATCAGATAGACTGAAGTGCAATTTGCAATGTCCGATGAGTGCTAGCGTAGAATGAAGCCGACCTTATCCACACTTGTCTTGTTGGGTGGCTTACTTTGCAGCGTATTCGGTGCTGTGAATTTCGTATGGCTATACCCATCTGTTTTCGGCTTAGAGAATCAGCCGATCGCCTGCACCGTCAGTCTCTACTTCGTGGCGTGTACCATTTGGATCTGGAGCTTGCGAGTCTCTGTCAAAGTCGACACTAGTGCCGCCACCGGCAAGCGACTACTGGCAACGATTTTTTGGTTTGCCATTTGCTTCCGTGCGATTCAAGTATGCATCCCTCCCATCCTGGAGATCGATTTGTATCGGTACATGTGGGATGGCTTAGTGACCAGCAACGGTGTATCGCCATACTTGTACGCGCCAAAGCAAGTGTTGACCGACGAATTGGTAATCGACGATCCGGTGCTGGCCAAGCTAACAACTCTGGCCACGAAAACGCCGTCTCACCACGCCATCGTTTCGAATGTTCATTTCGCCGAGTACACGACGATTTATCCGCCGGTGAGTCAACTAGTTTTCGCGGCAACCATGTGGATCGTGCCGGATCATGCAAGTGCAACCGTCCATCTGACCGCCATTCGATTTACGTTGGTGTTGTTCGATGTTGCGACGATAGCTTTAGTTGTCGGCTTGATTCGAATGGCGGGTGTGCATATCGGCTGGTTAGTTGCGTATGCTTGGAATCCGCTCGTGATCAAGGAAATCGCTAATAGCGGTCACCTCGATTCCATCGCAGTTTGCTTTACCACGGCCGCCGTGTTGCTGCTTTTGGCGACGTTAACCAAACGCGATCGTTTGCCCAAAGCAAGATTCGCATGGGCAGAAATCGGCGTTGCGTGTTTGTTGGGCGCTGGCACGGCAGCGAAGCTGTTTCCCGTTCTCTTTGTTCCGCTGTTTGCCATGCTCTTCGGTCGACAGAGTTGGCGATCAGGCGCTCGATTCCTGTTGTCGTATTTCGTTCTTTCGACCGTGATGATGGGATGGATGCTCGTCGAGAACGACACAGTGAAGCAAGTCCTGAAGCTCCCGCAGGCGGAAACTCAAGATGGCGTTCATGAGGGTCTCAATGGTTTTTTGACAGATTGGCGCATGAATGACGTGGTATTCACGTTCGTCTTCGAGAACTGTAAACCTGATCGCCAGACCAAAATAAATCGTGCGTGGTATGTCGTGACACCAAATCCTTGGCGACAGAGACTCAACGATTTCATTCAGACTTCTGGTTGGAGTAAGTCACCGCCGTTTTTTGTCGCGCGTTTACTTTCAGTGAGCGCATTCCTAGCGATCTACACTGTATTGCTTGTCCGGCTGCACAAACGCATGGGCGCATCAAAGAATCCCCATCGCGATGTGCTGGAGACGACATTCCTTTTGGTTGCAACGTTCTTTGTATTGCAGCCAACGCAGAACCCTTGGTATTGGGTTTGGGCACTACCGTTTGTTTGTTTCGCAAAGAATCGTGGCTGGATGCTCGTGAGCGTTTGTCTCTTCGCCTACTACTTCCGATTTTCGTTTAAGTTCTCCGAGCTTGAGTTTCAGTTCGCTGGAAATCTCTATCAGAAAGCTGGAATCTTTGATCATTGCGTAGCATGGCTGGAGCATCTAGCGATCTTCGCTTCCATTGGTGTTGGGGCGTTCCTCGCGGCCTATGCCACGAACAAGTCCAAGTCGACTACCGATGCTACGAAGTGCCCAACTTAAAATCCCATCGACTTGCGCCTCAAGCTTGAAGTGTTTCCATTCCTAGTAATGAAACTTCAACAGCTATGCGCCGCGTCTGACGCTCTGCACGTTGGGCCGCCGCGGGACATCGTGTCCACAGTCAGTACAAGCGAACGTGCTGCGCACTCACTCCTAAACGTAACCTCGCGTCGTTCTCGTAGTCGCACCAGGGTTAGTGTAGAATTATCAACACACCAGAAGTCACTCTCGTCGACAGGTATGCTATGAAATCCCTAGTTCTTTCGAGCTTTATTGTGATATTTGTTAGCGGGTTAGCTGCTTGCATAGCGAACGCGCAGAGCCCGCCGCGATCGGCGCCCGACCAGGCTCGTTCGATCATTCCGTATCAACCCAAGGAATTGACGCTTCGAATCTCCCAAAATGCCACAATCAAAAGGCCGAAGATCAGTCACGTACGTGTTCGATCGGCATTGGGTACCGAACAAATCGCGAGATTGATTTGCCATGTTGATGATGATGCGCTTATCGAGCGACCTTCTGGCGAGTATTCGCTAGTGCCACAGGCGGAAACGCAGCCGACGGACGCCAAGAAAATGAGCAAGGTTTCGATGAAGGATGTGCAACATGCGTTGACAGAGTCCGGCATCGAGAACTTCAAACAAAAGTGGGACAAGCCCTACCTATTCGTTTACGACTGTAGTGAACCGTTCTTGGAATACACGCAGACGATTATGAAATCGATGTATCCCGGCGTGGTGAAACAACTACGCGAGTGGGAGCTTGACCTCGAACGACCCGCGGTGCCCCTTGTCGTCGTAATTATGCCGGATCGTGAAGCATTCGACAAACTGAAGCCAGTCGACCCGTCGGTAGCGGCTTACTACAACATGATCTCGAACCACATCATCCTTTACGAAGATCAAGCATTAGCAGACGCTGCCCCCGAGTTTGGGCTGAAGCAGGCAGCTTACACCATCGTCCATGAAGGTGTTCATCAACTACTTGCCAATACCAATGTACAGAAACGACTCGCAGAATGGCCAATGTGGCTGTCGGAAGGTGTACCTGAGTATCTTTGTCCACTACGAGTTAAATCGAAAGTCGTCAAACGAAAGACCGCCGAACTGCCCATCCGCGACGTGCGTTGGGTTGAAGCCGGTATGCTGAATGATCTACGCATGTACTCGCTACTGAAGATGCGGGGCGGTAGCGGTGATTTGATCAAAAACGCGGCCACCTCGTCGAACTTGGATGCTGATGGCTATGCGGTAGCGTGGGGAATGGTTCATCACTTGGCCACAAACGAGCCTGATGCATTCAAGGCCTACCTCAAAGAGATCAGCAAAACGCTCCCTCTCGAACCGCTAGGAGAAGAGCGAGACCAGCAACTTGCAGCGGTCTTTAAGAAACATTTCGACAGTGATTTTCTGACGATGGAACGAAAAATTCAAAAGCATCTCACCAGCAAGAAAATGAAGAAAGGCTATAAGGACCCAATTGCCAACCAAACGCGTTACTTGGTGAAAATGGTAGAGAAACGTGGCAAGGCGTTTCTAAACATCGCGATGATCACGACCTCGCCAGCTGGTGCGCGAGAGTGGAAAGAAGAACTAGAGCAGCAACATCCGAAGGCACGGTTCTACACGATTATCTGTGACTCGCAACGCAAAGCCGAATACGAATGGCGCAAAGTCATGAACTAGCCTAGGCGTGGAAAGCAGCAAGACCCTGCTCAAAACTGCCTCAGTAGCCGACGCAAAGATCGAGGCTTTGTCTCAAAAGATGTAGCGAAAGTGCACGTCAGAAACCGGGGCCTGCGGCACCTACCGAAACCGACTTGACAAGTTTCGCCAACACACACCAAATTGAGACGGAGCCCAGGTAAAATTGCCAGAGGTCGCTTCAGTCTGTGTACCTCGCATCTCTTCCGCCTCCTGTCGAGCGGGTCCAGAATTTGGTAAAAAACGCTTTGTTTGAAACAGCATCATTTCGGCAAACGAATAAGTCTGGGAGTACGAATCATGGCAACCAACGACGCACTTAACCGCAAACTCCGCATGGCCCTTTGTGGCGGCGGTCAAGGATCGTTTATCGGCCGTGTTCACTGCACTGCCGCCGTCTTGGATAATCGAGCTGCATTGGTCGCGGGAGCTTTGTCCTCGAATCCCGAGCGAGCGAAAGCATCCGCTCCGGACTACGACATTCCCGCGGATCGTGCCTACGGTTCGTACCAAGAACTCTTCGACACGGAAAAGGCTCTTCCGGAAGACAAACGGATTGACTTCGTTTCGATCGCCACGCCCAACCACACGCACTTCGAAATCGCTAAGGCCGCTGTCGAAGCCGGCTTCAACGTCATCTGTGACAAACCCATGACGTTTGACCTGGCTCAAGCTGAAGAACTGGCCGCGTTGGTCGATGGCTCCGACGTGGTCTTCGCTGTCTCGCACAACTACACAGGTTATCCGCTCGTTCGCCAAGCTCGCGAAATGATTCTTAGCGGCGACCTAGGCGAGATCAACGCAATTCGTTCGAACTACATCCAAGGCTGGCTTCGCACAAAGCTGGAGGCGGAAGACCAAAAGCAAGCCGCATGGCGAACTGATCCGTCGAAGAGCGGCGCAGCTGGTTGTTTCGGTGATATCGCGACTCACGCCTACAATTTGGGGCGTTACATGACGGGTTTGCTGCCTGCTGAAATCAGTTGTCATTTGAAAACATTCGTCGATGGCCGAGCACTAGACGATTACGGTACAGCAATCGTACGCTACGAAAATGGTGCCCTCGGAACGGTCACTGCATCGCAAATCTCGCACGGTCGTGAAAACGATTTGTTCATCGAGATCGATGGCACGAAAGGCTCTCTGGTCTGGCGTCAAGAAAACCCGAACGAGATGATTGTTCGCGAAAATGGTCAGCCGCATAAAATCTACACGCGTGATCCGAACGCATCGTTTATGAACGAATCAGGCTCGGCAGCATGTCGACTACCAAGTGGTCACCCCGAAGCATTCTTCGAAGCATTCGCCAACGTCTACCGCGCGTCGTACGATGCGATGGTGGCCCGCGCAACGGGGAATTCTTTCGAAAAGCGTGACACGATTTATCCAAACGTGCACGATGGCGTGGAAGGCATGTTCTTCATTCAGCAGTGCGTTGCAAGTTCGGCGGACAATGGCGCATGGTTGCCGCTGAAGCACGAACGCTGCCGTAGCTAGACGGGTGGTCCTTTAAAACTCGAGTTTTTCCATGTCGTCACGTCGGATTGCGATTACCGGTGTCAGCCGCGGACTTGGCCGTGCGATGGTGGAAGGTTTCATAAAACGCGGCCATACAATTCATGGCTGCGCAACCAATGAAGATGACATCGAGGAACTTCGCGAGGAATTTCCAGCGCCTCATTCGTTCGACGTCGTCGATATTTCACATTCCGACAAAGTGGAAGTGTGGGTCAAGAAGATCCTTGCCGATGGCGGTGTTCCCGATCTTCTTATCAACAACGCCGCGGTCATCAACCGCAGCGAACCCCTTTGGGAAGTTCACGCGCGAGAATTCGAATCGTTAATGCACGTCAACGTTTGCGGTACTTTCAATACGATCAAACATTTTATGCCCGCGATGATCGCCGCAGGCACTGGCGTGATCGTGAACTTTAGCTCCGGCTGGGGACGCTCGACTTCTCCCGAGGTTGTGCCTTACTGTGCCTCGAAATTCGCCATCGAAGGACTTTCCAGAGGGCTATCGCAGGAAATTCCACGCGGGTTGGCGGTGGTCGCTTTTAATCCCGGAGTCATCCATACTGATATGCTCGACAGCTGCTTCGGTGAAAGTGCTTCGGCGTTTCCCTCCCCCAGCGAATGGGCCGAGAAAGCAGTGCCTTACTTGCTAAGCCTGGATGTAACAGACAATGGCAAGTCGGTCGATGTTCCTTAACAGAGTCGCAATAAGGCAGCGGAAGAGATTGTCGAAACTTCATGAGTAACATTACTTTTTCATGCCCAGAATGCAGTGCCACGCTACGTACCGAATTCGAGGACGAAGGCCCTGCGGTAAAATGCGACGCTTGTCAGACCGAGCGCATGCTGATGAAGCCCGAGCTAGTCGATGGCACGATGCGGCACTGTCTGGCATGCCCCAGCGACGAACTCTTCGTGCGAAAGGACTTTCCACAACGCCTTGGCGTCTTGATTATTGGAACCGGATTCACGATCAGCACGATTTTTTGGGCCTATGAAATGGTACTGTGGTCGTATGTACCACTTTTCGTTTCGGCCTTGATCGACGCCGTCCTATATTTGACCATGGGCGATGTGCTGGAATGCTATCGATGCCAGGCACAGTACCGCGGCCTGCCGGGATTTGACGATTACAAGCAATTCGATTTAGATGCCTTCGAGCGACATCGCCAACAGGCGATTCGACTAGAAGAGGCGAAACAGGCGTCCATGCAAAATGAGTTACGAAGTCATGCCGACGAACAAGCGCCACCGACTGAGCACAGCCAAACTGCCAGGTAAATAGAACGAGGTTTCGTCTCTCAGTGTAGGCAGGCAGCCTACACATTGCTTGATGCCAACGCGAAAGTTACTGCATGGATCCTGATCGAGAACGCATTCAAGCCGATTTGCGTGGCGTGATCCAAGGTGAAGTTCGGTGCGATGACCTTTTCGTGCAGATGTACTCCAGCGATGCGAGTATCTACGAAATCAAACCGCTTGGCGTTGTCCGGCCGCGGACTCTACAAGACGTTGTCGTCGCGGTGCAATACGCGACGGAAAACGGGATCTCCATCCATCCACGAGGGGCTGGTTCCGGTCTCGCGGGCGAGTCAATTGGGCCCGGACTGATACTGGATTTCGCTCATACAATGCGGCGTTCCGTCGAATACGATGTGGAAACGGCTCGCGTTCAAGCCGGCATGCCGCTGTCTCAACTGAATCACCACCTCAGTCGGCAGAAACGACGTTTTGGACCAGACCCAGCGAACGGCGCGGTAACGACCATGGGCAGTGTTGCTGCACTGGACGCATGCGGCAGCCGCTGGTTGAAATACGGATCCGCAAGACAGAATATTCGCGCGATGCAAGTCGTACTGGCGGACGGTCAGGTGGTGGAATTCGATCGCAACTCGGAAGCCGCTGATCCACGCGTCCAGAATCTGACAAAACGCGTCACTGACTTAGCAAATCGTAACCGATCGGTGATCGAAGAGCATCGTCCGCAAACGCTTGTGAATCGCGCTGGCTATCACCTCTACGAGTCGGCAGACAAGAAGCCGTTGCACCTTACAGATTTGATGATCGGCTCGGAAGGAACGCTTGGCATCATCACCGAACTCACCGTCGATACGGTTCATGTACCAGCTCACCGAGGCGTCGCGTTGCTGCTGTTCGAGCGATTGGAACTGGCGGCGCGGGCGGCGCTAGAGCTACGGAGATTCTTACCGTGGTCCTGTGATCTGCTGGATCGGCGGCTTATGCGATTGGCAGGCGAGTCAGACGAACGTTTTCAGCTGTTGTTGCCCGAACCCACGGAAGCGTCGCTACTGATTGAAGTTCAAGATGATTCGGCCGCCGAAGTTCGTGGTCGACTAGAACAAATGATTCAGGTCGTGCAAAGAAAAAAGAAGCTCGCGTTCGATGCCAAGAAAGCACTCGAGCCGGCGGAAGTGGAGTTCTACTGGTCGCTCGCCGCGCACGTGGTACCAAGTCTATACCGTTTGAAAGGACAGCGCCGTGCGTTGCCGTTCGTCGAAGATGTGGTTGTTCCGCCAGCAAAACTTCCAGACTTTTTGGTCACACTACAAAATGTTCTAAAGCAACATCAAGTCACTGCTTCGTTGTTCGCTCATGCCGGACATGGACAACTACACATTCGTCCGTTCTTGGACTTGGCAAACTTGGATCATGTCCACCAATTGCATCAGCTCGCCAAAGACTTGTACCAAGAAGTCGTCGCGATCGGTGGCACGATCAGCGGCGAACACGGTACGGGCCTTAGCCGCACATGGTTTATGCAACAACAATACGGTCCGCTGTACGACGTGTTTCGTCAAGTCAAACAGATATTCGACCCAGCCGAAATCATGAACCCGGGCAAGGTTGTTGCTGATAATCCGCAGCCGATCTCGCATAATCTTCGCCCCGTGCAAGAGGCAATAAACGAGCAGACGCCGAGTGAAAGCGAAACGCTTGTTGATCTGCAACTCAACTGGACGCCCGCTGACATCGCGCTGACAGCGCGAACTTGCAATGGCTGCGGCGGTTGCCATTCTCTTTCGAGCGTGGAACGGATGTGTCCCATCTTCCGCGCCGAGCCCAGCGAAGAAGCATCGCCTCGCGCTAAAGCGAATCTGATGCGAGCATTGATGACAGGTCGGCTTGATTGGGACATGGCAACTAGCGATGCACTGAAAGACGTCGCTGATCTGTGCGTGAACTGCCATCAGTGTCGGCTCGAGTGTCCGGCGAGAGTCGACATCCCGAAACTGATGATCGAGTGCAAGTCACAATATGTGAATTCCAACGGGCTGCGTTTTTCGGATTGGTTGCTCGGACGCATCGACCTGATGTGTGCATGGGGAAGTCGCTTTACGCGGCTGTCCAACTGGTGGATCGAGAATCCGCAAATGCGATGGGTCTTAGAAAAAATATCCGGAGTCTCACAGGGTCGAAAGCTACCAAAGTTTGCGAATCGATCCTTTTTGCGGACACCCGAGCGACGTCGTTTGGGGCGTCCGAACAAGCTGCCCGGTGAAAAAGTTGTCTACTTCGTTGATGTGTTCGCCAACTACTTCGACGTCGATGTGGCTCAAGCGTTTGTCGCTATCTTGGAGCACCATGGAATCTCGGTATACGTTCCAGCCGCACAGATGGCTTCGGCAATGCCCATGATCTCACAGGGCGATGTTGACCGAGCTCGCTCCCTGGCAAAACGAAACGTCGCCGTGTTGGCCGACGCGATTCGGCAAGGGTACCAAGTCGTCGCGACGGAGCCATCCGCCGCCTTGTGTTTGAAGCAAGAGTATCCGAATCTTCTGGACGATACGGGCGATGCTGAGCTGGTATCAGAAAACACGACCGAGGCATGCGACTATTTCTGGAAAATGCATCTCGCAGGAAAACTGGAACTCGATCTTAAACCCATTAGCACGACGGTTGCCTATCACGAACCGTGCCACTCGCGAGCCCTGAGTACGCAGCAGGCGGGCCGAAAACTGTTATCGCTGATTCCGGGAATTACGGTTCATTCGATCGACAAAGGCTGCAGCGGAATGGCAGGTATCTACGGTCTGCGGCGAGAGAACTATCGTACTAGTTTGCGAATCGGACTGAACATGATCAATGAAGTTCGCAGCTCAGTCGTACAAGTCGGCAGTAGCGAGTGCAGCTCTTGTCGATTACAAATGCAGCAAGGCACCGCAAAGTCAACGCAGCATCCATTGAAGCTGCTTGCTGCGTCGTACGGATTAAGCCCCGATCCCGTGCAGGGTCTAAAACGATGAGCGATGCAGACGCAAGCTCAGAAAGGTCGAGGTCGATGAAAGTAAACGTCCGGTTGTTCGCGATTGCGAAAGATGCCATGGGCGATGGCGAAGTTGAGATTGAGTTGAACGACGGCGCCACCGTCGCGGATGTGCGCAGTGTACTTTTGAAACGCTTGCCAGAGTTGAATTCGATGTCGTCCCTGCTGCGATTTGCAGTTAACGAAGGCTACGCGGACGACGGCACGGTTGTGCAATCCACCGACGAGATCGCTTGCATCCCGCCGGTTAGCGGAGGCTAGTTATGGTCGAGTTGGTTCGAGATCCGATCGATGTCGCGAAACTGTTGGCCCAAGTCGGTTCCTCCCAAGCCGGTGCTGTCGTACTTTTTCTTGGCACAACGCGTGAGTTCACGGACGGCAAACAAACCGTCACGCTCGACTACGAAGCGTACGATTCGATGGCTAAGAAGAAACTAGCCGAACTCGAAAATTCGGCGAAAGAAAAATGGGAAATCGTCGATTGCGGGATCGTTCATCGACTGGGCAACGTACCGCTTGGCGAGGCCAGCGTGGCGATCGCTGTTAGCTCTGCTCATCGGGCAACAGCATTTGAAGCCGGACGTTGGTTAATCGACACGTTGAAGGTCGAAGTTCCGATTTGGAAAAAAGAACATTGGTCAGATGGAACCCAGGAATGGGTCCACCCATCGTAGCTCTCGGTTTCTTTCTCGATGAAAGCAACCGAGCCAAACGTCCCATCCTGTTTAGTTAGTAGGCGCCACCGTAGGCACCGCCTCCACGATTACCGCGACCACGTCCACGCCGGTCATCATCATCGTCGCGACGACGAGCGTTAGGATCTTCCGGATAGTCATTGAAGCGATAGTCTGATGCTTCTTCCATTTCCGAGTGGACTTCAAGTTGGCCACCGGAGGTGAAGACTAACATCTCACCGGGTGTTCTCAGCCCTTTGTCAGTCTTCCGACCTTTCAGTTCTTCGCCACCAGCGATGTCGAGCACAAGTATGTCTGAACGGAACACGTGCTTGTCTTTCGTGCGAAGCACATTCAACTTCGGGTCAATAAGTTCGACTTTCTTTCCTAGGAAGTTGGCAAGCGAACCACGTTTCAACGTATCGACTTTGCCCGGAATATCGACTTTGTTTTCCGGATCAAAACCGATCACGATCGACTCGATAGTAGGACCGCTTGAGCCGCGAGGATAAGTGACTTGCTTTCCGTTGACCGATAATCGACCTGGTGTTGGCGCCTTTGCCGTCCCAGCCAAAAGTCGTTCACTACGTCCTACCGAAGCGATCGGTGATGGCGTGCTCCAGTCAGCAAATCGCCAGTATTGTTCTTTGCCACCGGAAGCAATTTGATCTTTGATTCGCGAAGTCACCTCGTTGCTGAGGTGCTTTGGGGATGGTGGACGCGTTTTGGGGTCAGGATAGTTTGGATCCGACAACGCTAGTCGGACTCGGTATCTGTAGGAACGACCTGGTCGTACGGTGAAATCGAAGAAGCGGAACATTTTGTTGTCGATGCTCGCCGCATAGTTCCCCATTTCGTCAAGAGGTACGTCACCGGAGCCACCGCCGCCGCCATAACCACCGCCGTAGCCGCCACCGCCGCCGCCATAACCACCGTCACCACCGCCGTAGCCGCCACCGTAGCCGCCACCGCCACCACCGTAGCCTCCTCCATAACCGCCACCGCCACCGCCGTAGCCTCCTCCATAACCGCCACCGCCGCCATCTGCAGCTTCACCACTCGCCAATCTGTCCATGCCATCACCAGCTTCTTCACTTGTCTCTTCTACCAACTCGGTAGCTAACAACAACTGTTCCATGTCTTTTTGAGTTTCGATCGTCGAGTGCTTGAAGCTACTCATATCTCGATAGATGAACGAAGGTAGTGGTGCGATTGTTAATGGGTCGATCGCATCGTTCCGAGCGACCTCTTCCACACGGATTCCGCGGAAGCAATATTCATCGGTCAACTTCCGGAGGATCTTTTCAGTTTGATTTCGCTTATCCGCATCACCACCGAAAATTAGCGTCCATTCTGACTGCTTACCATTGGGACCTAATTCCGCACGTTCAACTTGGAACTTGGCCACGTATCTTGGGAAGTCACGTTCCATGGAATACCCGTTGGCATCCGCATAGGTTTCTTTGTATTTAGCGAATTGATCCTTGAGTGGCATCAACCCCATGATGCATGCGTAGTTAGTTTCCCGCAATTTTGCGCCTTCTGCAGGCGGCAGAAACTTTCGCAACCGCTTTGTTACTTCCTCTGGAATTGGTCGAATGCCCTTCGTCTCTTCGGGGTCAATTCGCGTTCTTTCTTCCTCGTCTTCGATGCCCGGCGTTGTCCGGACTTCAATTTTGGGTGGGACCATCGCGACGGCAAAACCCGTGGTCACTTCCAAGTCTCGAAGTGCAATTAGCGTGACATCATCTCGTTTCTTTGGCTCGTCGAAATGAATCGGCTGCAAAGGTTGCGACAGCGCGTACATGCTGGGGCTAATGACCGAGACGTCGGCGCTGGCTTGGGTTGAATAGTTATCCGGTGCCGTGAGTCGCTCGGCGGAAGTCTGCGACCACGTGCTGGTCTCCATGTGACTTCGGGCGGTGCTGATTTCTTGGCCCAGTCTTTCTGGTGCGTACCGATCCTCGAGACCAGGGCGACTGTACGACTTGAACGCAATGAAAAGAGCAGCGGCCGCGACTGCCACCATGAGAACTTTCTCGATATTCTCCACGACAACCGTCTTGAGGCCGCCGTCACCAAAGCGTGACTGCCCCTCGGTAGACTTCGCCGCCTTCGGCTTTTTGGCTTTCTTTGCCTTCTTGTCTTTTGCTGGCTTTTCCGCCTTGGCGCCGTCTTTTTTCTTTTTGCCAAACATAGGCTCGACCCTTTTATTCTGCGAACGTGTTCTTGGAAACGGCTCGCGGTTTCCTGTTGTTTGCGTGGTCTTGGACCACAGGAAGATCAAATGGTTGTTTCGTCGTCAGTCTTTTAGTTTGCCGAAGCTACTTCGTTTTCATCGGCAGCTTCGTCATCAGCTGGCGTTTCGTCGTCTTCATCGGCGGCTGGTTCCGCGTCATCCATCTCGCCATCTTCGGATTGAATAGCCGAGTAGAGTTTTTTTCGGTCAACGGGATTGAAAATGTTGACCACCCCAAAGAACTCCACGGTCTTGTCGTAGGTCTCTGCGGGAATGCCATCCATATCATCGCCGTAGCCACCACCACCACCGTAACCGCCGCCATATCCACCACCGCCGCCTCCGTCACCATATCCACCGCCGTAGCCACCACCCATTGCGGCCAAGCCACCTGGAGCATCTGAAGCGTTGATTCGAACTTGATGTACTTCAAAGGTAAGAGGAGCGTTTGCACAAGCCGAAAGGAAGTGTGCCAACTTGCGAGTGTCCATAGAGACCTTCATACGAACTGCAATTCGCTTGGCAACCATGACATCGCTAAGGATATCCGACGAAGCTCGCGACGTTACGTCTGACGAAGCGAGTTTGGCGTAGTCTTTGTCGACGTATCGTTCTTCTAACGGATCGAAGGTGAACCCACCGTCTTCGTCGTCATCGTCATCACCGCTCATACCGCCGTAAGGATCTCCACCGCCGTAGGCCCCGCCGTAACCGCCATCGCCGCCGCCACCACCCATTCCCAACACCATACCGTCGTCTTCTTCTTCGTCGGCTGATTGGACGGGCGAGATGTTACCTTTCATTCGTCGACTTGCCGCGATGCCCAGTTCGATCGCGTCGATTTGCTTCACGGCTGCCTGCTCTTTGATACGGGCGTCGCCGTTCGTGGAAGCAATGATTTGCATCAACGAATCGAGTACCCAAAGATCTTCTTGGGTGTAGAGCAATTCGATCAGCGATGGTTCGCCTGACCCACGACTGAGCCAGCCAAACGAGTTCCTTTTGATTTGTTCTTGGCATTCGGGAGACCAGTAGACTACGTACGGTACGAGCTCGTCATCGTCGAAATCGTCGCCGTAGCCGCCGCCACCACCGCCACCTCCGTAGCCGCCGCCATAACC